>CANQKI010000110.1 GCA_947624355.1 uncultured Clostridia bacterium | reverse complement strand
GCGCAATATTCATGATTATTTCATATTTCGTTCACGGGCCTTTCAATTCCGGGCGCTACATTATCGCATGGAATCCAAACAGGAGAGGAGATATGCGGTTTGATCGAAGCGGAACATCTAACCAAGCGTTACGGCGCCCACACCGCCGTACACGACCTGAACTTCACCATTGAAAAGGGCGTGGTGTACGGGTTTCTGGGGCCCAACGGCGCGGGAAAATCCACCACCATGAACATGCTCACCGGCTGCCTGGGGGCCAGCGAAGGCACGGTGCGCATCGGCGGTCATGACATTATGGAAGAGCCCATGGCGGCCAAAAAGCTCATCGGGTACCTGCCCGAGCAGCCCCCCGTGTACCCCGACATGACGCCGGAGGAATATCTGCGCTTTGTGGCGGCAGCCAAGGGCATTCCGGGCAGGGAACAGGCCGGGCAGATTGCCGCCGTGATGGAAAAAACGGGCATTTCGGGCATGCGGCACCGGCTGATCCGCAACCTGTCAAAGGGCTATCGCCAGCGGGTGGGCATCGCCCAGGCGCTGCTGGGTGACCCGCAGGTAATCATTCTGGACGAGCCCACCGTGGGCCTGGACCCCGCCCAGATCATCGAGATCCGGGAGCTCATCCGGGAGTTGGGGAAGGACCACACCATGATCCTGTCCAGCCACATCCTCAGCGAAGTGCAGGCCGTGTGCGACCATATCATGATCATTTCCCACGGGGAACTGGCCGCCAGCGACACCCCGGAAAACCTCACCGCCCTCTTTGCCGGGAAAAGCGAGATTCATCTGCTGGTGCGGGGCGGCGCGGAGGCCGCGGGCAGCGTGCTGCAGGGGCTTGAACAGGCGGAAGCCTGGAAAACGGAAGAAAAGGAAGACGGCATCCTTTCCATTGCCGTAACGCCCCGGGAAGACGCCGATATCCGGGAGGCAATCTTCTTCGCCTTTGCGGACGCCCACCTGCCCATCCTGGAAATGACCCATGAGCGGGCCAGCCTGGAAGACGTGTTCCTGGAACTCACCCAGGAAAAGCCCGAAGAAGCGCCCAAGGAAAAGCGCCGGCGCAAGGCAAAGGCCGGCGGAAAGGAGGCCGATCCCCAATGATTGCCGTATTCCAAAAGGAACTGAACGCCTATTTCAAGGGCGTTATGGGCTATCTGTTCACGGCCTTCGTGCTGCTCTTTGCGGGCATTTACACCATGGCCTATAACCTGAGCGGCGCTTACGCCAATTTTGAATACGTTTTGAGCGCCATCAGCTTTATTTACCTCATCTGCGTGCCCATCGTCACCATGCGTTCCCTGGCCGAGGAACGCCGCAGCCGCACCGATCAGCTGCTTTACGCCCTGCCCATCCGCCTGAGCGGCGTGGTGCTGGGCAAATACCTGGCCATGGTGTGCGTGCTGGCCGTGCCGGTGTGCGTGATGGCCCTGTATCCCCTGATCCTCAGTCAGTTCGGCGCGGTGTCCTTCCCCGCCGCGTACGGGGCGCTGCTGGGCTTTTTCCTGCTGGGGGCGTGCCTGCTTTCCGTGGGGCTGCTCATTTCCGCTCTGACCGAAAGCCAGGTGGCCGCCGCCGTGATCACCCTGGTCACCCTGCTGCTTTTGTATTTCTGCTCGTCCCTGGCTTCCTTCCTGCCCGCGTCCGGCCAGGCCAACCTGGTGATCCTGTGCGTGTTCGCCGCCGCCCTGGCGTGGCTGCTCTATGCCCTGAGCCGCAATGTGCCCGTGGCCGTGCTGTTCGGGCTGGCGGGCATCGGCGGGCTGCTGATCTGGTACAGCACGGACGCCGCCGCCTTTTCCGGGTTGGTGGGCGATCTGGTTTCCCACCTCAGCGTGTTCGACCGGTTCGACCCCTTTGTGGACGGCATCTTTGATATCGGGGCCGTGGTGTATTACCTGTCCATCATCGGGGTTCTCTTGTTCTTTACGGTGCAGGCCATGGAAAAGAGGAGGTGGAGCGAATGAAACGCATGTTCGGAAAGCGCTTCCGGGCGGGGGGCTATGCCATGTTCGCCGGATGCGTGGTGATCATCCTTGCGGTGCTGGCCAATGTGCTGGTGTCCTCCCTGCCCACCTCCGCCACGGAAATCGACCTGTCCGGCCAGGGCCTTTATTCCCTCAGCGACCAAACCAAGCGTATCGCTTCCGCCCTGCAGAAGGACGTCAATTTCTACCTGCTGGCCGTGGACGGGCAGGAGGATGAAACGGTGCTGCGCCTCCTGAACCGGTACGACGATCTGTCCGATCATATCCGGGTGTCCTGCGTGGACCCCACGGTGGATCCCACCTTCCTGACCCCCTATGAGCTGGATATCAACCAGCTGTACGCCAACAGCGTGCTGGTGGACTGCGGCGGCCGTTTCCGCCTGGTGGGTTATGACGATATTTTCGTGACCGATTACGTGTACGACCAGAATTCCTATTACGGTTATTCCGCCACCACCTCCTTTGACGGGGAAAACGCCCTGACCAACGCCCTGCATTATGTGGCCAGCGATGATCTGCCTACCGTCTACGTGCTGACGGGCCACGGCGAAAGCGATCTGGGCGACAGTATCCGGGAGATGATCGAGCAGGACAACATGACGGTGGAGGACCTGAGCCTCCTGTCCCTGGATGAAATGCCCGAGGACGCCGACCTGCTCCTCATCAATGCCCCGGAAACCGACCTGAACGAGGACGAGGCCGCTCTGCTCGTTGCCTGGCTGCAGTCCGGCGGGCATATCCTGCTGAATACCGATATGGCCACAGAAGAAAAGTTTCCCAACCTGATGACCGTCACAAAGGCCATGGGCCTGACGGCGGGCACGGGCCTGGTGATTGAAGGGAACGCGCAGATGCGGGTGAACCGCTATCCCCACTACCTGCTGCCCGATATCGCCAGTCACGAAATCACCGACGCCCTGGCCGAAGCCGGGTATTATATCCTGATGCCCTTCGCCCATCCCATTGAAGAAGCGGAAGGCAGCGACGCCGAAATCACCTGGCTGCTTGACACCTCGGACAGCGCTTATATCAAGCCTGCCGGCACGGCAGCCAAGACCACCGAAAAAGAAGAGGGCGACCCGGAGGGCAGCGTCCATGTGGCCGCCGCCGCCGAGCTGGGGGACGGCCGCCTGGTCTGGTTCGCCAGCAAGGATATGCTGGATGAATACGTGGACCGGATGGTGTCCTCCGCCAACAGCAATCTGTACCTGAACGCCGTCAACTGGATGTGCGGTCAGCAGGAGAGCATTGCCATCCGCTCCAAGTCCCTTTCCGCCAGCGGCCTCACCGTTACCGCCGCGCAAAGCAGTTTCTGGACGGCCGTGCTGGTGGTGATCGTGCCCGCCGCGGTGCTGATTCTGGGCGTGACCGTGTATTTCAGGAGGAAGAGAAAATGAAGCGTTCGTATAAATCCCTGCTGCTGTTGCTGGCGCTCCTGGTCATGGCGGGCGGCGTGTTCGCCGTGCAGCGGATGAACCGGCCCGCATCCGTCACCGAAACGGCGGAGGCGACTCCCCTGACCGGTCACGCCGCGGCGGATGTGACTGGCCTCGCCTGGCAGTCCGGCGATACGGCCTGGCACTTTGTCCGCCAGGACGGCGCGTGGCAAAACGCCGATGATCCCGCCTTTCCCGTGAACGCGGATACCCTGGACGGCATGGCGGAGGCCTTCTGCGCCCTGACGGCCGACCGGGTGCTTGAAAACGTGGCGGATAAGGCCGCCTATGGCCTGGCCGAACCCGCCTTTACCGTTACCGCCGAATTTTCGGACGGCGCGTCCCTCGCCTGCGCCATGGGCGACGCCCTGCCCTTCGGGGACGGGTATTACGTGGGGCTGTCCACAGCGGAAGACAAGGTGTACACCCTTTCCGATTCCCTGGAAACGGCCTTTGCCAAGGACAGCGCCGACCTGGCGCGGATGGAAGAACTGCCCAAGGTGGAAACCCCTGTGCGCCTCATGATCGGCGGCGATGTGGACGTATCCTACCGGGCGGATTCCACGGACATCAACCCGGATCAGCACTGGTATCTTCCGGACGGAACCCCCGCCGACGACAGCCAGGTGGCCGACCTGACCGGGGATATGCAGGCCATCACCTGGCAGGAGCTGGTTTATCCCAATGCCGACGCGGAAACCCTGGCCTCTGTGGGGCTGGATGAAACCGCCGCCATTCCCCTGACCCTGGAAGGGGACGACGGAAGCGTTCTTTCCCTCCTCGTCGGCGGCGCGGACAGCAGTTCCTATTACGCCCGGCTGGCAGGCTCGGCCACGGTATACAAGGTGGCGTCCTCTGCCCTGACCGCGCTGCTGGACGCTTCCAATGACGCCCTGGCCGCGTGCGATATCATGGCCCTGCCCTATGAAAGCCTGGCCGCCGCTTCCCTCACCGCAGACGGACACACGGTTTCCTTCACAGGCGCCCCGGAAACCGAAACCGACACAGCCGACGAAGCAGAAGAAACCGACGACGCTGCCGAAACCGCCGAGCCTGCGCCTTCGCCCGATCCCGCCCTGCAAGCGCAAAAGGACCTCTGGGGCCTGGTCACCGCCCTCATCGGCGAACCCTGCCAGGAAGAGAGCGACGATAACGGCGAACTGCTGCTCACTGTTACGGCGTCCAACCGGAACGGCGTGGAAAAAACCGTTTCCTTCTTCTCCTGCGACGCCGACCATTACCTGGCGCGCGTCGAAAACGGCCCCGACCTGCTGGTCTCCGCCGACGCCGTCGACCGGATCATCCGTACCCTGCGGCAAATGCCGTGACCGTGACGGGGGCCCCGGGAGGCTCCGCGCCTCCCGGACCCCTGAACCAGGGGGCTTCTGGGGGCTTCGCCCCTCAGTCCTCAATTCGGCATAGTCGTGCGTCTGCGCTGCCGCTTGCCGCACTCCTTGCCTCATTGGGCCTTCTCCCGCCTGTATCCGCCACAGGCGGCGGCGGGATACGGCCCCCCACCAGGGGGATGATCCCCCTGGACCCCACTTTTGGCGAACTGGCTTAGCTTAGGAAAGTTGAGCTGTGCGCCTGTAGCTTTGGGTACGTAGCAGCAAGACGGTCCCAGGGCGCCAAGAAAAGCCGGGAAAACCGCCGGGGAAGAGCAAGCTTTTCCCGATCGGTTCTTCCCGGCTTTTCCCCGGACAGGCTTGCCTGTCCGGGCTGGCGGCGTTCCGCCGCCGTGCCCTGGGCCTGCACACATTTTTTCTCATTATTCTCGTGTGCGCTGCTGTAACGTCCACCATGTTTCAAACGCTGCGAGCCGCTTCGTTCCCGCCGACCGAAACGATTTGCGAGCGCAACGGAAAACAAGATGCGCTTTGCAACGACGCTTCGCACACAACAAGCTACTTTGTCGTTATCCCCTCGCCGGGGCAGGGCGGCCTTTGGCCGCCGCCCGGAGGGCTTGCCCTCCGGAGAAAGACAGAAAAAGCCCGCTCGGGGAAGAGCTTGCTCTTCATCCGACGGGTTTTTTCTGTCTTTCGTGCTGCCCCGGCGTCTCAAAACGACACCCAAAGCAACAGCGGCACATTGTTTGATTTATACGCTACTCTGTTCCGCAAATGCGGGTCCAGGGTACTCAGTACCCTGGTTCAGGGGCTTGGGGGCCGAAGAGGCCCCCAAAACTCACTTCGCCTTGGAACGGCTCAAATCCTTGGCACGCTGCTCGTGGCTGAGGACGCGCTTGCGCATGCGGAGGGACTTGGGGGTGATTTCCAGCAGCTCGTCGTCGTCGATGAATTCCAGGCATTCCTCCAGCGTCAGGGGGTGGACGGAAACGAGGCGGAGGCTGTCCTCGGAGGCGGAAGCGTTGCGCATATTGGTAACGTGCTTTTGCTTGCACACGTTCACCACGATATCGCCGGGCCGGCTGGACGCGCCGCAGATCATGCCGCCGTAAACAGGGGTCTGGTTGGAGATAAAGAGGGTGCCGCGGTCTTGGACATAGAAGAGGGCATACTGGGTGGTTTCGCCGGTCTCATAGCAGACCAGGGCGCCCACGCTGCGGTGGGGAATATCGCCCTTGTATTCTTCGTAATGGTCGAACACGGCGCTCATAATGCCCTCGCCGCGGGTATCGGTCATGAACTCGCTGCGGTAGCCAAACAGGCCGCGGCTGGGCACCAGGAACTCCAGGCGCACCCGGTCCGCCCCGCCCATGGACTCCAGGGTGCCCCGGCGGCGGCCGATTTTTTCGATCACGGCCCCGGCATAGGCCTGGGGCACGTCGGCCACCATGCGCTCCACGGGCTCCATTTTCTTGCCGTTCTCATAGCGGTAAATGACCTCGGGCTTGCTCACCTGGAACTCATAGCCTTCCCGGCGCATGGTCTCGATGAGGATGGACAAATGCAGCTCGCCCCGGCCCCAGACCTCGAACTGGTCGGGGGTATCGCCGTCCTTGACCCGGAGGGACACATCGGTTTCCACCTCGCGGTAGAGGCGGTTGCGCAGATGGCGGCTGGTGACGAACTGACCTTCCTTGCCCGCAAAGGGGGAATCATTGACGGAAAAGGTCATGGTGACGGTAGGCTCGGTAATGGCCACAAAGGGCAGGGGTTCGGGGGCGGCAGGATCGCACACGGTATCGCCGATGGAGATATCGGCCAGGCCGGTCAGCGCCACGATATCGCCCATACCCACGGCTTCGGCGGGCACGCGCTTGAGCCCGTCATAAACGGACAGGGCGGTAAGCCGCCATTGAGGGGACACGACGTCCGGCTGCTCCGCATTGCAGCGCACCACCATGGCCCCGTCCCGAAGCGTACCCCGGCTGACGCGGCCGATGCCGATGCGGCCCACGTAATCGTTGTAATCAATGGTGGAAATGAGCACCTGCGCCGGGCCGTCCGGGTCCCCCTCGGGGGCGGGGATATACTGCATAATGGCCTCAAAGAGGGGCTTCAAGTCCTCTCCGGGCTGGGAAAGATCCAGGGTCGCGGTGCCCTTCCGGGCGGAAACGTAAAGAATGGGGCGGTCCAGGGTGGCGGGATCGGCATCCAGCTCGATGAGCAGGTCCACCAGCTCATCCACCACTTCCTCGCACCGGGCGTCCGGCCTGTCCACTTTATTGACCACCAGCAGCACGGGCAGCTTCAGCCCCAGGGCCTTTTGCAGCACGAACCGGGTCTGGGGCATGGGGCCCTCAAAGCTGTCCACCAGCAGCAGCACCCCGTCCACCATTTTCAGCACCCGCTCCACCTCGCCGCCGAAATCAGCGTGGCCCGGCGTATCCACGATATTGATTTTCGCGTTCCCGTAATGCACGGCGGTGTTCTTGGCCAGGATGGTAATGCCCCGCTCCCGCTCCAGATCATTGCTGTCCATCACGCGCTCCACCACCTGCTGGTTCTGGCGGAATACGCCGCCCTGCCGGAGCATCTGGTCCACCAGGGTCGTTTTGCCGTGGTCCACATGGGCGATAATGGCGATATTGCGGATATCGGTGCGTATCAAGGGAGTTTCCTTCTTTCCAATCGAAATCAATGGGGCCGTTCCGTGCACGGGCACGGCAACACACCTATTATACGCAGCCTTCCGGATTTGTCAACCCAAAACGCAGCCC
>CANQKI010000109.1 GCA_947624355.1 uncultured Clostridia bacterium | reverse complement strand
CAGCAGGAAAACACCGACCATTACGACCGCTTCGCAGCCCTGGTGGAAAAGTATGTGGACATTCCCGAACTGACCACTGCCATCGTGAACGAATTCATCAAGAAGATCATCGTCCACGAGGCGGACAAATCCTCTGGCCGCCGCAGACAGACCGTCGAGATTGTCTTCAACTTCGTCGGTCAGGTCGAAATCCCCATCCTGACCGATCCGGTCATCACGGAAACGCATCGACCCCAAAGAAAAACCGCGTAACGATGAACGCTGCGCGGTTTCCCCACAGATTAGTTTCTTCTCACAGATTAGTTCCTTACAAACAATAACGCTTCCCCGAGCGGGCATTTTTCTGTCTTTCTCCGGAGGGCAAGCCCTCCGGGCGGCGGCCCATGGCCGCCTTGCCTCGGCGATTGGATAACGACAAAGTATCTTGTTGCGTGCAAAGCATTGATGTGAAACGCAACTTGTTTCCCGTTTCGCATGTAAACCGTTTCATTGCTCCTGCTGCCTGAACGTGCGCAAAGCGACGTGCCGAGTGCGTTGGCGCGGGGTGCGGTTTGTTTCCTGTTGCGTCCCGTTCCGCGAACGTGTATAATAGGATTTACAGGGCGTCCGCATATTCGGCGCAAACGCATAATGGGAAAACGGGAGGCGGGAGCATGGCCCCAAAAGGCGGAAAAAACGGAAAAGGCGGGAGCTTCTGGGACGATATATTCTTAAAGCCCTTTGGCGGATTTGCGGATTTCAACGGCGACGGCAAAGAGGATTTGGGGGAGCAATGGATTGCCCATCAAATATTCGAGGATATGACCAAAGAGGAACCTCGCGCTTCCCGTGGGCGTCATTTCAGACCGCAGATTTCCGACTGGCGGCGGCATTGCGAGGACGGCTCGGCCTACGGGATAGATCCCCGGAATTACAGCACGCAGGAAGCTTACATGGCGGCGCTGAAGGAGGCAAAGTACGGCTGGCGGAGGACGGCGGAGGACGACTCGGACGTGGATGTGCATCCTGAGGACTACGAGACGGAAGAAGAATATGAAGATGCGCTGGATGAAGCGAGATATGGCTGGCGGATGATGGCAGTGGACGACGGGGACGTGAATCCAGACGACTACGAGACAGAGGAAGAATACGAGGAGGCGCTGGAAGAGGCAAAGCACGGCTGGCGGAAAACCGCGGAGGACGGTTCAGACGTGTATGTGTATCCCGAAGAGTACGAGACGGAAGAAGAGTACAAGGCGGTTCTTGAAGCGGTCCGGGCAGGCAGCGGCGCGGCCCAGCGGCCGGATTCCGGCTCTTTTGATGCGGCCGATTCTGAAACGGAACAAACAATCCGGGAAGAGGATTATCCGAACCGGCGGCGGTACCTGGCCGCGGCCGCCCTGGCTGACATGGATCAGAAAGGGCGCCGTCAGGAAGATGAAGCCAGCGAAATCGAACGGTGCCACTTTATTCTGGAGCAGGGGGATACCGTCGTTGCGGCGGACTATCTGACGCCAGACGGGGATTTCCTTTTTGCCCAGGCCATCAAGGACCATTTCGATCTTCCCGTGACGCTTCCGGACGAGGACGAGACGAGCGAGTTTTCCTTCATTAAGATTCTGCTGAAAATCGAAAAGAAGGACGTATCCCTGGCGCTTCGCGTATGGGACTGGTGCGTTGCGCAGTTCCTGCCGTATGCCGATTATGCCCCGTCTGCCAGGGCGGCCATGACGAACGACCTGCTGGAGGGTCTCTATTCGTTTTCCGATCGGTTCCGCAAAGCGCTGCTGCCCTTCCTCAATGAACACGCGGATTTCCAGGCGAAAATCGTCCGGCAGGCGGAGGAAGTGCCGGACAGCCTGCCGGAACTGATCATCGACATGGTCCGGAACGGATTCCCGGATGCGGCGGAAGCCATGTTCCGGGACGGGCTTTTCCGGGCGGACGGGCACTGGAAGCAGATCAATGCTTTGATGAATGACCTGATTGCCTACGCGGAGGACGACGAAGAAGAGCTGGAAACGATGGAGTTTGTGGAAACGCATTTTCTCCCCGTTGTGCAGGGGTACCCCGACGGCATGATCCGGGACGAAATCGAGGGATGGGAAAAGGAAATTGCCGAATACAAGCTGCAGGTGGAACGTTCTTCGGAAAAATATGCCTATTCCCGGGGCAATGCCTGGCGGAAGCATGTTCC
Organism: uncultured Clostridia bacterium; assembly: GCA_947624355.1. Classification (GTDB taxonomy): domain Bacteria; phylum Bacillota; class Clostridia; order Christensenellales; family Aristaeellaceae; genus RUG563. The sequence goes on along the minus strand of CANQKI010000109.1, from coordinate 5,514 downwards.
GGACGGAAGCGAGTATGGCCTGAATCCCTGCGATTTTGACACCGAACAGGAATACCTGGATGCCCTTCAGAAAGAAAAATATGCCTGGCGGGAAGAGTACGCCGGGAAAGATAATCTTGGCCTTGACCCTGCGCAGTTTGAAACCGAGGACGCGTTTACGGCCGCCTGGCAAACGCGCTGGGACGAGGAACAGCAGAAAGAACAGGCCCGGCAGCTGCAGCGCCTGCAGGCGGAACAGGCGAAAGCCCTTGCCCGGCAAAGAACGCAGCGGAAGCGGCGTGAGGCGGAGCTGCTGGCCGACAAAACCGTTTATACCTATTGCGGCGTCCGGCTGCCGTTTTCCGACCGGCCGTATTTTTTCCGGACGGAGGACGACAACCTGGCGATCGGCGACGCCGTGATTGTCCCCATTGGTGAGGAAGAAAAGGAAACGGAAGGAATCATTGTTTCCGTCGGTCGGTATGCCCGCATCGGCGTTCCCTTTCCGGTCGAAAAAACGAAGTTTATCCTCCGAAAAGCTGCGGCGGAATAAGCGCTGCAAAGGGCATTCAGCGGTGAACCTGCAAAAATGGCCTCCCGGGTAAAAGCCCCTTTGGACAGAACAGGAAGCATATTTCACACTGCAGCAATGCCGTGCACGCAGCAGAATTTTTACCGTCATCCGTCCGCCGGGGCAGGGCGGCCATGGGCCGCCGCCCGGAGGGCCTGCCCTCCGGAGAAAGACAGAAAAATGCCCGTTCGGGGAAGAGCTTGCTCTTCATCCGACGGGCTTTTTCTGGATTTCGTGCTGCCCCGGCGTCTTCCAACGCCACCCAAACGCAACGGCGGCACATTGTTTGAATGACACGTCCACTCCGTTCCGCAGCCGCGGGTCCAGGGGATTCAATCCCCTGGCGCAGGGGGCCGTATCCCGCCGCCGCCTGTGGCGGATGAAGGCGGGAGAAGGCCCAATGAGGCAAGGAACGCGGCGAGCGGCAGCGTGGCCGCACGACTATGCCGAATTGAGGAACTGGGGGACGGGCAGTCCCCCAAGAAGGGCCGGGAGACGCGAAGCCTCCCGGAAATCCCACGGTTCGGAGAAGCTTACATCACCACGACCAGCTCATTCTCGGCCTGCAGCTCGTCCGCCCGGATGAGGCCGAAGGGACGCTTCTGGCCGTTGAGGACGTAACCGGAGGGGTTGCCCTGATGATGGGCGGCGTTATCCACTTTGATGTGCAGGCGCTTGCCGCGGAAGGTCTTTTCCATGGTGAAGCCGTCCCATGCGGCGGGAATGGCGGGGGACACCACGATGCCCTCCGGCGTGGGGCGCAGGCCCAGAATGCCCTCCACGCAGCCCACCATCACGGTGCTGGCGGTGCCGGTCAGCCAGTGCACATGGGCGCGGCCGGCAAAGGGGCTGTCGCTGCCCTCAATGAACTGGCCGTGGACATAGGGTTCGATGACCCGGCGGTCGGCGTCGTCATTGAAGGAGGCGGGGCTGGATTCGGCAAAGTACTGGAATGCCCGGTCGCCGTGGCCCAGGAGCGCTTCGGCCAGGATGGCCCAGCCCTGGGGCTGGCAGAAGATGCCGCCGTTTTCCTTGGTGCCGGGGTTGAAGAGGATCATATTGGCGCCGCTGAAGGCATGGAAGCGGTAGGCCGGGCGCATGAGCTCGATGCCGTAGGGAGTGTTCAGGGTATCGTACGCCGTCTGCATGACGGTTTCGCCCTGTTCCTTGGTAGCAGCGCCGCTGATGACGGCCCAGGACTGGGGGTTCATCCACATGGCGGCTTCTTCATCCTGCTTGCTGCCGATGACCGAGCCGTCCTCCGCAATGCCGCGGATGAACCGGTCGCCCTCGAAGCAGTAATCATTGAGGAGCTTCAGCAGCTTTTCCTTGTTTTCCTTCAGGTACTGCTGGTATTCGGGGTCGTCCCTGGTGAACTGCAGCATGATTTCAAAAGCGTAATAGAGCTGGAAGGCACAGAAGGTGCTTTCGCCCTTGGCGCCCAGCTGCAGGCAGTCGTTCCAGTCGGCGTGGAGGCCGGCAGGCATGCCGTGGTTGCCCAGATGGGTCATGCTGAAATGGATGGCCCGCTTGAGGTGCTCCAGCACGGTGCCCTCGTCCCTGTCCGCAAAGGGAATGACCTCTTTCAGATAATCCACATTGCCCGTCTCGGCGATGTACTTATACACCGTGGGGAAGAGCCACAGGGCGTCGTCCGCCCGGTACTTGGGGTGCCCCGTCTCCCGGACGTAGGATTCGTCCTCGGGGGTGTCCTCATGGCCCGCGTTGTGGGTATACTTGACCAGGGGCAGCCCGGCCCCGTGATGCACCTGGGCGGAGAGCATGAAGGTGAGCTGCTTTCTGGCCATTTCGGGGTCCAGGTGAATGATGCCCTGAATATCCTGCACCGTGTCCCGGTAGCCGTAGCCGTTGCGCTCGCCGCAGTAAATGAGGGACGCGGCGCGGCTCCAGACGAAGGTGGTGAAGCACTGGAAGGCGTTCCAGGTGTTCACCATGGCGTTGAAGCGGGGATCGGGGGTATCGATCACCAGGTTCTCCAGCTTGCCGTGCCAGTAGGCGATGAGCTCCTTCTGCTCCTTGTCCACCTGGGCGTTGACGTCCTGGTACTTATCCAGAATGGCCCGGGCTTCCGCTTCGGTCTTCTGCCCCAGCAGGAAGGCCACGGCCTTTTCCGCCCCGGCGTCCAGGGAAAGGGACAGGTGCAGCGCGCCGCAGGGATTGCCGTTGTAGTTCAGGCTGTTATCGCACTTGCCGTCCAGTACGGCCTGGGGGCTGTCGAACCGGCGGCGGCCCAGGAACTGCTCCCGCCGCCCGGTATAGCTGGCGACGGGCGCGCCCGCCGCGCCCATGAACCGCTCCCGGCCGTTGGAGCCGTCCGGCCTGCGGCCGCAGAATTCATTGATGTGCTGCAGGATGAAATCGCCCTTGAAATCGGTGCGGGTAATGAACTGGGTGTACTGCATGTTCACCAGGTCCTGGGTGTAGAAGCTTTCGGTGGTGAACTCGGCATAGGCGAACACGCTGATTTTCCGGGGCCGGCCGCTCAGGTTTTCCACCTTGAGCCGCCACACCTCGTACGTGGCCCCCATGGGCACGTAATAGAGGGCTTTGGTGCGAATGCCGTTGTATTCGCTGGTAAATTCGGTATAAGAGGTGCCGTGGCGGCACTCGGTCCTGTACTGGTCCAGGGGCTTGCCCACGGGCTTCCAGGAGGCGGACCAGAAATCCCCCGTCTCCTCGTCCCGCAGGTAAATGTAGCGGCCCGGCTCGTCAAACTGGTTGAACATATAGCGCAGGATGCGGCCCGCCGCGCCGGACTGCACAAAGCTGTAGCCCCCGGCGTTCACCGTGATGATGGCGCCATAGGCAGGGCTGCCCAGGTAATTGGCCCAGGGGGCCGGCGTGTTGGGATTGGTGATGACGTACTCCCGTGCCGCATGATCGAAATATCCGTATTGCATGGCAAAAACCTCCTTGCTTCCCAAAACGGTGTGTACGGCTGTCCCGTGCCGCTTTTCGCCCTTATGATACCATGGTTTTCCATTTTATGCAATGCAAAAACGCCCCGGAAATCCAGGGCGTTTACGTATTGACAGGATTCGTCAGTCGATGGCGTGGTCGCAGGGCGCATTCCGGCCCTGCCAGATTTTCTGGCCCGTCCAGGGCGCGTCCGCACCCGCCCAGAAACCGTTTTCCGGGGGCAGACCCAGGGGCAGGAACACGCTTTCGCACAGGTACAGGCTGCCCACGCTGATATACCCCTCGCACAGGCCGGGCTGGTTTCCCGCCACGCCGGGCAGCAGGAACCCGTTTTCGTCCAGCATCCCCGTGTCCATCACCTTTCGGATCACGGCCGTCAGGGCGCAGCGCACCTGATTGCCGGGCAGGTCTTTCGGCAAAAAGCCCTGAAGCGCCGCCTGGGCCAGCAGCTGGAACGCGCCGAACCGATAGCTGACCGAACGTCCGGTTACGGGATAGCTGCCGTCCGGGGCAATGAGCCGCTCCAGCAATGCGGCATACCGCGCGGCGCGTTCCTTCGCCTTTTCCAGTTTCGCCGCGTACTCGGGCCGCACATCCCGGAAGGCCGCCAGCACATCCAGCAGCATGGGATGAATGACGAAGCTGTTGTAGTAATCGAAACGGAACACCGGCCCGTCACCGTACATCCCGTCCCCCAGGTACCAGCTTTCCACCATGTTCACGGCATATTCAACCCGCACCAAATCGCATTCCCGGCCCATGCGGTGGAGGGCGGCCTCGATCATGGCGCTGAACAGCAGCCAGTTGCTGACGTAGGGCACAAATTTCCGGGTGGCTGTGAGGGCGGCGGCCAGGTCATCCCGGGCTTTTTCGGGCAGGCGCTCATAAAGCTGGGTCGGGGCCCGCAGGACACCGTGGGCCAGGAACGCCGCGTCCACCAGCGCCTGGCCGTAGCCCTCGGAAAAATTCATGAAATCGGGGGACGCGGGGTCGACGGCGTTGCCGACGGCCCGCCGGGTCAGCTCCCGGTAATTCCGCTGGAGCTCGGCTTCCTCCCCCGTCAGCCCTTCCGCCTCCAGCCACGGGGCCAGGCCGCAGACCGTGCGGCCCAGCGCCTCCAGGCAGATGTATTCCGCCCGGTCGGGGTGAAAGGCTGTGGGAAGCGCCGTGCGAAGCGTGCCCGCCGCCAGGTTTTTCAGCACGGGACCGGCGATCTTCAGCATGGTATCCAGCCAGAATTTCCGGGTATCGGCCATGGGAAAGCCTCCTCATTACTTCTTGTTTTTACTGCGGGATTTCAGGTCAAGCTCGATTTCTTCCTTCCAATCGGCGGTCAGGGGCATGGCGCAGCGCACCGCCGAAATGGCCCGGTCGATGGACGCGTAATTGGCCTGGGTGCCCTGGGCATCGTTCAGGAAAGTGGCCGCCCGTTCGGGCGCGATGCCGTAATGCCCCGCCGTTTCCACCGCGTCCATGTTTGCCCCCAGGAACAAAAACTCCCAGCCGTACTTTTCGCTTTGCCGTTTGATCATGGCCCGCACCTGGTCGGCGGAATAGCGGCGGCTGGAATTTTCGTAACCGTCGGTGGTGATGACGAAAACCGTGCGTTCGGGCACGTCCTCGGGCCGCGCGTACTTGTGCACGTTGCCGATGTGGTGGATGGCCCCGCCCACGGCGTCCAGCAGGGCGGTGTTGCCCCGGACGAAGTAATCACGTTCAGTGAGGGGTTTCACCCTGTGGATGTCCGCCCGGTCATGGAGCACCTGGGTGTCGTGGTCGAACAGCACGGTGGAAATCAGGGCCTCGCCCCGTTCCTTCTTCTGCTTTTCCAGCATGCTGTTGAAGCCGCCGATGGTGTCCTTTTCCAGCCCCGCCATGGAGCCGCTGCGATCCAGGATGAATACGATTTCGGTCAGATTCTTTTTCATTGCGATAACCTCCGTTTCTTTTGTCAGGGCGTTTTCCCCACCCCGCGAACACAGGATACCGCAAAACGGGCCCGGTTTGGTCGCCTGAAAAGCGAC
>CANQKI010000108.1 GCA_947624355.1 uncultured Clostridia bacterium | reverse complement strand
TCTCATTATTGGTCTTCAGTGCATCAATCCATTGTTCCATTGCGCTATCTATAGCCTCAAATATTACATTAAATAAATCACATAGATCAGAGGATTCTTTATTGACAAATTTTTCGCTTTTGATGATATAATAGTCAGCTACGGTGCTTACCGTGGAAAGGACTATATCGCTTCCCGCTTTCGCCCAATTCGCATTCCTTTCAGCATCAGACAGATTTTGCGCTTGCTCTGAGTAACTATCATACACTAATTCGCCAGTATTGGGATCATACATCCAGTAACGTCTATCATTTTCATCCAGATCATTATATTGTGTGAGAATATTGTCTAAATCCAAGTACATATTTTCCTTAACCGATTCAAGAAACACCCAAAGATAGAAACCACCTATTTCAGATTTGCTCATATTATTCCAATTGTATACATTGTCATCATCTTCCATACCATCAAAATCCAGTTTAGTGTCTGCCAGTCTGCAATACTCAATATCGCTATCACTTTCGGCAGTATATGATCCATTCTGCGACCACCACATGTATATCAGCTTTGCAGCCCACTGCCTGAACTCCATCTCCATAGCCGAAAAGTCACGGGGTGCAAGAAAAGCATTTACTGGTGGATATTCGTACACCAATGTATCTGCAAACGAGCTGCCCGGAACCATGCAGAGCATTATGGATAAGCACAGCAATAGCGAAATAGTTTTCTTCATGGCTTCTTTCTCCTTTATTTCTGGAAATTACTCATGATACGCTGCTACATACACGGCAATTGGATTCGCCGTTTTTTGCTCGGCTTGGGTCAAAAGCGCATCCATTTCCTCGGTTGCAATATGAACACTCATCTTACCATCACTTATTTCGGACGAGAAAACTTTGCCATCAAACAGTTTGATTTCCCGTGAATTCCCGTCCGCAGTAGCCGTCACAATAATTTGTACACGGTAATATGTGGCTTGCTCACACGGTTCCCATTCGACAGTCAATCCCGCATTATTTTCCCATACATTTACTACTTCTCCATTTCCAGGAGATAGGATTTCCGGCGATATGCTTTCTTTGAGTATCACCTCATTTACAGAGACAAAATATGCTTTTCCATCCTTTTTGATATAGTAATAATCGCCGGTTTTACCACAAAGTAGGATTTCGTCATCTTGAACAAATGTTGCAACTATTGCGCTTCCCGCAGTTGGCCAGCCACGCAGACCGATACTTTCGTTCCCAATGTAGCGCACAATACCTGGCGTTTTCCCATCCGTTCCCATAATCGGTGTGATACCGCAGATGGTTGTTTCCATAACTGAATCCGGGTCTGCTGTTGAACGGAAAGCATAGGTATGGATTCCTTCAATCAGCTGAATCGTCGTATCTAAAGCATGAACGCCAGCCGAAAGCTCGGTAGGATTACCTATTGTTTTCTGGATCTTTTTATCTCGCAAAAGCTGTACTTCATCCAGCAGTGCATTACCGATGGCCCGCAATCGTTTCTCACCAACATAGTTATAGCGATATTGATTACGAATCGATTGGTAACGGTTTCCAGAAAACCATTGGATATCCTCAATGGAAGCATCCTTCATTTGCAAAGGAATGCTAACTGACATTACCGCAGGATCGGAGCCATTTTCCTTCGCAAAGCCTGAAACACGCAGGTAATAAGTGCCCGCAGGCGTATTTTCCGGTATCATTATCCTCGCCAGGAACTGATTTTCTGTCGATATCAGCATACGCCAGCTTGTTACAGTTTGCGCTCCTCCATCCAAATCAATCACAAACGGTACATTCTGCCCCGCTTCATTCGTCAAATCCAATTGAATCTGGCGTATACCGCCCTTTGCTGAGCCAGAAACCCAAATCGTTTCAGTTGGAATGACCTTTGTGTTCTGCGTAGGACTATCAACAATGATTTCCGGTTGTGCAACTTGGCAAAATACGTCAACAATACTGTGTGCGCCCTCAACTCCTGGCCAGGATTGATACATGGTTGCATATAGCGACAATTGGTAATTTCCAATCTGATCAAAATACTCGCCAGGAATTTCAAAGGCATGGTCACTGCCGTGGCCAACGGACAGCGAAGCACTTGATCCATCGGGCTTAAATATCCACAGCACATATTCATCCGGCATTACGTTTGTCAGCATTGGCGCTTGTTCCCAGGAAATAGTAACCGGGGCCAGCAACTCCTGATTGGACGTTACCGTCACTTGAGGTGTAGGAACAACCCGATAATAGAAGTCTGTCACAGCATGGCCGCTTAAACCCAAGTCTGGCTCAGTATGACCATCCATGAGTGTATAGACTTCCAATTGATAATGATTCCCAGCTTCCAATCCTGAAAGCGTATATTCTGTTTTCAGGCCTGTACCCTGATAAACCTGACCTGGAACAAGTTGCCAGGTTCCGTCAACCAATTTAGAGAGGATGACGCAATACCCACTTAATTCTGTTCCGGCACCTGCAACTGCCGGCTGCCACCTGACCACATAGTTTTCATCTGCAACAAAATCGCCTGTATGCAGATTTTCGATGACAGGATTGGTGGCTTGACCCTTAGGCATTGCAGTCAACGTGAAATAGGTCGGCTCGCTCCATTCACCCTGAGCATTCACGGGCGTGAAGTGCAGGGTATATTCGCCCGCCGCGCTGAACCGGCCTATATATTGGAAGATATGCTTCGTTTCGTCGGAAAGCTCCGCCGCAAAGGGCACGGTCGCCAGGAAGGTATCCCCCTGATAGATGTCCACCGTATTGGTGTTCGCATCGCCCGTCACGGTAAAGGTCACGTCGGTATCCACCCACGCGGGATTCGGCTGCGCCGTTACGGTCAGTTGACCCGGCTTGGGCGCCTGCACGGCAAACGTGCACGTTGACCAGCCGATCTGATCGTTCCACGGGTTGAGTGTGCCCACTGCCACCCGGTATTCCGTGCCATAAACCAAACCATCCAACGCATAGGATGTTACGTTTCCGACATTGACCGTATCAGGCGACCAGACCTTTTCATACACCGGTTGGCCATATTCGTCCACCGCGTCTGTCTTCCGGGCCAGGGTGACCACATAGCCCGTTGCCCCGGTCACCGCCTCCCAGGTCAGCAGCACGGATTGGTCGGGAAGTACTGCGTCCGCTTCCGGCGTCAGGATGACCGGCCCGTACAACTGCGATATGATTTCCGTCACGCCGCTGCCCTCGCTCTGGTCATATCCCGTACCGAAGGCCATGACAGTAAGGGTATAGCTGCCCACACCGGGGAACGCCGAAGCCGGAACCGTAAAGGCGGTTTCCGTTACGCTTTCCTGCTTGAAAAGCACATTGCCCATTGCGTCATAGACATATACATTGTATGCGGTCGCGTGCTCCACAGCCGTCCAGCTAAGAGGTACATCCTGGCCCAGCACATACTGCGCTCCAACGGAAACAACTACCGCATCCAGTTTCCCTTTGGAAAGGACGGTAAGCGTCTGCGCCGTGCAAAGTCCGCTCCACTCGCCATCATACAGCGCACGGAACGCCACCTGCCGACCCCCTGCCTGAGTAAAGGTTCGGGTAAAGATGCATTTCCCGTCCGTCAACGGCAGCGGCCCATCGTAGAAATTCCCATCCACCGCCAGCTGCACTTGAGACGCACCGGGAACTGTTACCGTGAACGTCACCGTCTCGCCCGCCGTGATGGTGCTGCTGCTCATGACAAAGGACAGCGTTCTCTCCGGCTCGGGCGTGGCTGTCGGTTCGGGAGTAGGCGTGGCTGTTTCGGTTAGTGTCACGTTGACTGCGGCAGACTCGCTTTGATCGTATCCCGTACCATAGGCCATCACAAAGATTGTATATTCGCCCACACCTGCCAGCTTCTCCGGCGGCACGGTCACCGTGTACTGCGTGTTGCCGTCCGACGGCACTGTCTCGCTACACACTTCCCCGCTCGCTGTCAGCACATGGTAGGTATATCCGTCTGCGTGCTCCACGCCGTTCCAGGAGAACACAAGTCCATTCACATATTCCTGTGGCGTCGCAGCAGTGACCACCGGCGCTTCCAGCTGCCCGGCAGAATTCACCGTCAACGTCTGCGTCGCGCAGGGCTCGCTCCACACATCATCATACAACGCACGGAACGCCACCTGCCTCGTGCCAGACTGAGTAAACGCCCGCGTTCCGATAGCCATCCCATCGATGACTTCATATGTATCGTAATACTCGCCGTCCACAATCAGCTGCACTTGCGTTGCACCCGAAGCCGTAACCGTGAACGTCACCGTCTCGCCCGCCGTGATGGTACTGCAATCCATGGTGAAAGAAAGTTTATTTTCTTTTTCCTTTACGATCAATGTTTGTTCAGGACATGTTACATATTCGTCCACATACATGGGAACATAATAGCGACCCTGAAAACTGATTTGATATACGCCTGGTTGATCAAACGTATAATTTATAATTTCCGGTTCGTAACCAAGGCCATAGCTGCCAGAATATTCACCATTTATGAGCAATGACAAGCCATCGGGCCTGGAATATCCTTCGGTTACAATCACGGTAAACTGTACCGATTCCCCGGCAGTTATTTCATTGCGGTCCATGATAAAATAGAAAGGATAAGTTTCTTCCTGCTCCTTTATTTGTACTGTCACTGCGGCAGACTCGCTTTGATCGTATCCCGTACCATAGGCCATCACAAAGATTGTATATTCGCCCACACCCGCCAGCTTCTCCGGCGGCACGGTCACCGTGTACTGTGCGCTGCCATCGGAGAGCACCGTTTCAACACACACTTCTCCGCTCGCTGTCAGCACATGGTAGGTATATCCGTCCGCGTGCTCCACGCCGTTCCAGGAGAACGTAAGACCGCTCGCATATTCCTGGGGCGTCGCAGCCGTGATCACCGGCGCTTCCAGCTGCCCGGCAGAGTTCACCGTCAACGTCTGCGTCGCGCAGGGCTCGCTCCACACATCATCATACAACGCACGGAACGCCACCTGCCTCGTGCCAGACTGAGTAAACGCCCGCGTTCCGATGGCCGTCCCATCGATGACTTCATATGTATCGTAATATTCGCCGTCCACGATCAGCTGCACCTGCGATGCACCATTTGCAAAAACAATAAATTGTACGGATTCGCCTGGGAGAATGTCATTACGATCCATCTGAAACAATAATTCAGAAGAAAGAGGCGGGGGAGTAGTGGGAGGAATAGTTGGTTCTGTGGTACAATAAAGTACTTTTTCATAAGGAATTTCGTTATCAATACAATATTGTTCTGGATAGAATATGTCTTCCATATTTCTTACATAAAGTGTAAAAAATTGATCTTTGTTTCGAGGAATAGCCTCAAATAGAATATCGGTTACAAGATCATACATTTCAATATGTACAAGATTTGTCCCAGAAAAAGCTGAAATTCCGAGCATTTCAAAAGGCAATGGGAATCGAATAGACGTTAATGAGCAGCTACTAAATGCCCACATACCAATACTTATAAGCTGGTCCGGTAAATCAATTGAAGTTAAACTCTGGCACCCTTCAAATGCACGAGGCTCAATCGTTGTTATGCTATTTGGCAATTTAACATCCGAAAGATTTAAACAAGCAGAGAATAATTCTTGTGACACGGAGGTAATTCCCTCTGGCAGATTTATGCTTCTAAGAGATGTACAATCGCTAAAGGCTCCAGACCCAATCTTGGTGATGCTATTGGGCAACTCAATAAATTCCAAACTTTTACAACCTGCAAATACAAATGTACCAATACTTTCAAGGCCATACACTAGATGTACATTAGTTAAATTACTGCAATAACGAAATGCCCAATTTCCTATGTTTTTTACACTACTTGGAATACTAATACTTTTCAAATTGCTGCAAGAGTAAAAAGAGCTACTTCCAATGCTTAATATACCTTCAGGAAGATAAACATCAGATAGATTCGAACATTCATCAAATGCCGAACTGCCAATACTTGTTAAACCATTAGGTAATGTAACTTTCTTCAAAGAAGAACAACGTTGAAACGCAGAGGAGCCAATATTTGTTAAACTGCTTGGCCAATGAACATCAGAGAGATTCGAACAGCTAATAAACATTTCATCACTAATTGATGTAATGCCATTAGGCAAACTGATTGATGCTATACTTGAACAATGTGCAAACGCTCGTTTTCCTATATTCATTAAGCTTTCGGGAAGACGAATGCTTTGCAAATTCACACAATATTCAAATGTTGCATTTCCAATACTAATAACTCCATCCGGTAAATAGATGCTTGTAATTGAACTATTATTATTAAATACACCGCTTGCAATTTGTTTTACTCCTTCTGGAACAATTACGTCCCCGCCGGCACCGAGATATTTCGTCAGGGTGCCGTCCTCGCTCACCTCAAAATCGGCTTCGTTGGACAGGAGCATAATCCCATCCATTCCCTGGAGCACGGCGTCCAGGGGGGCGGCGGTATAGCCAGCGCAAAACGCGCAAAGAGTCAGGCGGTATTCGCCGATCTGGTCGGTGTCCGCTTCGGTCAAGGGCAGACTGGGCTCTGCCGTGTCAAAGGAGAAGGCGCTGCCGTCCGGTTTGATCCACGCGATATGATACCCCTGAGCACCCTCCACGGGCGTCCATTCCACGGTGAAGGGCATGCCGGATGCAAATTCGGCAGTGGAAAGCATTTCCGGGGCGCTCAGTTCCCCCAGGGCGGCATAGGCAACCGTCGTTTCGGCGGCAATCACCTGCTCCCCGGCCAGGAAGGACACCACGATCCGTTCGGTGCAGGGCGCATCAACCCGGCGGGTGAACGTCGCCGTGCCGTCCGTCAGGGGCATTTCCTCTCGGAGCAGTTGCTCGCCGCTCTCGGCATAGACTTCCAGCACAAACGAATCCGCGCCGACGGCCGTCACGGTAAACGGCACGTCACAGCGAACCAGCGCCTCCCCGGCAATTTCAAGGGAGATCACGGGCTGGGCCTCCGGCTCGTCGGGAATTTCCGTGGCGTCGGGGTCGGGCGTGGGCTCCTCGGCGGGAACTTCTTCCGTGGGTTCAGCCGTCGATTCTTCCGTGACTTCCTCAGTCGGCGCTGCCGTCGGCTCATCCGTGACTTCCTCCGTCGGCACTACCGTCGGTTCTTCCGTAACTTCCTCTGCCGGCTCTGCTGTCGGTTCTTCCGTAACTTCTTCTGTCGGCACTGCCGTCGGTTCTTCCGTGACTTCTTCCGTCGGCTCCGCTGTCGGTTCTTCCGTGACTTCCTGCGTCGGCTCCGCTGTCGGTTCTTCCGTGACTTCCTGCGTCGGCTCCGCTGTCGGTTCTTCCGTGACTTCTTCCGTCGGCTCCGCTGTCGGTTCTTCCGTAGCTTCCTCCGTCGGCGCGGTCGTCGGTTCTTCCGTGGCTTCCTCCGTCGGCTCCGCTGTCGGTTCTTCCGTGACTTCTTCCGTCGGCTCCGCTGTCGGTTCTTCCGTAGCTTCCTCCGTCGGCGCTGCTGTCGGTTCTTCCGCGACTTCCTCTGTCGGTACATCAGTCGATACTTCGACAGGGATTTCCGTTGGAACCTCAGTCGGGATTGCTGACGTTTCTTCCGTGGAAGCATCTATTGCGGTTTCCGAAGAATCCTGCGTCGGAATTTCAGTTGGGACTTCCGTAGGCTCCTCGGCCGGATTTTCAGCCGGAACTTCCGTGGGGGCCGTCGTCGGAATCTCCGTCGGTGCTGCCGTCACTGTCTCGGTCAGAACTTCGGTCGGTAAAGGCTCCTGAACCTCTTCGGCCCAAACAGGCTGCGCAATGCAGGATGCCATCATACAGATTGTAAGTGC
>CANQKI010000107.1 GCA_947624355.1 uncultured Clostridia bacterium | reverse complement strand
GACGTGCCCAAGACGGGCGACCGCAGCCACCCCGAGTTCTGGATGGCCGTCTCCCTCCTGGCCCTGATGGGGCTCGCGTGGTGCATGTTCTCCCTGCGGAGAAGAAGCGACGAAAGGTAACCTAATCATCAACAAACAGAAGCGGTGGGCAGCATCGTTTGCCCACCGCTTTTTTGATGTTCCAAATGCCGCAAAAAAAGAACCGCCGTTTGCAAAAACAGCGGTTCTTTGGGCGTATGGAATTATTTCAGAATGTTTTCGCCGTTTACGAATACGGCCTTTACATGATTGCTGATTTCAAAGGGATTCCCGTCGCAGAGGACGATATCGGCGTCCTTGGCCGCTTCCAGGGAGCCCACCCGGTCTTCGATGCCGGCGTGGCGGGCGGGGTTGATGGTGATGGCCTGGAGGGCGGCAAAGGGATCCATGCCGCTTTGCACGGCCAGCCCGGCGCACAGGGGCAGGTACTGCTGGGGGATCACGTCGGCGTCGGTGATGATGCTCACCTGAATGCCGGCCTTTGCCAGCACGCCCGGGGTGGTCCAGCTCTTGTTGCGCAGCTCCCACTTGGAAGCGTCGGTAAGGGAGGGGCCCACGGCGCAGGGATAGCCCTCTTTGGCCAGCTCTTCCACAATCAGGTGCCCTTCCGTCACATGCTCCAGGGTCAGCTTTACGTTGAATTCCTTGGCAATGCGGATGGCAGTGAAAATATCCTCCGTGGCGTGGGCGTGGGCCTTCAGGGGCAGCTCGCCGCGGATGACGGGGCGCAGGGCCTCCAGTTTCATGTCGAAGGCGGGACGCTTGGAGGCGTCGTCTCCGGCGGCGACGATTTTTTCCTCATATTCCTTTGCCTTGAACAGCATTTCCCGCAGCTTGGCCGCCGTGGTCATGCGGCTGGAATCGCACTTGTCCCGGTAGCAACGCTTGGGGTTTTCGCCGAAGGCGCACTTCATGGCGATGGGGTTCTTCACCACCATATCGTCCACCCGCTTGCCCACCGTCTTGACGGCGAAGAAGGTGCCGCCCAGCACGTTGGCGCTGCCAGGTCCTGCGCAGACGCAGGTGACGCCCGCCTTGGCCGCTTCCTCCAGGGAGGGCTGCATGGGCTTGAACCCGTCGATGCCCCGGAGATGGGGGGTGACGATATCGTTGTGTTCGTTGTAATCGGTGCCCTCATAGCCGATGCCGTAGCCGGCCAGGCCCAGGTGGGAATGGGCGTCCACAAAGCCGGGGTAGGCGTTCAGCCCGGATGCGTCGAAAACCTCCGCGCCGTCGCAGGCAATATCCGGGGCGATACGGACGATTTTGCCGTCTTCAATCAGCAGATCGGCGGCATAGGGCTCCTGGTTCACGGCGTCGTGAACGAGGGCGTTTCGGATAAGCGTTTTCATGGAACAGCCTCCTTTTTATAGTCTGAATGTATCATAGCGCGACGGAGACGAAATTGCAAGAAAGAAGCTGTTTTTCTGTGGTTTTTCTTGCCTCTGCAGGGCAATTATGGTATGATTATGCTGAAAAAAACGCCCTTTTCTGCCGCTGGAAGGAGGCACGTTATGAACCGCGAAATGCTGATGAACGATCGATGGGAATTTCTTGAAACGAAAATCGGAACCGCGCCCGACGCTGTGATGGCCATGGACGGCTGGCAGCAGGTGGATCTTCCTCACGACTGGCTGATTTATACCCCGAAGGATCTGTACCGCACGGGAGAGGGCTGGTACCGCCGCGTCATCCAAAGCGAAAAACGGGAGGGCGAGCGGGCGCTGATCCGCTTTGAGGGCGTGTATCAGGACTGCACGGTGTTCATGAACGGCAGCGTGGCCGGAGAATGGAAATACGGCTATTCCACCTTCGAAATCGACCTGACCGATCTTATACGGGACGGGGAAAACGAGCTGCTGGTGCGCTGCGTGTACCAAAGCCCCAATTCCCGCTGGTATTCCGGGGCCGGCATTTACCGCAATGTATGGCTGAAATACGTGCCCGCCGCGCATTTTGCCTCGGACGGCATTTACATTACCCCTGTGAAGGAAGGGGACGTATGGCGGGTGGAAATCGACGCGGAGCTGGTTTCCGACGGGCCGGTTGACGCGGTGATTGCCCACCGGATTATCGGCCCCCACGGGGAGGAAGCGGGCCGGGCGGCGGGCCGGGTCGCCTGCCCGGGCACGGACAGCCGGACGGTGACCGTTGCCGAGCCCCTGCTTTGGGATATCGAAAATCCGCATCTGTACACCCTGGAATCCACCCTGACGGCTGGGAATGATACCCACACCGTACGCCAGCGTTTCGGTTTCCGGGAAACGAAGTTTGACCCCGACCATGGCTTTTTCCTCAACGGGCGGCACGTAAAGCTCCACGGGGTGTGTATGCATCACGACCTGGGGGCGCTGGGCGCTGCCGTGAACCGGGCGGCCGCAAAGCGGCAGCTGACCGTCATGCGGGGCATGGGGGTGAACGCCCTGCGCACGTCCCATAACATGCCCTCGGTGGAAATGATGGATTTGTGCGACGAAATGGGCTTCCTGGTGGACAGCGAGGCATTCGATATGTGGGAGCGGCCCAAGACCGCCTATGACTATGCCCGCTTTTTCCCCGATTGGGCGGAAAAGGACGTGGCCGCCTGGGTGCGCCGGGACCGGAACAGGCCCTCCGTCATTATGTGGAGCATCGGGAACGAGATTTACGATACCCACGCCTCCGACCGGGGGCAGGAAGTGACGCGGATGCTGCAGTCCTTCGTCCGGGCCTCCGACCCCAAGGGCCACGCCCCCTGCACCATCGGCAGCAATTACATGCCCTGGGAGGGCGCGCAGAAATGCGCCGATATCCTGAAGGTGGCGGGCTACAATTACGCCGAGCGGCACTATGACGCCCACCACGCCGCCCATCCCGACTGGGTGATTTACGGCAGCGAAACCTTTTCCATCGTCCAGAGCCGGGGCATTTACCATTTCCCCTATAGCGAGGCCATTCTTTCGGACGACGACCTGCAGTGCTCCGCCCTGGGCAACAGCCGCACCAGCTGGGGCGCGTATTCCTATGAAAAGTGCATTGCCGGCGACCGGGACGCCGCTTTCTGCATGGGCCAGTTTATCTGGACGGGGTTCGATTACATCGGCGAACCCACCCCCTATCACACCAAGAATTCCTATTTCGGCACGGTGGATACCGCCGGCTTCCCCAAGGACGCCTACTATGTGTTCAAGGGTGAATGGACGGATTACAAAAAAGCGCCCTTCGTGCACATTTTCCCTTACTGGGATTTCAACGAGGGACAGCTGATCGACGTGCAAGTGGCTTCCAACGCCCCGAAAATCAGGCTGTACCTGAATGACGAGCTGATCGGGGAAAAGGCCATCGACCACATGCACGGCCAGGACCTGACGGGCAAGTGGCAGGTTCCCTACGTTCCCGGCGTACTGTACGCCGAGGCGCTGGACGAAAAGGGCCGCATTCTGGCGGCGGACGAGCGCCGCTCCTTCGGCGAGGCGGCGGCCCTGCGTCTTTCCGCCGAAAAGACTGCTCTGGACGCCAACGGCATTGACCTCGCCTTTGTGGAAATCACGGCGGCGGACGAAAAAGGCAATCCGGTGGAGAACGCCGGGTGCCGGGTGCGGGTCACGGTGGAGGGCCCGGGCCGGCTGGTGGGCCTGGACAACGGGGATTCCACCGATTACGATTCCTGGAAGGGCAATTCCCGCCGCCTGTTTTCCGGAAAGCTTCTTGCCATCATTGCCGCCACGGAAGAGGCGGGGGAGATCGTGGTGCGGGCGGAAAGCGAGGGTCTGGCGGGCGCCGAACTGCCTTTGACCGCCCGGGAGGCGGAAAAGATTCCCGGCGTTTCCTGCACGGCCCGGAATACAATCTGCCCGGAAAACGAAGAAATCCCCATCCGCCGGGTGGAACTGATTCTGCCTGAGGGACGCCGCTTCACGAAAGCGCATCCCGAAACCCGGGTGCAGGTGCGGCTGCATCCCGAAAACGCCACATATCACGATCTTTCCTGGCGGGTGACCACCGCCGGCGGAATTGACAGCAATCTGGCCGCCGTTACACCCACGGAGGACGGGGCCGTCGTCCGCGCCCTGGGGGACGGGCGCTTTTACCTGCGCTGCACTGCCGCCAACGGGGCGGAGCATCCCCGGATCATTTCCCAGATCGAATGCGACGTGACGGGCATGGGCCCGGCCCTGCTGGATCCCTACAGCTTTGTGGCCGGGGGGCTGTATTCCCTGTCCGACGGCCGGATCGGCACGGGCAATGAACGCGGCCTCTGCACCGCGGCGGAGGAGGATTCCATGGCCGGCTTCCAGCGGCTGGATTTCGGCCCCGTGGGCTCGGACGAAATCACCATTCCCTTCTTTACCCTGAATGATGAAGCGCATCCCTTCGAACTGTACGTGGGCGACCCCCGGGAGGGCGGCGAAAAGGTGCTGGACGGAATCTATCAGAAGCCGTCCGTCTGGAACACCTATCAGGCCGAGACTTACCGCCTTACCCGTCGCCTGACCGGCGTGTGCGATCTGTGGATCGTGGGGCACCTGAAAATGCACATGAAGGGCTTTCAATTTACCCGGTATGAACGGGCCTATGAGCCCATCCGGGCCGTGGACTGCGATTTGCTCTACGGCGACCAGTTTGAAAAGCGGGCGGACGCCGTTTACGGTATCGGCAACAATGTGTCCGTGGGCTTTGAGAATATGCGGTTCGGGGAAAACGACGGCGTGACCCTGCATCTGACCGGGCGCACGGGCCTGGACAAGAACACGATCAATATCCGCTTCTCGGGCAAGGAAGAGGAAGTAACGTACCTTGCCGAATTTACCCGGAGCGAAGATTGGGTGGAGCAGACCTTCCGCCTGCCCCGGGTGCCCGAAAACTGCACCGTGCTCTTTGTGTTCCTGCCCGGGTGCCAGTTCGATTTCAGGGAATTCCGGTTCGAAAAGTAAGGGTTCCGTACGAAAGGATAAGCGTCTATGGACGAAAACGGCGTCATCAATACCGGCAGGATCGTGGCTTTCCTGCAGACCCAGGGCATCAATCTGCTCAACGGCCTGATTGTTTTGGCTGTGGGCTTTTTCCTGGCCCACTGGCTCTTCAAAATCATCGGGCGCAAGCAGGCCCTAATCCGCATTGAGCCCACGCTGCGCGGGTTTCTGGATAACCTGATCCGGCTGGTGGTGTACCTGGTCATTATCCTGACGGCGGTCAGCGTCATGGGCATTCCCATGACGTCCATGGTCACGCTCCTGGCCTCCGCCGGCGTGGCCGTCAGCTTGGCCATGCAGGGGGCGCTGAGCAACCTGGTGGGCGGCCTGCTTATGCTCATGCTCAAGCCCATCAAGGCCGGGGATTACGTGAAAATCAACGACGTGGAGGGCACCGTCAAGTCCATTGGCGTGTTCTATACCGAAATGGCCACTTACGATAACCGCCACATTTCCCTGCCCAACAGCACCCTGACCAATACCGCCATCGTCAATTTCACCCGGGAGGGCACCCGCCGCCTGGACGTGAAGTTTGCTGTCAGCTACCGCTCGGATATCGACCTGGTTAAACGTACCCTGGAGGGCGTGATCGCCCGGAATCCTGCCATCCTGGAGGACCCCGCCCCCTCCGTCGTGCTCAATGAATGCGGCGAAAGCAGCCTCAATTTCGTGATCCGCGTCTGGTGCAAGGTGGCCGATTACTGGGATATCAATTTCTACCTCATCGAACAGGGCAAGCGCGCCCTGGACGCCGCGGGCGTCGAGATTCCTTACCCGCAGATGGATGTGCACGTCAAGTGACCGGCCGGGACCTTTTTGGGGCCTCCGCGGCCCCAAACCCTGCGCCAGGGGGATGATCCCCCTGGACCCGCAGTTGCGGAACCATATTGACTTTGCTTCGGGCAATGTGCCGCTGTAACATCTGGATACGACAGCATGACGGCCTCAGGGCGCCAAGAAAAGCCGGGAAAACCGCCAGGGAAGAGCAAGCTCTTCCTGATCGGTTCTTCCCGGCTTTTCCCCGGACAGGCTTGCCTGTCCGGGCTGGCGGCGTTCCGCCGCCGTGCCCTGGGCCTGCGTGGGTGTTCTTCACGGCTCTCGTATTCCGTGACTGAAACGTTACCCATGTTTCGCACGCAGCACGCTGCTATATTGCCGTTTGTATCGAAATCAGTGAAACAATTTGCGAGCGTAACAGGAAACAAGTTGCGCTTCGCAACGATGCTTTACACGCGACAAGCCACTTTGTTGCCATCCCCACGCCGGGGCAGGGTGGCCATGGGCCGCCGCCCGGAGGGCTTGCCCTCCGGAGAAAGACAGAAAAATGCCCGTTCGGGGAAGCGTTATTGTTTGTAAGGAACTAATCTGTGGGGAGACCGCGCAGCGTTCGTCGTTACGCGGTTTTTCTTTGGGGCCGATGCGTTTCCGTAGTAATCGGAGCGGTCAGAATGGGTATTTCGACTTGGCCGACGAAGTTGAAGACGATCTCGACGGTTTGTCTGCGGCGGCCGGAAGATTTGTCCGCTTCGTGGACGATGATCTTCTTGATGAATTCGTTCACGATGCCGGTGGTCAGTTCGGGAATGTCCACATACTTTTCCACCAGGGCTGCAAAGCGGTCGTAATGGTCGGTATTTTCCTGCTGCCGGTCAATCCATTCTTCCGTCACGGCGATTTCCGTTTTCAGCCGTTCCTGTTCCGCTTCGTAATCGGCCGTCATTTTCCGATACCGCTCGTCGGACAGGTCTCCGAGAACATGATCCTCGTACAGCCGGGTCATCAGCCGGTCGATATCCGTCAGCCGTTTCTTCGCCTGGGCAAGCTGCTTCTGATTCTGCCGGATGCCGGCAACCTGGGCGTCCCGGGTGGACTGCATCCATTCCTCCTGGAAACCCAGCGCGTCCTCCCGGACGTAAGCGGTCACAGCGCGGATGCGTTCCAGCACGATTTTCCGCAGCACGTCCTCACGGATGTAGTGGCAGCTGCATTCGTCCCGGCCGTTTTTGTATGCGGCGCATACGTAGTGATCCTGCTTTCCTTCAAAGCTTCTGCAGGTAGTGAAGTGCATCCGCCGTCCGCAGTCCGCGCAGAACACGATGCCCGCAAACATTCCTTCCCTTTTGGCCCGCCGGACGGTGCGGTGACGTTCCTGACGCAGTTCCTGCACCCTGTCCCACTGTTCCTTCGGCACGATGGCTTCTTGCGTGTTTTCCACAATGCACAGGGCCTCCGGTTTGTTCTTCATCCGCTTTTTCAGCTTGTAGGACTTGGAATAGGTCTTGAAACTGCAGGTGCATCCTGTGTATTCCATCCGTTCCAGAATATCCGCCGTCGTCGTGTCTGACCAGCTGTACGGATATTCCGGAAGCTGCTTGCCGTGACGCTGCCGATAGACCGCGGCCGGCGTGGGAACCTGTTCCCGCCGCAGCATGCATGCGATCTGTCTCGGCCCTTTTCCGTTCATTGCCAGGTCATAGATCCGTTTCACTACCGGCGCGGTTTCCGGGTCGATGATCCAGTGCCCTCTTTGTTCCGGGTCATCCAGATAGCCATAAGGCGGACGGTTGAGATGTTCGCCGCGCAGCCCTTTGGCTTTCATCACTGCCCGTACTTTCCTGCTGGTGTCCTTGGCATAGAAGTCGTTGAAGAGATTGCGCACCGGCGTGAAATCATTGTCGCCCCGTTCGGAATCCACGCCGTCGTTCACGGCGATGAAGCGGACGTTCATGCTGGGAAATACGATTTCTGTGTAATTCAGTTAAGGATATAAATGCCTATAATCAGTCAATTTTGCCGATGAAGCGGTAGTAAATCTCGATTTCCTGTTCTTTGCAGCCGTCTGCGTCTTCC
>CANQKI010000106.1 GCA_947624355.1 uncultured Clostridia bacterium | reverse complement strand
CCTTGCCTGTTTTCCCGCATCCTGGTATAATCAGGGGGACAGGGGCGAAAAGGACGGGACACCGGGATGACGTTCCCGAAATCCGAACACCGCGCCGGCCGGATGCGCCCGCCGAATATCCGGGCCGCCGGGAAAGGAACAATAGGATGAAGGGATTTGGCGGGGCATGGCCCCGGTTCTGGGCGCTGGTTGGGGCCGCGCTTCTGCTGGAAGGGCTTCCTGCGCTGTATCTGCTGCTGGGCGGTCCGGCGGGCAGGGGACTGTATTTTTTCAATCTTTATGCCGCGCTGCCCCTGTGCGCCCTGCTGATTCCCTGTTGGGCGGGCCTGGGAGGCGTGCATCCCTTGGCGGCGTTTTTCCCCATCGGCGGGCTGGAGCTTCTTTTGCCCGTCTACCGGCAGCCTGTCGTGGGGTTTATCTGCCTGCTTTTGTCCCTGGTGGGCGCGGTGGCCGGAAACGAAATGCGGGACAGACGGAAAGGAACGAAAAAGCGTCATGGCAGAAAGTAAACTGAAAAAAATCGGGAAAGGGATCGGGCTCCTTCTGCTGGCGGTTTTTTTGTCCGCCGCGGTTTACCTGGCGGCGATTCTGCTTGCCGATCTGGGTGAAGAAGAGCGGCAGGAATGGCCCGTGGAGGAGGAGCAGGCCCCCGTCACCCCCATGCAGGCGGCCTCCGATTCGGACGCCGGCGCCCTGGCCGCGCTGTTTGGGGCGGGTCTTCCGTATCTGCCGGGGGAAACGCCCCGGGGAAACGCCCGGAATACCGCCCATGACGGCGAAACTGTGCGCATGGTGACGCTGCAGTACCCAAGCGGCCTGGAAATCACGGCGGTGCGCCCGGCGTCCGCCGCGCCGCTGCTGCTGCGGGGGGAATTGTCCCTGTCCCTCCGCACCGATCTTTCCGTTTTCCATCTGCCCGCGTCCCTGGCCCAGAAGGACGGGGCCTTCTGCCTGTATTTTTCCAGCACGGACGCGTCCTACAGCGTCTATGTGCCGGATACCACTGAAAACGCATTCCTGCAAACAGCGGAAAAGCTGCTCCTTGCCGAACCGTAACGGAGGTACTTATGAAGCTGATTTTCGCATCGGATTCCTTTAAAGGGTCGCTGACCGCGACGGAAATCGCAGCCATCCTGAAAAACGCCGCTGTCCGGCATTTTCCGGGGGCGGAAGGAATTTGCCTGCCTGTGGCCGACGGGGGCGAGGGTACCCTGGACGCGCTGCTGGGCGCTTTGGGCGGAACGCGGATGAAAACCCGGGTTCAGGGGCCGCTGTTTGACCCCGTGGACGCGGAATGGGCGCTGCTTGGGGACGGCACGGCCGTGGTGGAAATGGCCCAGGCCAGCGGGCTGCCCCTTGTGCCCGCCGCCCGGCGGGACCCCAGGGAAACCACCTCCTTCGGCACGGGCCAGCTCATGGCCGCCGCCCTTCGGGCCGGGGCAAGCCGGCTGCTCATCGGCATTGGCGGCAGCGCCACCAACGACGGCGGCATGGGCATGCTGGCGGCTCTGGGGGTGAAATTCACGGACGCGGAAGGGCATGCGCTGCCCCCGGTTGGCGGCAGTCTCGGCAATGTGGAAAGTGTCGATTTTTCCGGGCTGGATCCCGCTGTTTCCAGGATCCCCATCACCGTGATCTGCGACGTAACGAACCTGCTGCTGGGGGAAAACGGGGCGACTTTCGTTTACGGCCCCCAAAAGGGCGCTGTCCCCGCTATCCGGGACGAACTGGAAGCGGGCATGGCGCATTTTGCCCATGTTATGGCCGGAGCCCTGGGCCGGGATTTTGCTTCCTTTCCCGGCGCGGGGGCGGCGGGAGGCCTGGGAGCGGCGCTTCACGCGGTTCTCGGGGCCGACCTTCGCCGGGGCGTGGACGCCGTGCTGGACGCGGTGGGCTTTGATGATGCCCTCGCAGGGGCCGACCTGGTGATCACCGGCGAAGGCCGCCTGGACGGGCAGAGCGTCCGTTCCGGCAAGGTGATTTCGGGCATTGCCCGGCGCTGCCGGGAAAAGGGCGTGCCCGTGGCGGCCGTCGTGGGCGGCGTCGGGCCGGGGGCGGAGGATTTTTACGGGTTGTGCGACGGCGTCATTCTGCCTGTCGTTCCGGGGCCCATGCTCCTGGAGGCTGCCATGGAAAACGCGGCCGAACTGTATGCCGGGGCGGCGGACCGGCTGATGCGCCTTCTCAAAATGGGCATGGCCCTTGAAAAGCAGACAGAGTGAGCCGAAAAATTGCGAATTTACCTTGACAAATCCTGCCGAAACGGGGATAATGAAGCGACATGAAAAAGGAAGGTGTGTGGATTCCTATGGCGCAGCTTACCATGGATAAACTGACGGCGCTCTGCAAGAACCGGGGCTTTATTTTTCCGGGCAGCGAAATTTACGGCGGCCTGGCCAATACCTGGGATTACGGCCCCCTGGGCGCGCGGCTCAAGAATAACGTGAAGGATACCTGGCGCAAGCGCTTCATCCAGGAGCGGAAAAACAGCTTCGAGGTGGACGCGGATATTCTGATGCATCCCAGGGTGTGGGAGGCCAGCGGCCATATCGCCAGCTTTTCCGATCCTCTGCTGGACTGCCGGGAGTGCAAAACCCGCCACCGGGCGGACAACCTGATCGAGGCCTTTGATCCCGACGCCCATCCGGATAAAATGACCAAGGAAGAGATGTTCGATTACATCAAGGCCCATCATATTCCCTGCCCCAAGTGCGGCAAGCACAATTTCACCGACATCCGGGAATTCAACCTCATGTTCCAGACCTACCGGGGCGTCACCAACGATTCCAAGAACGTGGTCTACCTGCGGCCCGAAAACGCCCAGGGCGAATATGTGAATTTCCTCAACGTGCAGCGCACCATGCGGGCCAAACTGCCCTTCTCTATCGGCCAGATCGGCAAGGCCTTCCGCAACGAAATCACCCCGGGCAACTTCACCTTCCGCACCATCGAATTTGAGCAAATGGAGTTCCAGACCTTCTGCAAGGAGGGTACGGACGGCGAACTGTACGAATACTTCAAGGCTTTCGGCCGCAAGTACTTCGAGGACCTGGGCCTCGCCTCCGATCATCTTCGCTTCCACGACCATGAGAAGCTGGCTCATTACGCCAAGGCCGCCTGCGACATCGAGTATCTGTTCCCCTTCGGCTGGGGTGAAATCAACGGCACCCACAACCGTACGGATTTCGACCTGACCCGCCATCAGGAATACAGCGGCACGGGCATGGGCTATCTGGACCCCGACACCAACGAACGCTACATCCCCTACATCATCGAGTCCACCTATGGCCTGGACCGCACCGTGCTGGCCCTGCTGTGCGAGGCGTACGAGGAGCAGGTGCTGGACGAAGAAAAGAATGATGTGCGCACGGTGCTGCACCTGTCGCCTGTCATTGCGCCCTTCAAGGCCGCCGTGCTGCCCCTGCAGAAGAACAAGCTAGGGGGCCTGGCCAACGAAATTTATGCGGGCCTGGCCAGGCATTTCATGGTGGATTACGACGAAACCGGCTCCATCGGCAAGCGCTACCGCCGCCAGGACGAGATCGGCACTCCGGTGTGCATCACGGTGGATTTCGAGACCGAAGAAAACGGCACCGTCACCGTCCGCGACCGGGACACCATGGAGCAAAAGCGCGTCCGGGTGGAGGAACTGAAGGATTACCTGGAAGAAATGCAAAACTTTTAATCACATTTTAAAAAGCGCGGAGCGTTTTTTTCGCCGCTTCGCGCTTTTCTTTGCGCACATTATTTCGTTCCCCGCATGACCATGGTGACGGACACGCTGGTGTCCCACTGCTTGATGCCCGCGTCATAGAGGGCCATGCGGCGGTTGTATTTCTGGTTGATCAGCCGCCGCATTTCCACACGTTCCTCATGGCTCACCAGATCGGGGGCGATGGCCTTGAGGGAATTGATGGCGTCAAGCCTTGTCTGATGCTCGGCATTGATCATGGCGCGGCCCATATCGGGGGAATAGACGGGGTCGTCCGGGGTCAGGTTGATGGTGATATATTCGGTGGATACGTTGCGGAAGCCGTATTTCTCCATGCAGAGGGGATATTCCCTTTCATTCATGGGATACTGGCACACGCCCACCTTTTTCTCCATTTCCGCGCACCGGTCCTCCACCCGCTGCCAAATTTCCTTTTCGAAATCCGATTCCTTGGCCACGCAGGGGGCGGGCACGGAAATACCCCGCCGGGCGGAAAGCACAATGCACACACCGCCGGGCCGGAGCACCCGGTACTGTTCGCCGAAAAAGGCCTGCGGGGGAATATGCTCAGCCACGGTGTTGGAAATCGTCACGTCAAAGGTATGATCCGCATAGGGCGGCCTGGCCGCGTCGGCTTCCTGGAACGTGATTTCGGGGGCTTGTTTCCGGGCGAATTCGATGAAAGCGGTGTCCCTGTCCATGGCGGTGATGGCCGCGCCGGGATACCAGCGGTGCAGGGCTTTTGCGAGTGCCCCTGTGCCGCAGCCGATTTCCAGGATGCTTCCGGGCTTTTTGATGGCAAACGCCTCCCGGTATTTGTCCCGGAATATATCGGCAAAGCGCAGCGACCGGGAAAGGTGCAGCGTGCCGACACCCTGTACGTAGGTAGACCAATCGGTGTTCATGAGCCCCGCTCCGTTCTTTCGTATTTTCAGTCGATGGTCATTTGGATGACCACCGGCAGGTCGGATTGCACCTGCGGCGCGCTGACGTGCAGCCCCTCGCCGTCCCGCCGCCAGGCAATCTGATCCGGGCAGCCCAGGATGCGCACATCCTTCACGATGCCGTGGAACACGGGCAGGCTGGACGCGTCGGCATCCGCCAGGGCCTGCACGGTCACTTCCCCGTCCCTGGGCCATTCCAGCACGGCGGCGTAAAGATGGCTGCCCTTCACGGTAAAGCGGATATCCTTCGACGTGAATTTCTTTTCCTGCCCTTCGGTGAACTGCCCTTCCACGATCTGGGTGGGCCCTTCGCCGGACTGCCGCCAAGTGCGGGTTCCGTAAATGGCCTCGCTGTTCACATGCAGCCATGCGCCGATTTCCTTCAATACGGCCGTTTCTTCCGGGGTGATTTCGCCGTTTGGCATGGGCCCCACGTTGAGAAGCAGGGTGCCGTTTTTGCTGACGATGTCCACCAGGTCGCACAGCAGGGATTTGGCGGTCTTGTAATTGTTGCCCTTGGTGTAGCCCCAGCTGTTGCGGGCGATGGCGGTATCCGTCTGCCAGAAGAAGGGCTTGATCTGGGCAAACTGCCCCCGTTCCACGTCGGGCACCGCCGCGCCGAACATGAAGGCCTCGTGCTTGTAATCGATAGCCACTTCGACGCCCCATTCGGCGGCGCGGTTATAGTAGTAGGCGGCCAGCTTTTTGAGATAGGGCTTCACGGCGCTGTGCTGAATCCACCAGTCAAAGTAAATGAGCCGGGGCCGGTAGCGGTCGATGAGCTCGCAGGTGCGCACCAGCCAGTCCTGCAGGAATTCCTCAGTAGGGGTGGGGGTGCTGTACAGGTCCATGTGATTCTGTTCCGGCATGGCGGGCCAGTAGAAATCCCCCCGCTGCATGGGCTCGTGAATATCGCTGTCGAACTCTTTTCCGTGGCCCATGAAGAACCAGTGTTCCACCCGGTGGCTGGAGGCCCCCATCACGATGCCCCGCTTTTCCAGGCTCGTTTTCAGTTCGCCCAGCACGTCCCGGCAGGGGCCCATTTCATAGGCGTTCCAGTGGGAAATTTCGCTTTTGTACATCTGGAACCCGTCGTGATGCTCGGCCACGGGCACCACGTATCTGGCCCCGGCCTCGTCAAACAGCGCCGCCCATTTTTCGGGGTCGAACTTTTCCGCCCGGAACATGGGAATGAAATCCTTATAGCCGAAGTCCTTCTGCGGACCGTAGGTTTTCACATGATGCTCGAATTCCGGGGAGCCCTGGATATACATGTTCCGGGAATACCATTCGCTGCCGAAGCCCGGCACGCTGTAAATGCCCCAGTGAATGAAGATGCCGAACTTGGCGTCTTTGTACCACTCAGGGGGCTGGAAGCGGGCCAGGGAATCCCAGTTATCCTGGAAGGGGCCTCTCCGGATGACCCGGTCGATTTCCTGCAGATACGGCTTCATATCATACATGGGGAGCAGCCTCCTTTGCGTTTTCAGCCCAGAATCTTTTGAATCGCCCCGTCCAGCCAGTCGCCCTCGAACAGCTCGATGAGCCCGGCGTCGCAGGCGGCGGCCAGCTTCAGGTTAATGGGCAGTTTGGCCAGCACCTCGGTGTGGAACCGTTCGGCGGTTTCCTGCACATGGCTTTCACCGAACACCTCCACATGCTTTCCGCAATCGGGGCAGAGGGCATAGCTCATGTTTTCCACCAGGCCCAGCACGGGAATGTGCATCATATCCGCCATGTTCATGGCCTTTTCCACGATCATGCCCACCAGCGCCTGGGGCGTGGTGACCACCACCGCGCCGTCCACCGGTACGGACTGGAACACCGTCAGGGGCACGTCCCCCGTTCCGGGCGGCATGTCGATAAACATAATGTCGATATCCCCCCAGAGCACATCCGTCCAGAACTGTTTCACCGTGCCCGCAATGACGGGGCCGCGCCAGACCACGGGGGCGTTGTCCTCTTCCAGAAGAAGGTTGACGCTCATCATTTTAATGCCCGTGCGGCTCAGGGTGGGCAGGATGCCCTCATCGTTGCCCATGGCCTTGTCCTTGATGCCGAAGGCCTTGGGAATGGAGGGGCCGGTCACGTCCGCGTCCAGAATGGCGGTTTTATACCCCGCCCGCTGGGCCATTACGGCCAGCAGCGCCGTCACCAGGGATTTGCCCACGCCGCCCTTGCCGCTCATGACGGCCACGACTTTTTTGATATGCGTCCCCTTGTGGGGGGCTTCCAGCATGCTCTGCTGCTCCCGGCTGGGGCAATTGGCCCCGCAGGTGGAGCAATCATGGGTGCATTCGCTCACAGGATCGTCCTTCCTTTCAGAAAAGGCATTTTTGCCCAAATATGCTTTTGGGTGCAATTCGCCGCCGCATACGGAAAACCCTGCCTGTTTTCCAAAATTTCTCCGGCTTTCTTCTGTTTCGCCCGGCCATTTGCGTATTGGGGGAAACTATTGTATAATATTGTCGAAAGAAGGAGAGAGGACAATGGAGGATGCGAAGGCGCAGGTCTATCAGATAGACGGAATCGCTTTTCAGGCCCGGCAGGAGCCGCAGCTTACATGGCTCCGGAATTACGGCCGGGTTTTCTGGGTGTCGGACCGGCAGATGTCGGGCAATCTCTGCTTCGGCGTGGAGGGCCGGTACGGGCGGCTGTTTATCAAATACGCGGGGGAAAGGCCGGTCAATTATTCCGGGCGGCCGGAAGCGGCGGCGGCAGCCCTTCAAAACGCCATGCCCCTCTATCAGCGGGAGCATCCCGCCCTGGTGAAGCTGCTGGCCCACGGCCCGGCGGGGGCGGGGTACGCCGCCATTTTCCGCTGGGAAGAGGCCGCCGTGCTGCGGCCCACGCCTCCGTCCAATGTGGTGCATGACCGGGTGCAGCGGCTGCAGCTCGGCCGTTCCCTCCGCATGCTGGATATGGTGTACGATCTTCATGCCCAGCTGGCCGGCGACGGCTATATCGCCGTGGATTTTTACGACGGCAACCTGCTCATTGATTTTGACCGGAATGCCGCCATCGTCTGCGATATCGACCTGTACCGCAAAAAGCCCGCGGTGAACGACCGGGGCAGGATGCAGGGCTCTTCCCGCTTTCTTTCCCCGGAGGAATACACCCTGGGCGCGCCGCTGACCGAAAGCACCACGGTGTACGCCATGGGCGCGCTGGCCTTTGAATTTTTCGGCAGCAATCTGGACAGGAGCGTAAACGCCTGGCACGGCCCCCGGCAATTGTACGACGTGGCCGCCCGGGCCACCCGGGACGCGCCGGAAAACCGCTATCCCTCCCTCCAGGCGTTTCTCGGGGCCTGGCGGGAGGCCGTGGCGCATCT
>CANQKI010000105.1 GCA_947624355.1 uncultured Clostridia bacterium | reverse complement strand
CTGCTCTGCACGTCTGAGCCTTCGGCTCATCCGCGCTACTTAAGCAAATTGCTTGG
This sequence comes from uncultured Clostridia bacterium, assembly GCA_947624355.1. GTDB lineage: Bacteria > Bacillota > Clostridia > Christensenellales > Aristaeellaceae > RUG563. The sequence continues at coordinate 7,935 of CANQKI010000105.1, read as the reverse complement.
CTGCGTTCCGGCGTGGCTTCGCCCCGCCTCCACAATGACAGTTTGCTGTAGATTGAAAATGAAGGGGCTGCGGCCCCTTCATGCATCCCCAAAGTCATGCGGTTGCTTTTGATGTTTTCGGGAGGAAAAATGAACGGTCACACAGCGCGCCTGGAAGCGGACCTGGGCTATCGTTTCGCCGATCCGTCCCTGCTTCATCTGGCGCTGACCCATCCCTCCGCCGGCCCCCGGCATAACCAGCGGCTGGAATACCTGGGGGACGCGGTGCTGGAGCTTTGCGTCAGCGAGCAGATTTTCAAGATGCACCCCGAAATGCAGGAGGGGGCCATGACCCAGCTGCGGCAGAAGCTGGTGCGGGAAGAAAAGCTGGCCGAGGCCGCCGGGCGGCTCCGCCTGGGGGACGCCCTCATTATGGACAAGGGCTGCGAAGCCGGCGGCGGGCGGAAAAACCCCAGCGTGCTTTGCGACGCTTTTGAGGCCGTGCTGGCCGCCGTTTACCTGGACGGCGGCATGGAAAGCGCCCGGGGAATGGTGCTCCGCTTTATCGGCGACTGCTCCGAAACAGGGGAAACGGATGCCAAGTCCGCCCTGCAGGAGCTTTTGCAGGGGCAGGGCCGGGAAGCGCCCGTGTACGAGACCGTGGCGGAAAGCGGCCCGCCCCATGAGCGGGTGTTCACCGTTTCGGTGTCTTCCGAGGGCCGGGAGCTGGCCCGAGGCAGCGGCACCAGCAAAAAGCGGGCGGAGCAGGATGCGGCGGCCGCCGCGCTGAAAATCATCAGGCATTCGGGGGAATAAGGGAGCATGCGGCTCAAAAAGCTGGAGATATACGGGTTCAAGTCTTTTGCCGACCACACGGAGATTGTGTTCAACGAGGGCATCACGGGCATCGTGGGGCCAAACGGCTCGGGCAAAAGCAACATCGGCGACGCCGTCCGCTGGGTGCTGGGCGAGCAGAGCGCCCGGGTGCTGCGCGGCACGAAGATGGAGGATATCATCTTCAATGGCACAGCCAAACGCAAAGCGGCCTCCTACTGCGAGGTTTCCTTGGCGTTCGACAACGCGGACGGGGCGCTGAAATCCGGTTTTGCTGAGGTAATGGTCACCCGCCGGGTGTACCGCAACGGCGACAGTGAGTATTACCTGAACAAAACAGCCTGCCGCCTCAAGGACATTCTGGAGCTCTTCCGGGATACGGGCATCGGCCGGGAGGGCTATTCCCTGATCGGCCAGGGCAGGATCGACGAAATCCTCTCCGTCAAAAGCGAGGACCGCCGCCAGGTCTTTGAGGAAGCCGCCGGGGTGATGACCTATCGGGTGCGCAAGGAAGAGGCCGAGCGCAAGCTGGCCCGCACCCGGGACAACCTGAGCCGGGTGACGGACATCCTGGAGGAACTGGGCAGCCGGGTGGGCCCCCTGGAAAGCCAGGCCGCCGTGGCGAGGGAATATTTGGAGGCCGCCCAGCGGCTCAAAGACCTTGAAATCAATATTTTCCTCATCCGCCACGACAAGGTGAAGGAGCGCATCGCCGCCCTGGACCAGACCCTGGAGGGCCTCCGGGACGTGCTGATGCACCACGAAGCCCGGCTGAACGAGAGCACCCGGGAGCGGGAAGAACTGGACGAAGCCATCGCCCTGCTGGAGGAGGAGCTGAACACCGCCCGGCAGGAGCATCTGCAGGCAAACGACGCCCTGCACGCGGGCAACGGCGAACGGGATTTGATCCGTCAGCAGCTGGACAACCTTTCGGAAAACGGCAAACGCATTGAGAAGGAATTAGAGGACGCCGCGAAAAAGCGGGAGGCCCTCCTGGAAATGGCGAGCCAGGGAGAACAGGAAACCGACCGGGGGGACCGGGCGCTGCTGGAAGCCCAGGCCGAGCTGGACGGGGAGCAGGAAAAGCTGAACCGGTATTTGCAGGAAGCTCAGGAAAAGGAAGAGGAACTGGACCGCCATAAGGCGGATATTCTGGCGGCGGTGAACCGCCTGTCCGACGCCCGGAACCGCCAGACCAGGCAGCAGGCCATCTGCGTCCAGATGAAAAACAGGCTGGCCGAAATCGAAAAATCGGTAACCGAATACGAAGAAAAGCAGCAGGAAGCCGTATCCGCCCTTCGGGCCGCAGAAAGCGAAAAGCAGCGGGTGGACGAGGGCGTGCAGGCCCTGCGGGACGACGCGGCGGCCATCGAAGGCCGGCTGCGGGAAATGACCGAGGAAACCCAGAAAACCGCCGAACGCGCCCAGGAACTGAACCTCAAATTCCAGGCGGACGGCAGCCGCCTGCGGGTGATGGAGGAAATGAGCCGGGAGATGGAGGGCTACAGCCAGTCCGTCCGCCGGGCGCTGCAGTATGCGGGAAACGATGCCTCCGTCCGGGGCGTAGTGGCGCGGCTCATGCGGGTGCCCAAGGAGCTGGAAACGGCCATCGATATGGTGCTGGGGGGCGCGCTGCAGAATATCGTGACGGAGGATGAGGAAAGCGCCAAGCGCCTTATCGATTATTTGCGGAACAACCGCCTGGGCCGGGCCACCTTCCTGCCCATGACCAGCGTGAAATCCCGGGTGCTCAGCAACGAAGAACGCCGGCTCCTTTCCATGCCCGGGTGCCTGGGGGTGGCCAGCGAACTGATTTCCTACGCCCCCGAATATCAGGGCATTATGGAAAACCTGCTGGGGCGCACCGTCATCGCCCGGGACCTGGACAGCGGCATTCCCATCATGCGGGCAGGCCGCCACGCCTTCCGGTTGGTGACCCTGGCCGGGGACGTGATGCATTCCGGCGGCTCCATGACGGGCGGCACGGCGCAAAAGAGCGCGGTGAGCTTGCTTGGGCGCGAGCGCGAAATGCAGGAGCTCAAAAAAACCATGGCCGCCGAGCAGAAGGAGCTGCTTTCCCTCCGGGAAAAGCTGCAGAAAATGCAGCAGGACCGGGAGGAACAGAAGCGCCTGCGCAACGAGGCCATGGAGCGGGTGCACCAGGAAGAAATCGCCGTGGCCCGGGAGCAGGAGCGCGTGTTCAACGCCAAGGCCGAACTGACGGCCGTATCCGGGCAATTGGAGAAAACAAGGGCGGCTGGCGAGCAGCTTCGGGAGGGCATCGCCGATATTGAGCGGGACCTGAATGAGGCCAAGGCTCAGACCGAAACCGAAACCGTCGACCGGGAGGCCATGGACCAGAAGACCGAGGCCCTGCAAAAGGCCCTGCTGGACGCCCGGAACCGGGCGGAGGCCCAGCGGGAAACGGTGGGCGGGCTGCGTTTGCGGTTTGCGGAATTGTCCCATACGCTTACCACCCTGCGGCAGGACCGCACCCGCAGGGAAAAGGAGCTGGCAGAGCTGGACCGCACCCTGGCCCGGCTGGACGACGAAAAAAAGCAGCATGCAGAAATGGTCCAGGAAGGGCAGAACCGCCTGGCGGCCCAGGAAAGCGCCGTGGCGGCCCTGGAAAGGGAACTGGCGGAGCGTCAGGCCGCCGTGGACAGCCTGGAAGCCAAACGGCAGGAAAAGGCAGCCCGCCAGCGGGAATGCGTCCGCATCAGCGAGGAAATTCACAAATCCTACGATGAGGACAGCCAGAAGCTCCACCGCTATGAGCTCAGCCGCGACCGGGCGGAAAACGACCTCAAGGTCATGACCGACCATATTTTCAATACCTACGATTTGACTTACGCCGGGGCGGAGGAATTCCGCCAGGCGGGCGCTTTCGATCTTTCCGGCGGGGAAAAAGAGGCGGCGGGCCTGCGCAGCCGCATCCGGGATATGGGCCCGGTGAACGTGGCGGCCATCGAGGAATACGCCGCCACCAAGGAACGGTATGACGACCTTGCCCGCCAGCAGCAGGACCTGACCAAGGCGGAGGAAGACCTGCAGTCCCTTATCTCCCGGCTGCTCAGCCAGATGGAAAAGCAGTTCGTGGCGGAATTTGAAAAGCTGGGGGAATATTTCAAGGAAACCTTTGCCCGGCTGTTCGGGGGCGGCCAGGCGGAATTGAAGCTCACCGACCCCGACGACGCCCTCAACTGCGGCATCGAAGTGATTGCCCAGCCCCCGGGAAAGAAGCTGCAGCTCTTGTCCCTGCTCTCGGGCGGCGAGCGGGCGCTGACGGCCATTGCCATTCTTTTCGCCATGCTCAAGCTCAAGCCCACGCCGTTTTGCATCCTGGACGAAATCGAGGCGGCGCTGGACGAAGCCAATATCGGCTATTTCGCCGATTACCTGGCCGAATACGCCAAGGGTACCCAGTTCGTGGTGGTGACCCACCGCAAGGGCACCATGGAGCGGTGCGATTCCCTTTACGGCGTGGCCATGCAGGAAAAGGGCGTATCGGGCATGGTGTCGGTCAATCTGCAGGATTACGCGTAAAGGAGGATCCATATGGGATTTTTTCAACGGCTCAGGCAGGGCCTGACGAAGACCCGGGGCGGCCTCACCGATAAGGTGGACGAGCTGGTGCAGAACACCCGGGAGGTGGACGAGGATTTTTATGACGAGCTCACCGATATTCTGATTCTGGCCGACGTGGGCGTGGCGGCCACCACGGACATCATTGAAAAGCTGCGCGCCCAGGTGGAAGAACAGAAGATCCGGGACGCGGCGCGGGCCCGGGACATGCTGAAAAAAAACATCGTGGACGAAATGAATATTCCCCGCCCGCCCCTGCGCTGGCCTATGGTCATGTTCGTGGTGGGGGTCAACGGGGTTGGGAAAACCACCACCATCGGGAAGCTGGCCCTGCGCTTTCAGGAGATCGGCCGCAGCGTGATGCTGGCGGCGGCGGATACCTTCCGCGCCGCGGCGGACGAGCAGCTGGCCGTGTGGGCCGAAAGGGCCCATGTGCCCATCATCCGCCACCAGGAGGGCAGCGACCCCGCCGCCGTGGTGTACGACGCCGTGCAGGCGGCCAAGGCAAGGAAAACCGATCTCCTGATTGTGGATACCGCCGGGCGGCTGCACAACAAAAAGAACCTGATGGACGAGCTTTCCAAAATGCGCCGCATTATCGACCGGGAATACCCCGAGGCCGAAATGCGCTGCATGCTGGTATTGGACGCCACCACGGGCCAGAACGGCATCCAGCAGGCCAAGCAGTTTAAGGAGGCGGCCGAAATCGGCGGCATTATCCTGACCAAACTGGACGGCACTGCCAAGGGCGGCGTGGCCATCGCCATCCGGAAGGAACTGAACGTACCGGTATGGTACATCGGCGTGGGCGAGGGCATCGACGATCTGCAGGCTTTTGACGCCAGGGAATTTGCTGACGCATTGTTTTAACGGCGGTTTTGTGGTAAACTATGGCTTGTGCCGGGAAACGGCCGGCCTGCCGAGGTGAAGTGATTTGACGGCGCTGCTGCGCATGTTTTCCCGCAAGCCCATGTTTTCGGACGGGGAAATCGACCTGACCCTTTCCCATGAGGACGTGCGGGACCCGGAATGCGGCATCCGGGACGGCTACACCTTTTACATTTACCGCGCGGGCACGCGGCATTACCTGGGCTATGTGAGCCTGCGGCTGGGGGAAAGCCCCGCCCTGTATTACCTGGGCCACATCGGCTACCGCATTGAGGAAAGCGCCCGTGGGCACGGCTATGCCCTTCGCGCCTGCCGCCTGATGGAGCCCCTGCTCCGGCGGCTGAACCTGCACTCCGTGTCCATCACGGCCAATGTGGATAACCTGCCTTCCCGGAAAACCTGCGAGAAGCTGGGCTGCCCCCTGGAGAGCATCGTGGCCGTGCCGCCCGCTTACCGGGCGGTGTGCGCCGGGGCGGAATGGAAATGCCGCTATATCTGGCGGGTGGGCCCGGGCGCATGACGCGCCGGAAAACCCATATAATATTAAGGAAACAAAGTGGGAAAGGATGGGGAAAAACGTTGCTGATGCAGGCAAACGGCGCGGCGGTGCACGCGGAAACCTGGGGCGATCAGGGCACGCCCGTGCTTTTGCTGCACGGCTGGGGCTGCGCCATCGGCCATTTTGACCCCATCATCAAGGACCTTCAAAAGGATTACCGTGTGGCTGCCCTGGATTTCCCGGGCCACGGTACATCCTCCCGTCCGCCCGAACCCTGGGGCGTGCCCGAATACGCTGCCTGCGTGAAGGAAGTTATCGGGCAATTGGGGTTCGGAAAATGTGATATCATCGCCCATTCCTTCGGGGGCCGGGTGGCCCTGTGGCTGGCGGCCAACGAGCCGGAGCTGGTGAACCGTATGATCCTGACGGGGTGCGCCGGCATCAAAAAGGAGCCAACGGAAGCGCAGAAAAAGAAAAGCGCCGCGTTCCAGCGGAAAAAGAAGCTGCTTCAGGGCCTGGAAAAGGCCCCGGTCATCGGCGGCGCGGCGGAAAAAATGCTGGAAAAGCTGAGGAAGAAATACGGCTCCGCCGATTACAACGCCCTGGACCCCGAAATGCGAAAAACCTTCGTCAAGGTCATTTCCCAGGACCTGCGGCCCCTGCTGCCCCGCATTCAGGCGTCCACTCTGCTGGTGTGGGGGGAGAATGACACCGAAACGCCCCTGTGGATGGGGCAGGTGATGGAAAAGGAAATTCCCGACGCCGGGCTGGTCCTTTTTGAAAACGACGATCATTTCGCCTATCTGCGGCAATGGCCCCGGTTTGTGGCCGTGGCCCGGGCATTCCTGAAATAAAGGCGGTGAAGCTGTGGCCCTTTGGCAATTCATCCTTCCGTGCCTGCTGACGGCGGCGGGGCTCGCCCTGGCATCCCGGCGGCTGGCCCATTATTTCCAGCTGGAAAGCTATCAGTTTTACGGCTATTTCCGCACGGTGTGCCGCCAATGGAAAAAGGCGGTTGTGCCGTATCTTATGCTGTGCCTTTGCCTGGCCGCGGCCTGGCTGATTTATACGTATGTCACCGATTGCCTGGGCGGCGCGTTCTCCGTGTGGACGGGGCTGCTGCCCCTGTGCGCCTTGGCCGTCGTCGGCGGGCTTACGGTGCGGCGGCAGGCCGTGCGGAACGCTGAAAAGAAAAAATTCGCCGTCACGGCCCGGATGAAGCGGCTGTATTTGGCCCATTTCCTGGTGTCCTTCCTGCTTCTGCTGGGGGTGGAGGGCCTGATGCTGACCGACGGGGAGGCCGCGTGGAATCTGGCCGCTTTCCCCGCCCTGGGTTTTTTGCCCATGCTGCCCTTCTTTGCCCTGCTGCCCCTGCTTTTTGCCCTGTCCGCCCTGTGTGCCCTGCCGGTGGAGCGGCTGATTTTCCGCCTGTATTTCCGGGACGCCGAAAAGAAGCTGCTGGAAAATGACCGGCTCATCCGCATCGGCATCACGGGCAGCTACGGCAAAACCTCCACCAAATTCATCCTGGCCGAAATTCTCTCCCAGAAATACAACGTGCTGGCCACGCCCGCCTCCTTCAACACGCCTATGGGCGTTACCCGGATTATCCGGGAGCGGCTGACCCCGGCTCATCAGGTGTTCATCGGGGAAATGGGGGCCCGGCATGTGGGGGAGATCAAAGAGCTTTGCCGCCTGGTGCACCCGACTGTTGGCCTGCTTACCGCCATCGGCCCCCAGCATCTGGATACCTTCAAGACCATCGAACGCATCAAAAGCACCAAGTACGAACTGATCGACGCCCTGCCGGCGGACGGCCTGGCCGTGTTCCAGCACGACGGCGCGTTGGTGACGGAATGCTGCGAACGCACGGAAAAGAAAAAGCTGCTGGTTGGCACGCGGGATGGGGATGCCTGGGCGGAAAACGTGACGGTGTCCGGCCAGGGCAGCGATTTCCTGCTGTGCCTCCGGGGCTGGGACTCCATCCCATGCCGCACCCGCCTGCTGGGGGAACATAACATCAAAAACATCCTCATGGCTGCGGCCACGGCCCGGGCCCTGGGGCTGAACCGGGAGCAGATCGTGCGGGGCGTGGCGGCCCTCCATCCGGTGGAGCACCGGCTGCAGCTGCTCCATTCCATGGGGGACGT
>CANQKI010000104.1 GCA_947624355.1 uncultured Clostridia bacterium | reverse complement strand
GCGGGCTTTGACGGCATGGACGTCAAATGCTGCCACCGTTATCTGGCCTGCGAGCTTCTCAGCGCCTACACCCGGCCTGGGCCCTACGGAGGCGATTACGAAAACCGCACCCGCTTTCTCAAGAATGCCTGCCGGGCGGCGCAGGCGGCCGTCTCCGGAAGCTTCTTCCTGACCAGCCGCATGAACGTATACGACGGTTTCCCCTACCCCTACGGCTTCGGCGTTCACGAAGGCAGCATGACGCCCGACCTGGCCGAGCCCATCCGCCTGGCCGGCGAACTGCGGGACGAATTCCATATGCCGCTGGTGAACGTAACCATGGGCAATCCTTACAAAAACCCTCACGTAAACCGCCCCTACGACCACGGCGGATACGTGCCCGACGAGCACCCGCTGGAGGGCCTGAGCCGCATGATGAAGGGCGTCAGCGAAATGCAGCGGGCCCATCCCGACCTGCCCGTGCTGGGCAGCGCGTTTTCCTACCTGCGGCAGTTTTCGCTGAACCTGGCTGCCGGCATGGTGGCGCAGGGGCACTGCGCCATGGCCGGCTTCGGGCGGATGGCCTTCGCCTATCCGGATTTCGTGCGGGAAGCCCGTGAAAATGGAACCATCGACCCCCGCCGCGTGTGCGCTGCCTGCGGGGGCTGCGCGGCGCTGCTGCGGGCGGGAACTCCCGCCGGCTGCATCCTGCGGGACAGGGAGGCGTACCGGCCATGAAAACGGCGGTGGTAACGGGCAGCAGCCGCGGCATTGGCCGCGCGATTGCCGATCTGCTTTCCGAAAACGGCTATGACGTCGTCTATTCGGGCACCCGGGCGGCCCGCCCCGCCGATCTTGCTAAGGAGAGGGATTACTTTCCCTGCGACGTTTCGGACGGCGCGGCCCGCGCCGCCCTCATCGCCCACGCCGTGGAACGCTTCGGCCGCCTGGACGTACTGGTAAACAACGCCGGGGTGGCCCCCCTCGTGCGCCGCGACATTCTGGAAATGGACGAAGAGAGCTTCGACCGGGTCATGGGCGTGAACCTGAAAGGCACGCTGTTTTTAAGCCAGCTCGCGGCCCTGGAAATGCTGGCGGAAAAGGGGAAAATTTCCGAATACCGCCCCCGCATTGTCAACATTGGCAGCCTTTCCGCCTACACCAGCAGCACGTCCCGGGGGGAATACTGCATCAGCAAGGCGGGCGTATCCATGGTGACCCGGCTGTTCGCCGACCGGCTGGCGCGGGAGGGCATCCCCGTCTTTGAGGTGCGGCCCGGCATTATCGCCACGGACATGACGGCGGTCGTTCACGAAAAATATCAGCGCATGATCGACGACGGGCTGCTGCCCGTGGGGCGCTTCGGCGAGCCCATGGACGTGGCGCGGATGGTGCTGGCCTGCTGCTCGGGCCTGCTGGACTATTCCGCCGGGCAGGTGCTGGACGCGGACGGCGGCTTTGCCCTCAGGAGGCTGTAAATGAAGGAAATCGTTGTCCGCACGGCGGTGATCGGCTCGGGCTGTGCGGGGCTCAACGCCATGGACTGGCTCTGCGCCCTGAACGAGGATGCGCTGCTGATCACCGAAAACATGAACGCGGGCGCTTCCCGCAACACGGGCAGCGATAAGCAGACCTATTACAAGCTTTCCCTGGCCGGGGACGAGGGCGACAGCGTGGGCGAAATGGCCCGCACCCTCAAGGGCCCGGACGTGGACGGGGACCTTGCCCTTTGCGAGGCCGCCGGCTCGGTCCCCTGCTTTCTCCGGCTGGCGTCCCTGGGCGTTCCCTTCCCGCAGAACGAGTTCGGCGAGTATGTGGGCTACCAGACCGACCATGACACCCGCCGCCGGGCCTCCTCCGTGGGGCCCCTGACCAGCCGCCGCATGACGGAAGCGCTGGAAGCCAGCGTCCTCGCCAAGGGCGCGCGCATCCTGGATCAGGCCATGGCCTGCCGCATCCTGACGGGAAAAAACGGCGTGGAAGGCGTGCTGTGCCTGGACCGGAAGGCCAAGGAATGGATCGTCGTCCGCTGCGCCCATGTGGTGATGTGCACCGGCGGCCCCGCCGCGGTTTACCGCAGCACCGTGTACCCCGTCAGCCAGCTGGGCATGAGCGGTATGGCTTTCGAGGCGGGGGCCGAGGGCGCAAACCTGGACTGCTGGCAGTACGGCCTGAGCTCGGTCAAATTCCGCTGGAACGTATCGGGCAGCTATCAGCAGGCCATGCCGCGCTACGTTTCCGTGGACGCGGACGGCACGGAGCACGATTTTCTGGCCGACGCGCTGGGGGTGCAGTCCGCCCTGGAAAACGCTTTCCTCAAGGGCTATCAATGGCCCTATGACCCGCGAAAGGCGCAGGGCTCCTCCCGGGTGGATATTCTGGTAAAGCGGGAGGAGGACGCAGGCCGCAGGGTGTACCTGGACTATCGGCGCAACCCCACGGGCTGGGCCCCGGACGCCCTGTCGGACGAAGCGCAGGCATATCTTACCCAGTGCGGGGCCATGCGGGAAACGCCCATCGAACGCCTGGCGGCCATAAACTCCCCCGCCATCGCCCTGTACCGGAACCACGGCATTGACCTGAACAGCGAAATGCTGGAAATCCGCGTCTGCGCCCAGCACCACAACGGCGGCGCGGCGGTGGATTCGGACTGGCAGACCTGCGTGCCCGGCCTCTACGTCTGCGGCGAAGCGGCGGGCACCTTCGGCCAGTACCGGCCGGGCGGGGCGGCGCTGAACAGCACCCAGGTGGGCTCCATGCGCGCGGCGCGGCATATCGCCCGGGAGAGCGCGCGGCAGGCGGGAACGGATTCCCTTTCCGTCGTCCTTCCGGAGGCACCCGCGGGCGACCCGGACGCGCTGACGGAGGAACTGCAAAGCGCCATGACCCGGGACGCGGCCTTCCTGCGGAACGAAAGGGGCATCCGGGCGCTGCTGGAAAGGCTTCACGATCTGGCGGCGTCTGTGCGGCCCGTATCCCTGGCAGATCCTTTGCTGGAAAAGCGGCTGCGGCTGCGGGACCTGATGATCACCCAGCGGCAGGTGCTCAGCGCCATGCTGCTGCGGCTGACCGCGCCGGGCGAGGGCGTGCTCGTCACCCGGAACGGGGAGAGCCGCTTCCGGCCCGCCCGGCCCCTGCCCCAGCGGGATTTGTGGTTTGAAAGCGTCTGGCGGAAAAGCCGGGAAAAGGAGAGGGCGCAATGATGGAGAAAGCGGCCGCGCTGATCCGGGCGGGAGACGGCGAGGGCCTCCGGCAGATGATTGCCCGGGGCGGCCTTTCCGGCCTCCAGGGGGCGGAAAAGGGGGTGCTGCCCCGGTTGGCAGCCTCCCTGGGCCGGGCGGACCTGCTGCGGCTTCTGTGCGAAAGGTGCCATGCCGTCGCCCTGGACGCGGATGAAAACGGCCGCGACGCGCTTCACGCCGCCTGCGCTTCGGGGAACCGGGATACCGTGGCTTTTGCCGTTGAAACGCTGGGCATGAATCCCCTCCGGGGCGACAAAAACGGCGTGACGCCCTTTGACCTGGCCGCTGCCGCCCCCGACCAGGGCGGATACCGCTATCTCGTGGAACGCCTGGGGTTTGGCCCGGAGGAAGGGTTCCGCAATCCCGTGCGCCGGGGATGCTATCCCGATCCTTCCGTCGTTCGGGTGGGGGACGACTATTACATGGTCAATTCCAGCTTCGTCCTCTTCCCCTGCCTGCCCGTCAGCCATTCCCGCGATCTTGTTCATTGGGAAACGGTGGGCCACGCCGTATCCCGGCTGGACTGGGCGCGGATCTCCGGACTGCCGGGGGGCTATGGTTACTGGGCCCCGGACATTTCCTTCCACAAAGGAAAATTCTGGGTGGTGGCCACCCTGCGGCTGCCGCAGGCCCCTTTCCGCTGCCAGATGATTACCTGCGCGGAAAATCCCGAAGGCCCCTGGCGGGAACCCCGCTTCCTGCCCCTGGACGGCATCGACCCTTCCCTTTTTACGGACGACGACGGGCGGCGGTACATCCTGCTGAACCCCGGGGCGCGGCTGGCCGAAATTGACGAGGACGGGAATGTGCCCGGCGAACCGGAAATGATTTATTTCGGTTCTTCCCGGATTAAGAGCGAAGGGCCGCACCTGCTCCGCCGCGACGGATGGTATTACCTGTTCCAGGCGGAGGGCGGCACGGGAAACGGGCACACCGAAACGGTCGCCCGCTCGCGCAGTCTGCGCGGCCCCTATACTCCGTGCCCCTTCAACCCCATTCTGCAAAGCCGGGACGGCTTTATCCGCCGGGCGGGCCACGGAAAGCCCTTTCAGACAAAAGACGGGGCCTGGTACATGCTCTACCTGTGCGCGCGCCCGGTGGACGGGGAAACGCTGATGGGCCGGGAAACCGCCCTCGATCCCCTGACCTGGACAACGGACGGCTGGCCCATGGTGAACGGTCTCAATGGCCCCAGCTGCCTGCAAAAGCGGCCGGCGCTGCCCCTCTTCCTGCCCCCCGAGCCCCCGGATGATCCGCAGGATCTGCGAAGCGGCTGGGTATCTCCGGGTGAAGACCCCCGTTCCTTTGCCCGGCTGGAAAACGGGAGCCTGTGCCTTGCGGGGACAGACGGGAAAATGCGCGTGCTGGCCAAACGCCAGGAAGAGGCCGCTTTCCGGCAAACGGGTCTGCTGGACGCTTCCGGACTGCGGCCAGACGGCGTCGCGGGGCTGACAGGCTATTACGACGAACGCAGCTTTTACCTCTTCGGCCTGAAACGGACGGCCGGGGAATGGCAGATCGTCTGCCTGGAACAGGCGGGCGACCGGCGGACGGAAAAAACTCTTCGCGACTGGAACGCGCCTCACGCAGCGCTCCGGGTAACCGGCGAAGGCGTCCGGCGGGCCCTGGAAATCAGGGCGGAAAAAGGCTGGGAAACCCTGGACGTTCTGAACGCGTCTTACCTGACGGACGAGGGCGTGCCGGGCGGCAAACGCTTTACGGGCGCGCTGACCGGAATCGCCGCCGCGGGCGAAGCGCGGTTTTCGGAACTGAAACTGGAATGGACGGAGGCAATGCCATGACGGGACGGCCGAGGGTGCTGTTGGCAGCCGTGGGCGGCTACGGCAGCAATTACCTGAAGGAAATGACCGAGCGGGACACCGGCGCGGATATTGCGGGCATCTGCGAAATCATGCCGGGCATTGAGGACATGTTCCCCGTGATCCGGGAACGGCGCATTCCGGTCTACCCCACCGTGGACGATTTTTACGCGGCGGACAGCGCCGACCTTGCGGTCATCTCCTCCCCCGTGCATTTTCACCGGGCCATGACGCTTACCTGCCTGAAAAACGGCAGCCACGTACTGTGCGAAAAACCCCTCTGTCTGCGGCTTGAAGAAGCGGAGGAACTGGAACAGGCAGCGAAAGCGGCGGGGAAATTCCTGGCGGTGGGGTATCAGTTCAATTACCGCCGGGACGTGCTGGCCCTCAAGCGGGATATTCTCGCCGGGCGCTTCGGCGCGCCCAGGCGGCTGCGCGTGGTTCACGCCATGCGGCGGGGCAAAATGTATTACGGCCGCAACAACTGGGCCGGCCATATTTCCGCCAACGGCCGCGAAGTGCTGGACAGCCCTTTCAGCAACGCCTGCGCCCACTATTTCCAGCTGATGACCTTCCTGCTGGGCGGCGATCTTTCCGGGGCCGACGATGTGACCGCCCTGGACGCGGAGCTCTACCGGGGCAATCCCGCGCTGGAGAACTTCGATATCGCCGCCATGCGCTTCCGCAGCGCCTGCGGGGCGGACCTCTACTATTACACGGCCCATCCCCTGGAAAGCAAGAAGCTGGGCCCCGAAGGCGTGTTTGAATTCGACAATGCGACGGTAACCTTCGGCCCGGGCGACGGCAGCTTCCGGGCAGTCCTTTCGGACGGCGAAATCATCGACTACGGCCTGATTCCCCCCGGAAACCGGCTGCAGAAGCTGGACGACGCCATCGCCTGCGTGAAAAACGGCGGAAGCCCCGTCTGCGGCCCGGCGGCCGAACATCCCCACATCCATGCCGTGCGCATGGCCCAGGAAAAGCCCGTGCGGCCCGTACCCCCCGAAAACACCTATCTTTTCCGGGCGGAGGGGGACGAATTCCTCTGCGTCCGCGGCCTGGAACGCGCTTTTGAGGAAAGCGCCCGGGCCTGGGCCCTGCCCGGGGAAATCGGCCTGGCCCTGGATTCCATCTGAATTATTGGCGGCGTCAAGCCGCTGATAAAAATAAAAAAAGGAGGATCCCTCAATGAAGAAGACCCTGTCTCTGCTCCTGTGCGCGGCGCTGCTGGCGACCCTGTTCGCCGTTCCCGCCTTCGCCGAGGAGAACGACAAGCCCTATGCCGGCGTTAAGCTGACCTACTGGACTCCCTTTGACGAAAAGGGCACCGGCTCCATCGAGTCGCTGAACGACACCCGCTGGTACGACGCGATCAAAGAGGCTACCGGCATCGAGATCGAGTTCCAGCATCCCGCCGTGGGCAATGCCGGCACCGAACTGAGCATGATGATTCCCGGCGACCTGCCCGACATCATCGAAACCAACTGGACTGCCTACAACGGCGGCCCCTCCGCTGCCATCGCCGACGGCATGATTATCACGCTGGATGACTACATCAACGGCGGCAAGGCCCCCCACCTCAAAGCGATCCTGGACGCTGAAGAGATCATCGACAAGTCCATCAAGACCGCCGACGGCCACTACTACGTCTTCCCCTTCCTGCGCGGCACCACCTACGAAGGAAACCTGACCCTGTTCACCTCCGGCTGGTTCCTGCGCGGCGACATCCTCAAGGAGCTCAACCTGGAAATTCCCGAAACCGCCGATGAGTGGTACAACGTGCTGACCGCCGTGAAGGCCGCCCATCCTGACATGATTCCCGTGGTCACCCGCACCGAGTGGCTCAACCAGATCTTCTGCTCCGGCTTTGACAGCTATTGGGATTACTATGTGGAAGACGGCGTGGTGAAGAACGGCATCGCCGAAGAAGAGCACTTCGAATACCTCCAGGCCATGGCCAAGTGGTACAAGGAAGGCCTCATCGACCCCGATTACCTGACCCACACCAGCGCCAACGACGGCCGCACCCTGATGGCCTCCGGCAAAGCTTTCGCCCTCTATGACGCTTCCTCCGGCGGCAGCTCCAACACCATTCCCGCGCTGCTGGAATCCGGCGCCATCAGCGATGAAAGCGACATCGTGACCACCGTGCCCGTCGCCAAGGAAAAGGGCGTTCCCGCCAAGTTCGCCAAGATGAACGGCCTGTATGACGCTTCCGGCTCCTCCGCCGCCATCACCACCGACTGCAAGAATGTGGACGCCGCCGTGTGGCTGCTGGACTGGATGTACAGCGAGGAAGGCCACATGATTAACTGCTGGGGCATCGAGGGCGAAAGCTACGAGATCGTGGACGGCGTGCCGCAGTACATGGACATCATCATGAACAATCCCGACGGCCTGTCCATTTCTCAGGCCCAGGCGATCTATGTCCGTTCCTCCAACGGCCCCGTGGTGCAGGATCCTCAGGTGCAGGTCAACCTGGCCACCTACACCGCCCAGAAGGACGGCGCGGATAAGTGGACGGCGACCACCTTCGGCGATTACATGTATCCCGCCGGCGCGGCCGTTTCCGAAGAGAATTCCCTGGACTTCGCCGACATTACCAGCAACATCAAGACCTACCGTGAAGAGTGCGAAGCCAACTGGATCACGGGCCGCAAAGAGCTGACCCGCGAAGCCTGGGACGCTTACCTCAAGCAGCTGGAAGACTACGGCCTGAGCCGCGCCATCCAATATAAGCAGGAAGCCTACGACGCTTTCATGAACAACTAATCCAACCGTTGACCCACGGGGTCCGGGAGAATTCCTCCCGGGCCCCTCAGGGTGTCAAAAAACAAGTTTTTGACACCCTGCGATGCAGGATCGCTTTCGCGTTCCTGCATCGATCACATCATTTTCCTGTTCGCTACGCTCACGGCCGGAAAATGATAGAGGTAGAAGTCATACTGACTTCTCCTCGGACCGGGAGACCCGGTCC
>CANQKI010000103.1 GCA_947624355.1 uncultured Clostridia bacterium | reverse complement strand
AGTTTTTCCAATTCCGCTTCAATTTTCGCCAGGCGGCGCTTCGCCGATTTCTTCCTGCGGGCATTCCGTCCGAAAAAGGCAAAGCGGCAGCTCCGGATGATTTCCAGCTGTTCCTCCCGTTCACGGTAAAGCATTTTGATTCTGTCCTGGCGGGAATTGACAGTTTCATTGTCCGCTTCACGGCTGAGGCGGGACGGGACGGTCGTCCGCTCCACCGCCGCAGGCGTGGGCATAGGTGCAGGTATGAAAACAGGCGCAGTGCTGATCGGAGGCATCGGCGAAGGCGGCGGATTTTGCGGCGCGGAGCGGGCCTTTTTGCACGGGCCGGTGTGGATGCCGCGGAGCCAGCGTTCCACGGTTTTGCGCCGCACTTCCGGGTCTTCGGTGTTGTTGACCCAGATTTGCCCGAAATAAGCGCCCCGAAGCGTAGCAATGATAAAAAACACCTGCTCCTGGCCATCCATCAGCCTGTTCCGACGATAGCGAACGATCAGATCATTTCGGTCGATCACATCGATGCACGGCGAATCCGACGGGCCCAGAAGCTCATCATTTAAGTTGGAACGAATAAATGGACCATAGGGCCCTGCGGAACCGTCAAAGGAGGAAACCTCCACCGGCCAGGGAGAGCATTTTTGCAGTACGAACGCCCGGGGCGCGGAGAAGGGCGCTGCCAGGCTGAAATCCTCATTATCTTCTCCCATGATTTTTTTGTAACCATCATCCTGAAGCGTATTGATGAACACCAGCGCACGATGTTCCAGAATTTCCCCGGGATCGGTTGAAAAATCGAAACATTCCGGAATCCGGATGGAAAAATCTTTATTGACGGTCACCCATGTGTGGTCGTTCAAACTGTGATCGCTGCCGAAGGCGGCCCAAAGCGTCCGGTCCTCTTCCTCATCCGTCATGGACGACGCGGCAACGCAATTCCCGTCTTCATCCTCAATAAAGCGGGGCTGCCCCAGGGCATAGCCGACGCCTTGCAGCAGGCTTTGCACCGAATCATACTGCGTGTACAGGCAGGGCAGCTTCTGTTCCCGGGCAAAACGCTCGGCAGTGCTGCCCGGCGTCACCAGGAGGCATACGTTAGAGCAAAACCGGAACGCATCCGGCGCAATATCCGTCACGGAAGGTGGAACCTGCACATACCGCAGCTGCCGATCGCCGCTGAAAGCGGAAGGGCCGATTTTTTCCAGCGTGCCCGGCAGAAGAACGACCTGCAGAAACTTGCATTGGGCGAAAGCGGAATCCTTCACTGCACGCAGACCGTCGGGCAATGTCAGCGCGGTCAGGCAGTCGTTTCCATAGAAAGCGCGTATGCCAATGGATTGAACAAGATTGCCCCGGAAGACGATTTCACGGAGATCGGAATGACAGAACGTATTAAGAAACCACATGAAATTATCCGGAATCGCTTCCACGAGCGGCGGGATTTCGATTCGCTGAAGGGACGGTATGTCGGAAAATGCTCTCTCGTTCACGACCCTGACCGTATCCGGCAGTTCGACCTGTTCAAGCTGATGAAATTCCTTCAAACTGCGCCATTCAATGGTCTCCCATCCGTCTTCAAGAACGATCCGTTTGATGGGCAGTTCGGTTATGTCCTTGCCATGAATCTTCAAATTGGAAAGCCATCCTGTAAACGCCGGCGATACGCGTATCGTGTCGCCGTCGATCCAGACTGTTTCCCCGATGGCGGTGGATGTGCCGTCCACCTGCGTGGCTTTGGGTTGAGCAGGCGCACGTTTTGCGGCCGCAGTTTTTTTCGCCGCAGGCTTCTTCGTTTCGCCGGCTTTCGCCGCGGCAGGCTTCTTTGCAGCCGTTTTCTTGGGTTCTCCGGTTGTTGCCGGGGTTTTCTTTTGGGGCGAGGGCGCCGTTTTTCTGCGGATGGTGTTCAGCCAGGTATCGACCGCTTCATCGATTTCGTCCTCATCACCGGTATCGTTGACCGCAAGCTGCCCCTGATAAAACCCTTCCGGGGTGATTACGATAAAATCAACCGGGGTTTCACCGGAATCCAGGCGGCCGACGAAAATATCTTCCTCCTGTTTGATGATCCGGTATGGAGCGCCAAAATGTACTTTATCCCGGTACTGGGAAAGCATGGATTCCGCCTGATCCATGATCTGCCGGACGTGTTCGGAATCGGCGCTGTCGTATTCAGGAATCCTGTCCTTCCACACCATGGTCGGGGTGGCGATGGCCAGGCACCTGGGCGCGTCGTCGGGCGACTGCAGATCGTATTCAACGTCGTCCCCGCAGTTTTCGTCAAAGTATTCGCTGCGTTCCGTTTTCATGATGACGACGGCGCTGTCGTTGAAAATCCGGGCCGGGTCGGTGGAATAAAGCATCCCTTTGGGAACGGCCACGGAAAAATCGTCGTTGACGGTCACCCGGGTGCTGTCGGATTTTGCTTCTTTCACGCTCATGGTTCAATGACTCCTTTTCCGTCTGTCAGTTCAGATCCAGCGCCTTGCGTGCGGCGTCGATGGGATCGAGATAAAAGATTGGCTGCACGGCTTCCAGCAATTCCCGGGGGCAGTGCATGAAGGCCCCCATGGCCTCGAGGGGCAGAAGCAGCCTGCGGGCCCCGGCGTTCTTGGCCACCCGCACGATGTTTTCCACCCCCGTCAATTCGGATGTGGTGCCAGAGAGGGTCAGCTCTCCCGCGATGATGAGGGAGGGCAGCGCCGGGCGGTCTATGGACGCGCCGCACAGGCCGATCCATTCCGCCATGGATATTTCGGCGCTCCGGCCCTGGCCCTGCAAATCCCGGTAATACATCAGGTAATCCTTATCCGTCTGGAGCGCGCCGGGGAAAAGCCGCTTGAAATTGTCCTTGAAGTAGAACCAGGCGGCATTCACGCTCTCATCAATCCTGGTATTGAAGCGGACGCCCTGGGTTTCCATTTTGCCGCTGCCGTGAATGGCCTTGTTTTCCAGGCGGTACACGCTCATTTCGCCGCTGGACAGGCTGACGCCGATGGCGAAAACGTGCCCCGCCGGCTGGGAATCGGGCGGCACCAGGGTGCTGCTGCTCTGCTCGGGAACAGGCACGATGGTTTCCTCCGCCTTCGGCCCGTCCTGCACCCGGGTATAGCCCAGGCCCACATCGGAAAACTCCGCGCCCGCCATGAGCCGCAATTGTTCCTTGACCCGGCGGCGGCCCTCGATGGCGTAATCCAGCAGCCACAGCGTTTCTTCCTGCGTGATTTCCCCGTCCGGGAAAAGCAGCTTTGTCAGGGCGGACATGGTCTTGCGCACGGCGTTTTCGTCCCGCTTGTTGAACTGACCGTTGAGGCGGACGTAATTGTCCATCCGATGGCTGAAATCCTCCTTGCGAAGCCCCCGGAGCATTTCGGCCAGGCAATCGGTAATCAGGCCGTAGCGTTCGGTAAGCATTTCGGAGCGCATTTTGGGAATTTCCCAGCCGGGCAGGTAATAGTGCATCCGGTCGAAGAAGGCGCTGTCATTGTTCATGTCGGGCGGGAAAGGGCTGAACAGATGGGATACTTTGAGCAGATTGCCCACGCTGTCGTTGATGTTGCCCTCAAAAACCATGGAGGCGTCCGCCGAAATCATATCCCGTCCCCGGGTGAAGGAGCCGGAAGCCATGTAATCCTTCAGAATCTGAAGGGTGGTGTCGTTCATGGCGTTCAGGCCGGAAATCTCGTCAAAGGCGACGCAGTCCCAATGGCCCACCAAACCCACATGCATGACCCGCATATTGAAAAACAGATTGGCCGTGGTGGTCTGGCCGCCGCTGAGCAGGATGGCATAGGGGGAAATTTCCTTGTAAAGGTGGCTCTTGCCCGTGCCCCGGGGCCCCAATTCGCACAAATTGTAATTCCGCTCCACCAAGGGGGCCATGCGCTCCAGAAAATGCAGCTTTTCCTTGGGCTGCAGGGCCTCCGGCTCCAGGCCCTCGGAACGCAGCAGCATATCCATCCATTCCTGGGTGGTGAAATATTTCCGCTGGCCGATGACGTCGTCCAGATCCAGATTGGGCATCTGAATGGGCTTCAGGCTTTCGATGCGGAAGGGAGAATCCTCGGGGGAACGCTTCTTTTTACGGCGGCGCTCATCCTCGTAGGAATCCTCGGGAGAGGTGTAGGAAAGCCGGGCGATGCACCAGATGCCGCCCATGAGAATCTTGGTGTACTGCACCGCGTATTCGCTTTGCAGCACGAAGGGGGCGATTTCCAGGTTGGCAAACCTGGCCACGTAATAATCGTTATATTCGTCCAGCACGGCGGAAACCTTGTCGATAATGGTATATTCCCCCCGCTCGCGGATGAGGGACTTGATTTTTTCGCTTTCCTCCGGGCGGATGTAATTCTCGCTCAGGATTTTGCGGATTTTTTCAACGCCCTCCGCGATAGCGGCTTCGTCGTCTGTGGCGCAGTACATCCCCAGCAAGTATTCCAGCACGAAGGTGGGCACGTTGACGCCCCGGCGAAGCATATTCGTCAGGTCTTTCCGGACGATTTTTCCGGGGAAATGCGCAATGATTTTCCGATCCAGGTCATCCATGGTTCATCTCTCCTTTTCTGCGGCGGTCGTCAGAAATCGAAATCCTGGGCGAAGGCAATATCAATGCGGAAGGGAATCCTGGCAAGCCTTTCGCCCGTTTCCGCATCGGTCATGACCAGGTAATAATCCCGGTTCCTGTCGGGGTTCGGCAGGGTGAGGCGGAAGGTCACGCGGGCGGTGCGGCGGCTGTTGTCCGGGTCCGTGGAATCGGCCGTGATCCGGTGGCTGTCGCTGACGGGCGCTCCGCTTTCGTCCTCCAGGACGGCGTTCACCCGGCGGGGCAGCAGCTTGGCCGTGCAGGGCTCCTGCTGGTAGAAAACCAGGGTGAACAGGTTGTTGCTGATGCGGCGGGTTTCGGAAAGCAGGGCGACATGTACCTTTTCAATGGCCTGATATCCCTTCTGCCCCGCCTTTTTGTTCTGATAAGTAATCAGGGGCGCCATCATTTCCTGGAGGGACAATCCGCCGTGCATATACGTGCCGCCGCCTCCCTGGAGCCGGAAGCGCAGGCACCCCCGGGGGAAGGCCGCCGTCAGGTCCGGACGGCCCCAATGCCCCAGGGGGAAGGAAACGACGCTGTCCGTCTGCCCGCCGCCCCGCACCACGGCGTGCCTGCGGCCGTACTGCAGGATTTCCCCCGAAAGCAGGTCCCTGTCCACCTTCTCGTATTCTTCAAAGGGCGAATCGGTGAAATAAAAGCCATGATCGGCGGTGATAAAGAGGGTGGCGGCGTTCAGCTCCCGGACCAATACCCGGGTCAGCCGGGTCAGCTCGCCGAGGGCGGTTTCGCAGGCGTCGGCCACGTCGCCGCCGCCTTCCCCGGCCCTGTCGATCACGTCGTGATAGAGGTACACCACCTTCATGCCCCGGACCCGCTCGGCCCGCTCCTGCCGGGAAAGGTTCAGAAATTCCTCGCTGTCCAGGGCAACGCTTTCGGGACAGGCGGCCTGCAGCACGCTTTCCCGGCGGGCGCTGTCCGTGCGCTGGCCGTCGGCCAGGATGTGCAGCTGGTCGTCCAGCGTCAGCCGCTTATGGGGCAGCAGGGCGGCCATGCCCACAGAGGTCACGGTGGGAGCGGCGGCCAGTATGGGGGACAGGGACGCGTTGCCGGGCAGGCGGGCGTTTAAGCGTTCGGTGAGCTCGGCGGCGGCTTCATAGCGCAGGGCGTCCGAAATAATCACGAAAACCCGGCTGCCCGCCGGGGCCACGTGCTGGGCGTAAAACCGCTCCTGCCGCTCCAACCGGTCAGCCCAGGCGCCGTCCTCGCCCATGAGCAGGGCCGTCCACAGCCGGTTCAGCTCGTGCAGGAACCCGTTTTTGTACAGCCGTTCGGCATAATCCC
Source organism: uncultured Clostridia bacterium (assembly GCA_947624355.1). Taxonomy (GTDB): domain Bacteria; phylum Bacillota; class Clostridia; order Christensenellales; family Aristaeellaceae; genus RUG563. The sequence goes on along the minus strand of CANQKI010000103.1, from coordinate 2,215 downwards.
CGGCCTGGCGCAGTTCTTCCTCCAGGGGCAGGTCGGCGTTCAGCGCCCGTTTTTCCGAAAGGCGGAAGCAGCGATAGGCCATGTCTACATGCCAGAGGGATTTTTCATAGGCCCGCCAGGCCTCCAAAGCGCTGGTGAACGCAAAGCCGTGAGGATATTTCCGTTCCATCACGGCCAGGCCGGCCAGGGAATCCAGCACGTCGTAATAAGGAGCGTAAATCGTCTGCCAGGGCTGGTCCTGCCGGGCGGTAATCAGGGCCCGGGCTTCCTCCGCGTCCAATTGCCCCGCCGCCGCCTTGCACAGTTGCTCCCGCAGCAGCATCCGGTCGGCGCAGGGGAAGACGCTGTGGGCAATCAACCGCTCCTTTTCCATCTTTTCCATGCGGGCGGGCAGATCGAATTCCTCCTCCAGCCGTTCGCAAAGGCGGTACAGGCTTCCGCTCTCCGCGTGAATCCAGGCCAGGAAGAAGCGGTACCCGGCTTCCGTCCCCAGGGCGCTGCCCGGCAGGGAGGCAAAGGCGTCCTCCCGCCCCGCCGCGCTGAAAAGCAGATACGCCGCCAGTTTGCCCGGCTCCCGTTTCCCGGAATAGGCATATTCCTCCCCCGCGGCCCGCCAGAATGCGTCCGGGCCGCAGGCTTTTTCCAGCGCTGCCAGGGCGGCGTTTTCCCCGTCGCCGTCCTCCTGAATGACCCGGCGGGCCACGGCGTCCAAGCCGCCGGTTTTGAGGCCCAGCAGCGTCATGAACACCCCGTCCCGCAGGGCGCGTTCGGTGGTCTGAACGGGCAGCAGGGCCCGCAGCCGTTCCCGGCGCTCCCGACTTTTGAAGAAGGGGGCCATGGAGCGGGCCAGGTCCCGCACGGCCCGGGTGTTGCTCACCCCCAGATCGTCCAGCAGGAGCGACCAGTAATCCGCCCGGAATTCCTCGGCGTACAGAAACACGTCCAGCAGCCAGTTGTCCGCGGGCTTTTCAAAGGCGAGGGGGCAGTAAATCAGCAGATTTTCATCGGCATAATCCTCCTCCACCTGCCGCCGGATCAGGAAAGTGTTGTCCCGTTCCATCATCAGCACCCGGGCGTTTTTCAGCTCCAGCCCCACCGCATCCTCGGCGAAAGCCCCTTCCTCGTCCCGCCAGACGATAATCCGCCGGGTTTCGTACAGCCCCAGCGGCCGTTCAAACCGTTCTTCCAGCGCCTTGCGCATGGCCCCGCATCCCTTCCGTCGTTTATTTTGACCATCACTTGATTTTCTGCAGCAGCCCTTCAAATTTGGCGTAATTCACCTTCACGCCGTCGTCCAGGTCGATGACGAGCCGCAGGTCGGCGAAATGATGGACGATTTCTTCATATTCCCGCAGCTCTGTCAGCTGCTTTTCCAGCTTCTGCGCCCGCTTGCCTGCCAGCACCCGGGCGCGGCCCTCGCCCCGCTCCGCCATGTCCCGGGCCCCAGTCAGCTGGATGCGCAGCCGCTCCTGCATTTCGTGCACGTAATCGGTGCGCAGCCGGGCCACGGTGTCCCGGTCGTAACGGTGCAGGTAGGTCAGGGCCTTGAAGGCGTTCTGCTTTCCGCTGTCAAACAGCCAGTAAATGGGCCGCTTCTGATAGGTTTTCAGGTGATCCCGGTAAAACTCTTCCAGGTAATAGCGGCGAAGCGCTTCCCGGGGGGAATCCCCCTTGCTGCCCAGGGCGTCGGCCAGAAAGCGCAGGTTTTCCTCCAGCGTTTCCCTGCCGTACACCTTGCGCACGAATTCAACCGTGCGGGCCACAATATCGTCGTCAAAATAATCGTCGTCCGTGATGGGCAATATGGCGTCCGCGTCCGGCAGGAACAGGCCCTCGGCAGGGTCGTAAAAATCGCAGGTCTTGGCCCCCTCGGCAATGCGGGCGTGGATGGATGCCTCATCCCAGGGGCCGCCCGCGTACAGCAGCCCTTCCACATAGGGGGAATACCGCCCCAGCATGCACCCCACCATGTAGGAAATCAGGGAGGCCGCCTCGTCCCGCATGGAAAGGACGTAGGGCATTTTGCGTTCCTCCTCATTGGGCGCGTCGATGATGCGATAGACGGTCACGTCCCGGTCGGCCACCTCGGGGGTCAGCTCGGCCTGCAGGCCGTAAATGTCGATGAAAATGCGGTTCAGTTCTTCCTCGTTGGCCTTGAGGCGGTTGAACCGCTCCAGGCACGCCTGCTGATGGGCGCGGTAAAGATCGGAAATCA
>CANQKI010000102.1 GCA_947624355.1 uncultured Clostridia bacterium | reverse complement strand
TATATGAAAATTTGAATCAACAACCGAAAAAAACGCAATGAACGAAGTACGCATCCCGTCCCCGTCCGGACGGCGCTTTTCCCTTGACAATTCGGCGCGGTTCCCGTATGATGGAAAAGGAAAAACGCTGGGAGGAAAAGGCTATGCGGATCATCGGCGTCACGCCGTCCATCAACGATCAGACGGGAAATATTACGGTGAATCAGGATTATCTGGATATGGTGTTCCGGGCGGGGGCGGCGCCCGTGGTGCTGCCGCTGACGGACGATAAAGAGGCCCTGGACGCGATGCTGGCCCGGGTGGACGGGCTGCTGCTGACGGGTGGGGCGGACGTGGATCCCGCCCGGTACGGGGAGGAAAAGCTGCCCTGCTGCGGGGAAAACGCCCCACGCCGGGATGAAACGGAATTTTACCTGTGCCGCCGGGCGCTGGAAAAAGATATGCCCCTGCTGGCCGTCTGCCGGGGGTTGCAGGTGCTCAACTGCGCGCTGGGGGGTACCCTGTACCAGGATATCGAAACCCAGTTCGGCGGCGATTTGAAGCACCCCTGCTATGATCAGCCGAAAGAACAGGTGCATTTTGTGGAACTGGAGGAAGGCACGAAGCTGCTTTCCGTAACGGGCGTAAAGCGGCAGAAGGTGAACAGCCGCCATCATCAGGCCATTAAGGACCTGGCCCCGGGCCTGATCGTCAACGCCCGGACGGAGGACGGACTCATCGAGGGCGCCGAAATGCCGGGCAAAAAATTCGCGGTGGGCGTGCAATGGCATCCTGAATCCCTGAGCGACCGGATTCCCGAGGCCCAGGCGCTGATGAACGCGTTCGCCGTCGCCTGCGGAGGGAACGAATGACCGAAATCGCATTGGTGGGCGACCTGCACGGCAACCTGCCCGCCGTGGAGGCCCTGGACAGGGACCTGCGCGCCCGGGGCATTGAAAAAATCTGGTGCCTGGGGGATATGGTGGGCAAAGGCCCCTCTTCCGCCGCGACCATGGACTGGGCCACGGAGCGGTGCGAAGTCATCCTGATGGGCAACTGGGACGAAGGAATCGCCCGCAAGCTCTTTCCCCGGGACGAATTTTATTACGATCAATTGGGCCCCGCGCGGATGCAAAGGCTGCTGGAGCTGCCCATGGAGCACCACGCGCTGGTGTCCGGGCGGAAGGTGCGGCTGATCCACGGCCGGCCCATTCTGAACAGGGCCTACCAGGTGCACGGAGAGGCCGAGGCGCTGCTTGCGGCCTTTGACCCGGATTTTGACGTGGTGGGCTATGCCGACGTGCACCGCCAGGGCATGCGCATCCTGAATTTCCGGGGCATCCTGTTCAATACGGGCTCGGTGGGGAACGGCCTGGGGCTGCCCATGGTGCAGTACGCCATTATGCGGGGAAACGTGGGCAGCAGCGAACCCGGTCCCTTCGATATCAGCATGGTCACGGTTCCATACGACCGGGCCCGGGCCATCCGCGATACGGAAGAGGCGGGCCAGCGCGGCCTGGTGAACGCCGACCTGTTTTGCCGGGAAATCGAAACCGGCATATACGCCCGATAAAAAATGCGGGAAATTTCCCGCTTTTTTTGCAGGAAATAACACCGCCCGGACAGAATTTTATCCTATTGATATTCACGCTGCCCCGCCCTGGAAAAACAATGGAAACGGAGGCGATTTCATGTCCCTGCGTCCGCCCCGCCAAATGCCGGATTTTGAACGGCGGATGGTCGTATTGCAGTGCCTCCGTTATCTGGCCCCCTGCACGGATCTGCAGCTGCTCCGGTTCCTGACGGAATACGACCTGATGAATTATTTCGATATGATGTTCGCCCTGACCGATCTGTGCGCCCAGGGCCAGGCCGTGCGGACGAAGGAGCAGGTGGGTTACATATACAATCTCACCGAGGCGGGGAAAGAGGCCATGGCCCTTTTCGGCGACCGGGTGCCCCGCAGCGTGCAGGCGATTGTAACGGACAACGCGCCCCGGTGGGCCCGCCGCTTCACCCAGGAAGGGCAGTGCGCCGCCTCCATCGACAAAAACGCCCGGGGGGAATGGGATTTGACCTTGTCCCTCCGGGATAATCAGAACAATATGATGCGCCTGATTCTTTCCCTGCCCAGCCAGAAGCTGGCCGGAGAGATCAGCCAGAAATGGCCGGACAAGGCGGCGGAAATTTACCGGCAAATCATCCGCATTCTGGCCGGGGAGGGCGCATGAAGGTTTACGCCGTCATTCTCTGCGGGGGCAGCGGGCAACGAATGGGCCGGGAAGGCAACAAAACGCTGCTGAAGGTAGGCGGCGTGCCCGCCGCGGTCCGCTGCGTCCGGGCGTTTTCTGAAAAAACGGAGGGCACGGTGCTGGTGGTCCGGGCCGGAGAGGAAGCGCTGTTTGCGGATACCCTGCGCACATACGGGGAACATGTCCTCGCCATCGTGCCCGGGGGCGCGGACCGGCAGGAATCCGCATTGCAGGGGCTCCTGGCCCTGCCCGATCAGGAAGGAATTGCCCTCATTCACGACGGGGCCCGGCCCTTTGTTACCGGGGAAATCATCGGCCGGGTGATCGCGGGCATTCTGGCATACGGGGCCGCCGCCGCCGCTGTGCCCGTGCGGGACACGGTGAAGCGGGCTGACGCAAACGGCCTGGTGCTGGAAACATTGAACCGCAGCGAACTCTGGCAGATGCAGACACCGCAAGGGGCCAATATCGCCTGCCTTTTAGAAGCTCATCGTACATCCGCCGCCCGGTATACCGACGACGCGGCCCTGCTGGAGGCCGCCGGGTTCCCGGTGCAATTGGTTCTTGGCGGGTATGACAATATCAAGCTCACATCGCCGGAGGATCTGCGTATGGCGAACAATTGTTCTCTTCCCCGGATCGGCCACGGGTACGACGCCCACAGGCTCGTGCCCGGGCGGAAGCTGATTTTAGGGGGCGTGGAAATCCCCTGTGAAAAGGGGCTGCTGGGCCACAGCGACGCGGACGCGGCGCTGCATGCCCTGATGGACGCGCTGCTGGGGGCGGCGGGCATGCCGGATATCGGCTATCAGTTCCCGGACAGCGCCCCCGAATACGAAGGCATCTCCTCATTGCTGTTATTGGAAGAAGTAGGAAAGCGGCTGCGGGAAAAGGGATTTACCGTGGGCAACTGCGACGTGACGATCATCGCCCAGGCCCCCAAGCTGGCCCCGTACATCGCCGCCATGGGGCAGAATACCGCCCGGGCGCTGGGCGTGCCGGCGGAAAACGTGAATTTCAAGGCCACCACCACCGAAGGGATGGGCTTTGAAGGGGAAGGACAGGGCATCAGCGCCCATGCGACGGCGCTGATTTATCAGGAAGAATAACCAATCATAAGGAGGAATCCCCCATGCTGCTGAACAACAATATCTGGCTGGGTACGGCCGGCAAGGAAGCGGTGTGCCTGCTGCCGTCCATGGCCAACCGCCACGGCCTCATTGCCGGGGCCACGGGCACGGGCAAGACGGTGACGCTGCAGGTGCTGGCCGAGGGCTTTTCCCAGCTGGGCGTGCCCGTGTTCCTGGCCGACGTGAAGGGCGACCTGGCGGGCCTGTGCACCCCGGGCGAAAACAACGAAAAAATTCAGGAGCGCCTGGAAAATTGCGGCGTGGCCCACTTTCCCTTCCGGGCCTGCCCGGTGACCTTCTGGGACGTGTACGGCGAAAAGGGCCACCCCGTGCGCACCACGGTGAGCGAGATGGGGCCCCTGCTCCTGTCCCGGATGCTGGGGCTGAACGAGACCCAGACGGGGGTACTGCACATCGTGTTCCGCATTGCGGACGACGAGGGGATGCTGCTGCTGGACCTCAAGGATATCAAGGCCATGCTGGCCTATGTGGGGGAAAACGCCGCCAAGTATACCCTGGATTACGGCAACATCGCCAAGGCCACCGTGGGGGCCATCCAACGCTCCATCGCCATTCTGGAAGAGCAGGGAGGCGACGTGTTTTTCGGCGAGCCCGCCCTGGATATTGCCGACTGGGTGTGTCAGGACGAAAACGGCCAGGGCATGGTGAATATCCTGGCGGCGGACAGGCTGTTTGCCAAGCCCGCCATGTATTCCTCCTTCCTGCTGTGGATGCTGGGCGAGCTGTACGAGCTGCTGCCCGAGCAGGGGGACCAGGCCCTGCCCCGGATGGTGTTCTTCTTTGACGAGGCGCACCTGCTCTTTGACGACTGCTCCAAGACGCTGCTGGAACGCATCGAACAGGTGGTTCGCCTGATCCGCTCCAAGGGCGTGGGCGTGTATTTCATCACCCAGACCCCCACCGACGTGCCCTCCACCGTTCTGTCCCAGCTGTCGGGCCGGGTGGAGCACGCCCTCCGGGCCTTCACGCCCCAGGAGCAGAAAATCGTCCGCGCCGTGGCCCAGACCTTCCGGCCCAACCCGGATTTTGATACCGAGGAAGCCCTGACGAAGCTGGCCACCGGCGAGGCCCTGATTTCCTTCCTGCAGGAGGACGGCGCGCCCTCCGTGGTGCGGAAGGCCACCATTCTGCCGCCCCAGTCCCGAATCGGCGCGGTGTCGGACGAATTGCGCCGCACCTTCCTGGATACCGACGCCATCGGGCAAAAGTACGACGCCGCCGTGGACCGGGAAAGCGCCTACGAGCGTTTGTCCGCCCATTTCCAGCAAAGCGGCGCGGCGCAGACGCAGGTGGTGCGCCCCGTGCCCGACGCGGAAACCCAGCAGGCGGCCCCCGCCCCCGCGCCCGTTTATCAGCCCATCGCCTTCCGGGTCTATAATCCGGCCACCGGCCAGTACGAAACCCGGGAAATGGCCGCCCCGGCGCAGCCTGCCCCCGCGGCCCCCGCTTATCCCGCATCCGTCGTTCCCACAGCGCCCGCCGTGCAGGAGCCTGTGCCTGTCGCGCCTATTGTGCAGGACGCCGTGCCTGTGGCCCCGGCCGAACCCAAAAAGGAAAAGAAGCCGGCCAAGAAGCGCAGCGAAATGACCACGGCGGAGCAGCTGCTGGATTCCTTCACCAAGTCCATTTCCACCTCCGCCGGCCGGGAAGTGGGCCGCAGCGTGACCCGGTCCATCCTGGGTATCCTGGGCATCAAGGGCCGCTGACGCGTTCCCCGGCCCCGGCTTTCATCAGGCGTTCAATTGATCATTCATCATATAACAGAGGAGGTCTTTTTCCATGAAACGCAGAATCGGCATCCTGACCAGCGGCGGCGACTGCCCCGGCCTGAACGCGGCCATCCGCGGCGTCGCCCGGGCGTCCTATGAAATGTTCGATGCGGAAATCGTGGGCATTTCGGACGGCTATCGCGGCCTGATCGAGGGCGAGTGGCAGGAAATGAAGCGCAGCCAGTTTTCCGGCATCCTCACCCTGGGCGGCACCATCCTGGGCACCAGCCGCACGCCTTTCCGCAATATGCGCGTCATCGGCGAGGATAATGTGGACAAGGTCAAGGCAATGAAGGAAAATTACGAAAAGCTGAAGCTGGACTGCCTGGTCACCCTGGGCGGCAACGGCACCCACAAGACCGCCAACCTCCTGTCCGAAGAGGGCCTGAACGTCATCGGCCTGCCCAAGACCATCGACAACGATATTTACGGCACGGATTTCACCTTCGGCTTCCACACCGCCGTGGACATCGCTACCGACGTTATCGACCGCATCCATACCACCGCCGCGTCCCACGGCCGGTGCATGGTCATTGAAATCATGGGCAACAAGGCCGGGTGGCTGACGCTGTATGCCGGCCTGGCCGGTGGCGCGGACGTGGTGCTGCTGCCCGAAATCCCCTATGACATCAAGGAAGTGGCCAAGGTGGTGGAAGGGCGCGCCAACAGCAAGAAGGCATTCTCCATCATCGCCGTGGCCGAGGGCGCCATGAGCAAGAAGGAAGCCAAGATGAAGCGCAAGGAGCGGGAAGCTTACCGCGCCGAGCAGGGCTTCAGCGGTATTGCCAACCGCCTGGCCAAGGAGCTGAGCGAAACGGTGGGCGTGGAGGCCCGGGCCGTGGTGCCCGGCCATGTGCAGCGGGGCGGCTCTCCCTCCGCGTACGACCGCGTGCTGTCCACCCAGTTTGGCGTGCACGCCGCCCAGCTCATCGAAAAGGGCCTGTACGGTTACACCGTGGCGCTGGTGGGCAACAATATCACCCATAACCGCCTGAGCGATATTGCCGGCGTGCCCAAGCCCGTGCCCCAGGATCACCAGATGGTCATGGTGGCCAAGGATATGGGGATTTCGTTTGGGGACTAATCGGTGTCGAAAACAAGTTTTCGACACCTTGCGGTGCAGGAACGTGGAAACGTTCCTGCACCGACTGCATCATTTTCCTGTGATGCTGCGCATCACGGCCGGAAAATGATAGAGGAAGGAGTCATTCTGACTCCTCCTCAGGCCGGGGAACCCGGCCTTGCGGATTTTAAATGAAGGGGCTGCGGCCCCTTCATGCATCCCCGGGGTTATGATGTTGTTTATTTGACACTCTGTATGAAGAGGCTGAGGCTCATTCATACAGCCCCAAAAACACAGAGTTTTTGGGGACAGTCAGGGCGGGGAGGGTCGGAACGCCTTTCCCGTTTTCCTGATTTCGCATAAATTTCCAGCGTTCGGGAAGAAAATTCCTTTTTTCCCCGTTCTGTTTGTATCACCGTGCAAAGGATGAATGCCTATGTGGATTTGCCCCAACTGCCACACGGAAAACCGGGATATGGCCGCTTCCTGCCAGAACTGCGGTGCGAACCGGGCGGCGGGCCGTTTCGGCTCTGCCCCCGTGTCCCGGGAAAACGCAGCCTCGCCCCGGGTGCGCGCCGCGTCCACCCCGCCCCAGCCGGATACCTATCGTCCCGCCCCCGTTTCCTACCGGCCCCCGGAGGATCGGGAGCCGCCCCGGCCCCCGCGTTCGCCCCTGGCGGTGTTCGGAAAAATCGTGGGCTGGGCGCTGATGATCCTGCTGCCTCTTTCTCTGGCCGCTTTTGCCTGGCGGCAGTATGACGCGGTTTCCGGGGTCTTGCTGCCCCTGCTGCTGGGGGACGCCGCGCCCCAGGCCGCCGCGCTGGCCGTCTACATCGCCCTGGCCGTGGCGGCGGGGCTTGTTTGCCTGCTACCCGGGCTGTGGACGCTGCTTTTGTGCCGCCGCCCGCTCCGGAGGGACCGCCGGTGAAAGGAATTCTGGTCACCAACGCCTTCTGGCAATGGCGGAAAGAGGCCTTCGACAGCCTGGCAAACGCCCTGCTGGACGCGGCGAAAAAACGGAATATTGACCTGATTCCCCGCACCAATCAGGATTTTCTCTGCGCCCTGCCCGATCTGCCCGCGGTGGACGGGGACGCGGATTTTGTGCTGTTCTGGGATAAGGATGTGCGCCTGGCGCGGATGCTGGAGCAGGCGGGCCTGCCCGTCTTCAATTCGTCCCGGGCCATTGCCCTGTGCGACGATAAGACCCTCACCCACCTGGCCCTGAGCCGCGCCGAATTGCCCATGCCCCGCACCGTGCTCTGCCCCCAGACCTTTCCGGCCAACGGCTATCCCGATGTGGGCTTTCTCAATCAGGTGGGCGAAATGCTGGGCTGGCCCCTGGTGGTGAAGGAAGGCTTCGGCTCCTTCGGCTATCAGGTGTACCTGGCCCGCACTGCCGAGGACGCCGCCGGGATTATCCGGAAAAGGGCGGGCACGCCCCTGCTCTTTCAGGAGTTTATCCGGGAAAGCGCCGGGCAGGATTTACGCCTCTACATGGTGGGCGGGGAGTGCGTCGCGGCCATGCGCCGGGTGAACCCCCGCGATTTCCGCGCCAATATCCAGCACGGCGGCCATGGCGAAAAATACGCGCCCACTGCGGAAGAAACCGCCCTCGCCGCCGCCGCCTGCCGCGCCCTGCGGCTGGACTTTGCCGGGGTGGATATCCTGCAAAGCGCCCGCGGGCCGCTGATCTGCGAGGTCAATTCCAACGCCCACTTCACCGCCCTCGCCGCCCTCACCAAGGCGGATATCCCCGGCAGCATCCTGGAGCATGTCCTGCAAAGCGTCGTAAAGTAAGCCTTTTTGGGGCCTCCGCGACCCTTTTCCTGGGGCGCTGCCCCAGACCCCTTCTTGGGGGCCTCTTCGGCCCCCAAACCCCTGAACCAGGGGGATGATCCCCCTGGACCCGCGGCTGCGGAACGGGGTGGACGTGATATTCAAACAATGTGCCGCTGGAGCTGTTTTGGGTGTCGTGATAAGACGCCGGGGCAGCACGAAAGCCAGAAAACCCCTCGGGAAGTGAGCAAGCTCCCACCCG
>CANQKI010000101.1 GCA_947624355.1 uncultured Clostridia bacterium | reverse complement strand
ATGGGTACATCTAACCCATCATTCCAGGTATATTTTAGCACATTAAGGTTACAAAACCGGTTACATGGGCCGCCTGGAAAAGATTTTTTTATTTTTTTTGCCACTTTTTTTCCCGCTTTTTCCCCGTTTTTTTGTGGTACAAGCCGCTGATCACCGAAAATTAAAGAATAAATTCGCGAAAACTACCTCTCCATAGGCTTTACGAAGACGTATCCGGCTGATCTTCCTGACGGATTTCCACCTTGCCCTGCTTTTCCTCCACCGGCTGAATGCGGTAATCGAACATAATATCGGAATTGGGATATTCCCGGTAAAACAGGCCCTTGATCCGCTCCATCACCAGGTCGCCCGTCTTATAATTCACCATGGGCAGCAGCACCGCCACAATGGTGGGCGACACCTGGGTGATGATATCGCCCCGGCGCAAATTGGCGCGCAGGATTTCGGTCAGGCCGCGGATGGTGGCGCTCTGCTTCATGGTCTCCATGGCGTTGCCGTCCCGCCGGCACACCATCATGATGCCCAGGTAGATGGTGACGCCCATCCGGGCGGCGTTGCGCATATGGATATTGAAAATATCGCGAAAAACCGTGTAATCGCACACCATCGCGCCCTTTTCGCCCTCAAAGGCCCGGAGCGTCTTCAGGAGCGACTCCAGCGAGAACTGAATATCCCGCTTGGCGGCCATGATATGGCTGTAAAACTCCTTCAGTTCGGGGCTAGGCTCGGCGTTCAGGTAGTGGTAGCACAGGTAGGTGGCTTCCTCGTACTGAACCAGGGCCTCGTTCTCCCGCCCCTGATTGACCAGGGCGCGCATGAGCTCGATATGCAATTGATCGTTGAAGCGGTCCACATCCAGGGCCTCGCGGCACACCCGGATGATGGCCGCGTCGTCCCCCCGGGAGCGGAGCATGGACACGTACCCGAGCACCGCGGCAAGATACCGGTTATGAAGGTCCACCGCCTTGGCCACGGCCCATTCGTTCATTTCACAGGCCTGGAGCAAATCGCCGGTATAGAGGGCCTGGAGATGGGCGCAGAGACGGCGTGCCTCCTCCGGGTCCGTATTCTGCGAAAAGGCGTCCAGAATATCCTCGATCTCGTACAGGTCCACTTCCATGCCGGGCAGGCTTTTCCAGCAGTACGTGCCCCGGCCCGCCACAACGCAGCCGCCCAGGCCGGGCGACAGGGAATTGAGCAGCGTCCGGACGCGGCTGATGAGGGTCTTCAATGCGTTCTCCGGGTTCGCCACCCGCTCGTCCGGCCAGAACACGGACAGGAGCTGGCGGTTAGAAACCGGTTTGTTTTTGTTGACAATGAGATACTGAACCAGGGCCGCACCCTTTCTGGTCTTATCGGCGATGTACTCGGCCCGGCTCTCGTTGATATAAATGACGAAATCCGTCATCATCTGGATGCGAATGCTGTCTGCCATTGCCTCCCCTTTCGTACAGCCCCGCTGCGGCGGCCCCCCTGCGCCGGCCCATGCCGTTACAGCCGCTTTTTCAGCATATCAGGGTTCGCGGCGTAAACTGCCGCTATTTCCTCCGTGATCCTCTTTTCGCGCACCAGGCGAAGCAGCTCGTTGTCCATGGAAAGCATGGAATTTCCCACGGAACCGCCATAAATCACGTTGTCGATCTGGTGGGTCTTGCCGTCGCGGATCATGTTCTGGACGGCGGAATTGATGGTCATGACCTCGAAAACGGGCGTCAGGCGCCCATCCACGGTGGGCACAAGGCGCTGGGAAATCACGGCCCGCAGCACCATGGACAGCTGAATGCGGACCTGGGGCTGCTGGCTGGCAGGGAAAGTGTCGATAATACGGTCAATGGTCTTCGCCGCCCCCACCGTGTGCAGCGAGGAAAGGAGCAGGTGCCCCGTCTCGGCGGCGGTGATGGCCGTCTGCATGGTTTCGTAATCGCGCATTTCCCCCAGCATGATCACGTCGGGCGCCTGGCGCAGCGCCGCCCGGAGGGCCCGGGCAAAGGTGACGGCGTCGTTGGGAATTTCCCGCTGGCTGACCAGGGATTTTTTGTGGGGGTGCAGGTATTCGATGGGGTCCTCGATGGTGATGATATGGCCGCTGCGCTCCTGGTTGATTTTATCGATCATGCAGGCCAGGGTGGTGCTCTTGCCGCTGCCCGCCGGGCCCGTCACCAGGATCATGCCGTTACGGACTTTGGTCTGTTCCAGCACGATGGGCGGAATATTCCTCTCCTTCGGGTCGGGCAGGCCGAACGTCACCACGCGGTAAGACGCCGCCAGGGTGCCGCGCTGCTGATAAGCGTTGCAGCGGAACCGGGCCTCCTTCGCCAGGGAAAAGGAAAAATCGTCGTCGCCGTTTTGCTGGAGTTGTTCATCGTCCCGGTTGCCCGCCAGTTCATAGGTTTGGCGGATCAGGTCGGCCGTATCGGCCGGCAGCGCGCGGTCCGGCGCCAGGGGCACCATCTGCCCATGCACCTTCGCCATGGGCGGCGAACCGGGAATGATAAAAACGTCCGAGCCGCCCAGGGCAAGGGTTTTATGAAGGAGCTCGGTCAGAACCATATCTCCCACGTTTCCTCCGTTTCGTCCTCTTCGGTTTCATAAAGTTCGGTGACCAGCCGGTGTTCCACCCATTCGGTCCTGGGATACGCACCCAGCGGCGCAATCTCCACCGCGCACGCCATGGAACGCTCCGTGGGGGAAACGAACACCTCCGTCCAGGAAACGGTGCGGCCCTCCATGGTCATGCCAAAGGGCAGGGACTCCTTCACGGTTTCCAGCCACTGGGCGTCGTCCTCCGCCCCGTCGGCGCAGGCCACCAACACCCCGTCCAGCATGGCCAGTGAGTGCTCGGCCTGATTGGAAAGGCCGTACGCCTGGCGCATCACTTCCGCGCTGCGCAGGCTGAGGCGGTAATCGCTCTGGGCGTTCATCAGCGCCAGCATCCCCAGGACGCTCATGCTGAGCGTCACCACGATCAGCAGCAGGGACGCCGCGCCCGGCCCGATATGATAATCCTTTCTTTTCATTGCTCCACCTCCCGCGGCACGTACCAGGAAAGGGGCAGGGTAAACAGCTCCCGCTCCTCCTGATATCCCCGGACGGACGCCGTATACAGCGAACCGGCCACGGCCAGCTCCTCCCGGAAAGCGACGGAAATGGAATAATCTTCCGCGTTCCGGATCCAGGCCGCGCCCTCCTGGGAAAAGCCCATTTCGGTCAGCGCCGCCGGGAAATCATCCGCCACGTAGAGAAGATCCGCCACGTTCTGCGCCTCCGTCAGGGCGTCGTTATACGTTCCTGCGAGGCGGCTTTGGCTGCGCGTGGTGACAAAAGTGTTGAGAATCACCGTGGACGCCAGCGCAAAGAACAGCACGACGATCATGATCTCCACCAGCAGGATACTGTTTTTTCCGCTCTTTCCCATACGCATCCCCTCACAAGATGCTGCGCCGGGCAATGAAGAACGACCGTTCTTCCCCTGCGGCATCCACAATCCGAACCGTGATCAGCCTGTCCCCCACCTCGGCCGAGAATTGCTGCGCCGGGCAGATTTCCTCCCCCAGGGCGGGATCGAACGCATCCTCCGGAGAAAGGAGCAGGTCGCACAGGCTGCCGTTATAGCAGTAAATGTAGCGGACATAACGGTCGTCCGCCTCCCCGCTGGCAAGGAGAAGCGCATCCACGCCGTCCACATTGGCGGCGCTGACGGCGCCCTGCATATCCTCCGCCCGCAGGGTATTGCGCACGAAGGCCTGCAGCACCCGTTCCTCCCCGTGATAAGCCGTCTGATCCACGGTGTTGCGGTAAGCCTGGGCGCAAAGCAGCACCAGCAGGGTGGAAAACACGGCGAAAACGCCCAGCAGCAAGAACACGAACACGCCGGACGCGGCATGGCCGCCCCGAGTCCTCATTCGCCGTCACCCCCCTGATCCAGCACCAGGATGCTGGGCATGACGTTGGACGCGAAGGCGTCGTAAACCACCTGATACGCGTCCTCGTTATACCGCAGGCCGTAATTTTCCTTCAGGTAATCCAGCCCCATGGGATACGCGCCCTCCACCGCATAGCACGTAATGGCGGCGGAACGCACCGCGTCCCGAACCAATTCTTTTTCGGTGCTGTCCGAGGCGCTGCCCACCCTGTTGATCAGGGCGCAGATGCCCACGAACACCGCCGCAAAGACCAGAATCGTCAGCGCCAGATTGCGAAAAAAGCCGTAATCGCGCTTATCCATCCGCTTTCGTCCTTTCCCTTGTCCTTACAGGATGCTGGCAATAATGCCCGCCATGGGCAGCATGACCGACAGCAGAATCGCGCCGATGACGATGGACAGCATGGCCACCAGCGTGGGCTCGATAATCGAAACCAGCCTGGAAATATCATCCTCCACCTGTTCCTCATATACCCGGGCGATCCGGGCCATGACCTGGTCCTCCCGGCCGGCCGCCACGCCCATGCGGATCATGCGGTTGTACATTTCGTCAAACAGGCTGGTGCCCGTCAGGGCGTCCGAGAAGGCCGTGCCGCCGGCCATCTTCTGGCTGATCTGCGTCACCTCGGCCACTGCCGTGGGGTCGTTCAGCACGCGGATGACCAATTCCAGCGCTTCCTCCAGCGGGAAGCCCCCCGACAGCATCATGGACAGCACGGACGCCACCCGGGAAGAGGCCAGCTTGCGGCTGAGCTCCCGGACGGGGGCAAAGACCCGCCGCAGCATATTGAGCACCTTTTCCCGATAGCGCGTTTTTGTCAGCGCGGCAAGCACCAGCACCACCAGCACCACAACGCTCACCAGCGCCAGCATCGCCCAGCCAATGCCCGAACCCAGGTTCACCAGCAGCTGCCCTGAAGCCGACATGGCCACGCCCATGCTGCCCAGCACCCGCTGGAACACGGGCAGCACCAGCAGGATCATGATCAGCACGATGAGCAGCATCATGATTCCCAGCACCACCGGATAGGTAATGGCGCTGACGATGGCCTGGCGGATGCGGCTTTCCCGCTCGTAATATTCGGCCAGGCCGTTCATGACGTCCTCCAGCCGGCCCGTCCTTTCGCCGATGCCCACCATTTCCACCAGGTATTCCGGCCAGCGGCCATCCTGCTTCAGGGCCACGTAAAGGGAGCCCGTTTTGGTCACGCCCTGACTGATGGATGCGTACAGGTCCGCGTGCGGGCTGTTTTTGTACGTCTCGCTCAGGGCCTCCATTCCGTCATAGAGCGCCATGCCGCTGGAGAGCATCAGCGCCACCTCCGCGCAAAAGCCGCTCAGCTCCAGCGCGTTGGCCGCCTTGGTTTCCCGTTTCATCTTAGCCATAGGTTCGCATCCTTTCGTGATCGTTCCGTTCACGCCGCCCTGCCCTTCCGGCCGCGGCAGCCCGTTAATAGTAGCGTTCCACTTTATAAGCCGCGTTGGTAGTGGTTCCCTGAACCTCCAGGGTGGGGTCGTAACGCACCCCTTCCCCGTCGATGAGCGCGCTGCTCCACGCATGGTAATTGTTGCCCACATGACCGATCATCAGCTGGGCCGGAATCCCCTGCACCCGCAGCATGCACACCGCGATGGCCGCCAGGTCCTGGCAGATGCCCATGCCCTTGGCATACGCCCCCGCAATATCGGGAAGCGTGCCGATATTGACGGTGGCCGCCTTGATATAATCATATACGTAATTGCTCTTGATATAAGCGCGGATGGCGTCAAACTTTTCCCGGTCCGTGGTAAGGCCGGCGCAGATTTCGTCCGACAGGGCCACCAGGGGCGTGTCCGCCCTGTAATTCACGTACTGGTTGGGCACCAGGAACGCCGCGTTGGGCCGGGAAAATTCCGCGTTCACGGACACCCTGCCTCCCGCCGTGTAGTTGTTTTTGCTGGCGTTCACATACAGCGTTATCGTATATTTCCCCGACCCGAACTGCAGCGGGATAATTTCCCATGCCCGCTGGCCGTTAATGTCGTAGCGCGCCTCCTTGTCATCCTTCTTGACAATCAGCTTGAGCTTTTTCGAGGTTTCGGGGCCCATGACCATGACATAGCCGAGATCTGCATGGCTGTAATCCACCGTCAGCTTTTCGGACGTTCGGCTGGCATTCCCCGGCGCTTCCGGCCAATGCAGGCCTTCCATCAGCGCCAATACCGTGCTCAAAGCCAGCAGCAGCGTCAGCGCCGCTGCCGCGCTTAAAGCAAAGATTCGCCGGTTTTTCTTTTGCATTCTGCCTGCCATACTCCTTTCAGCCTGCGTTTTCGTTTACGGGATCCAATTGCCGGATGGCCGCCAGGGTAATCTGGTAATCCTCCATCACCCGGGAGAAAAGCCGCGGCGCATCCTCCGACCAGCCGCCCCGCAGCGCTTCCGTCAGCCTGCAGGTGGATTGATACAGCCGGTCAAAGCTCAGGTTCTGGCAAATGCCCTTGACCGTGTGCGCGGCGCGGAAAGCCGCCGGGCCGTCCTGCCGTTCCACGGCGGCGGCCAATTCTTCGCAGCTTTGATCATCCTGAAACTTCCGGACAAACTTCGCCACCGTTTTTTCGCTCCGGAACCGGCCGAGCACGTCCTGATAATTGCCGCCCAGAGCGCGGTAACACGCTTCCAGCGTCATTCCGTCCGCACCTCCCTGGCATCCTCCATCGGGGGTTCTTCAATCGCCGACACCGCGGAAAGCAGATCCTTCATGTCATCCCGGTAATAGTACAGCTTTCCGCCGCCCGCCGCCTTTGCCGCGTACAGGGCCTGGTCGGCCGCGTGGAAAAGCGTTTCGTAATCGTTGCCCAGCATTTCGGACCGGGCCGCGCCCATGCTGGCGGTAAGCCACTGGCCGTCCTTTTCGCAGGCAATGCTGTCAAAAATGCGCTGCACGATGGGCGTATCGTCCGTTTTGTATTCCAGGAACACCAGGAACTCATCCCCGCCCACCCGGGCAATGATATCGCCGCTGCGCACGCTGGCCCGCAGACGCTCCGCAACCAGGCGCAGCGTCTGATCCCCAAAGAGATGGCCCCGGCTGTCGTTGACGCATTTGAAGCGGTCCATATCGAAAATCAGCATCACAAACCGGGAATGGGGCCGCAGATGCATCCGCTCCCGGATCTTTTCCCGGGCCACGGAATGATTGAGCAGCCCGGTCAGGGAATCGTGCATGGACAGCCATTCCAGCGCTTTTATACGCGCGTGTTCCTCATGAATATCAACGACCTTTCCGATGGCCCCCAGATACCGGGGCGGCGAATCGTCCGTCCAGATGGCCCGGGCAATGATTCTGCCCCAGCGCACCGTGCTTTCGATATTCACTTTGAATTCGTACTGCACCACGGGCTGCTCCGGAATGGTGGCGTGCAGGGCGTCGGAAAGGCCCTGCACATCCTTGGGCTGCATGATACTCTGTACCCGCTCATCCTTCAGGGGATTGAGCATCATTTCATCCAGCCCCAGCTTTTGGGCGCTGAAGGCGGTCAGGGTCAATTTCGGGGGCGTCACGGTGTATTCGAACTGGATTTCCCCGGACATATCGGCGAAAAACCGGGCTTTGATCCGCTCATACTCCAGCAATTGCAGCGTCCGGCTGGAGGCGGACAGTTCCTCGTGCTGCTGCACCTCTTCCGCCATGGCGCGGATTTCCTGCTGTTCCCCGCTGTCCCAGGCGGCGGTTTTCAGCTCCTGCGGCAGCCGGTCCGCCGTTTCCCGCAGGCAGGTCATCAACAGGGGGTGAAAAGCCCCGCACTGGCCGTTCAGGATCATCCTCACCGCTTCTTCATGGCTGTAGGCCTTTTTATAGACCCTGGTGCTAGTCAGCGCGTCGTACACGTCGGCAAGCGCCACAACCTGGGCCGACATGGGAATCGCATCCCCCCGCAGCCCGTCCGGATAGCCGCTGCCGTCGTAACGCTCATGGTGCCAGCGGCAGATTGCGTAAGCGGTTTTGAGGAAGGGCTCCCGCTGGTGAACGGGCAGCTCGGTCAGCATCTGCGCGCCGATGACGGTGTGGCTGCGCATCAGCTTGGTTTCTTCTTCATTGAGGGTGCCCGGCTTGTTGAGCACGGCGCTGGGAATAGCGATCTTGCCGATATCGTGCAGGGCGGAGGCGGCAACGATATTGTTCATTTCATCCGCCGTGAAAACGGGCGCATTGTTGATCCGGTTCAGGTAATGGATGAAAATATCGGTAAGCACATGAATGTTCCGCACGTGCTGGCCGCTCTCGCCGTTGCGGAATTCCACAATGTGGCTGAGGATGTCGATCATCATCCCCGAGCGTTTTTCCTTTTCGTAAATCTGGTCGGTCACCAGGTCGGCCAGCTTGCGCTGTTTGGCGTAAAGGAGCAGGGTGTTGGTAATTCTGCGGCGTACGATATGCGGGTCGAAGGGACGGAAAATGAAATCCGTCACGCCCAGTTCATACGCCCGTTCAACCGTGCTGGGCTCCCGCTCAGCGGAAATCATGATGACGGGAATATCCTGGATCCAGTGCTGATAATTCATGATTTTCAGCACTTCAAGGCCGTCCATCCGGGGCATTACTATATCCAGCAGCATCAGGTCAATCTCCACATTGCGCAGCTGAATCGCAGCAATGGCTTCTTCGCCGTCCGCAGCCTCCAGAATATTGTATTGGCCGTCCAGCATCTCAATCAGAATCGCACGGTTCATTTCCGAATCGTCCGCTATCAGAATCGTCTGCCTGCGCTCATGCTCCAAAGATATCTTCTCTCCTTTCGCATGCACGGCCTTGTTTTCGGTTTCCGCGAAAACGCCACCACGGAATAAGTAGGTATATTATAGTGAATCTGCCGGCTTTTTGTCAAGGTTCAATCGGAAATTTATCGAAAAATCGCCGCATTCCCCGTATTTTTCCGGTTTACATTTCTACTGCAATGCAGGAAGGTAATTTCTCCGTTTTTTGTAAGTTTGTCAAACAAATAGGACAGTAAAGTAATTCCGGAGGAAAGAGCGAGGAGATAACCAGCCAAGCGGTCTGGAAGGGAGGGAGTTGGCGTAGTATTGGTGAGCAGCGAGCTGCTCACCAAAGTCGGC
>CANQKI010000100.1 GCA_947624355.1 uncultured Clostridia bacterium | reverse complement strand
TTCCCGCGAAGCCGGGATATAATAACGGCATACCGCGAAGAACGGGATGAGCGGAAGGGCGCGCCCGCAGAGAGCCGGTGGGCGGTGCGAACCGGCGGCGAATCTTTCCGCGATCCACCCGGGAGCGGGCGGCGACGAGCCGCCGGGGCGCGCCCCCTACAGCGCACACGAGCGGGCGCACCTTTCAGGTGCGCCAATCGGGGTGGCAACGCGGTATATCCGTCCCTGAAAAGAGGGCCGGTTTTTTTATTGGAAAAAAGGAGGCAGAATCATGCTGGACATCAAACGCATCCGCCAGAATCCGGACGAGCTCCGGGACGCGCTCAAAAAGCGCAATTCGCCCCTGGACATTACCGAGCTGCTGAACCTGGACGCCGCGCGCCGGGACGTGCTGGGCCAGGTGGAGGCCCTGAAAAACCGCCGCAATGAGGAGAGCAAGAAGGTGGCGCAGCTCAAGCGCGCCGGGGAGGACGCTTCCGCTATCATGGAGGAAATGCGGAAGGTGGGCGACGAAATCGCCGAAATGGACCGGAAGACCGCCGAGATCGACGCCCAGATCGCCGATATCCTCATGCGTCTGCCCAACCTGCCCCACGAATCCGTGCCCGTGGGCAAGGATGACACCGAAAACGTGGAGCAGCGCCGCTGGGGCGAGCCCCGGCAGTTCGGCTGGGAGCCCAAGGCACACTGGGACATCGGCGACAAGCTGGGGATCCTGGACTTTGAAGCCGCGGCCAAGATTTCCGGGGCGCGCTTCACCGTGTACCGGGGCCTGGGCGCGCGGCTGGAGCGGGCCGTCATCAATTTCTTTATGGATACCCACGCCGCCGACGGGTACGTGGAGGTGCTGCCCCCCTATATGGTGAGCCGCGCCACCATGACGGGCACGGGCCAGCTGCCCAAGTTTGAAGAGGACGCCTACAAGGTCTTTACGGGCAAGCAGGGCGAGGCGCCCGCCGATCAGGATACCTTCCTCATTCCCACCGCCGAGGTGCCCGTCACCAACCTGTACCGGGATATGATCCTGGACGGGGATCAGCTGCCCATCCGCCACTGCGCCTATTCCGCCTGCTTCCGGGCCGAGGCCGGCAGCGCGGGCCGGGATACCCGCGGCCTCATCCGCCAGCACCAGTTCAATAAGGTGGAAATGGTCAAGATCACCAAGCCCGAACAGAGCTATGACGAGCTGGAATCCATGACCCGCCAGGCCGAAAAAGTGCTGCAGCTGCTGGGCCTGCCCTACCGGGTGGTGTGCCTCAGCACGGGCGACATGGGCTTCTCCGCCGCCAAGACATACGATATCGAGGTCTGGATGCCCAGCTATGGCCGGTACGTGGAAATCTCCTCCTGCTCCAACTGCGAGGATTTCCAGGCCCGCCGCGCCCAGATCCGCTACCGGGACGGCGCGAAGGGCAAGCCCCAGCTCTGCCACACCCTCAACGGCTCCGGCGTGGCCGTGGGCCGCACCGTGGCCGCTATCCTGGAAAATTACCAGAACGAAGACGGCTCCGTCACCGTGCCCGAGGCCCTGCGGAAGTACATGGGCGTGGACGTGATCCGCTAAGCGAGGGCCCTCCGGGAGGCTCCGCGCCTCCCGGACCCACCCGCCAGGGGGATGATCCCCCTGGACCCGCGGCTGCGGAACGAAGTTGGTGTGATATTCAAACAATGTGCCGCTGGAGCTGTTTTGGGTGTCGTGATAAGACGCCGGGGCAGCACGAAATCCAGAAAAAGCCCGTCGGGGTGAGAACAAGTTCTCGCGTTTACTTTCATAAGGAACTAATCATCATAATCAAACTCAAAGACCGGCAGAACGTTGTGCTCAAGGAATCCCATGGCAATAACTGTTCCTGTCAGGAGGTAAGGATATGATGAAGAATTTCTTTGAAGAACCCGATGAACAATATACAGAAAGTAAAGATGAAGGACTTCATACCAATCTGGCGTGTGACAGCAAAGACCAGCGCCCTATCGGAAGATGGGGCAGAATGCACGGCAATTACCTGGAAGCCATGTATCCAGAATTGTACGAACACCTCATCTTGAACGGAAGCCTTCACAGGCATTTAGCAGATGCCAATGAGAGAGCCGAGTCCATGATGGAACGTCTGATTGATCAGATGAAGCAGCAAGAGGGCATTACGGAACGCCTGAAAGCGGAACAGCCCATGGCTTGGGTCGGCAGAATGAACAACATCCGAAGCCGGGCAGAGGAAATCGTGCAGAACGAAGTCATTCATAACCTGTAAACAATATGGCCGCTGGCAAGATCGGGAAGATCGTGCCAGCGGTCTATCTTGCAGCTTTAACGAGAAAAGACACGGGCACGATTTCCATACCAGTGCCTTTGTACATTGGCAAAACCGATGGGAGCATTTAAATGAGATAAATTAAACCAAAAGTCTGCGCTCAGCAATTTTTTTAACAGAATAGTCCGGTTCAGGATGAACCGGACTATTCTTTGATCTGGATTGATTACCTTATTCCTTCGCGGTCACATACTTCTCCAGCACCCAGCCGTGAACGCCCTTGGCCTCGATTTCCACCCAGCCGTCCTTCCGGCCGAACACAGTCACTTCCGTGCCCGTTTCCCATTCCGCCACCTTCGCGCTGTCGCCGCTGGCCGCATTGCGCACGTTAATGGTGGTGCTGCCATTGGTCTTGCCGTTATAGGATAGCTGCGCCGTCCCTTCCGTTTCGGGGGCGGCGGGATAATACTGCAGGCAGTCGTTTCGCATGTAGCCCACGTCGCCTTTCACGTTCACCAGGGAATAATCCCCTTTGATTTCCAGCACGCTCACTACCGTGCCCGCCTTGCATTTCCGGATCAGGCTGCCGCCGCCATTGGCCTTGGAACGGAGGGACGCCTGGCCCGTCCGGGGTGCGTACACCACGGCCACCGCCTTTTCGGCGGGCACGTCTTTCGCGCTGAAATCAAGTTCGGAAGTCTTCACCGTCCGTTCCTGGCCGTCATAACGAACGGTGCTTTCCGCCGTGCCCAGGGTCAGCACTTCCACGGGCACAGTGGAAACGCTGGCGCTTTGCTGTTCCGGCATTTCTTTGGTCTCGGAAGGATTCTGGGCGCTTCCGGCAGTGTAAGTACCCGACCGCTGCGCCGCTTCTTCCTTGCTGACCTTTTCCAGGTCGCCCTCGCTGCCGTCATAATCGTAAAGATAAGTCGTCCATCCGGCACGGACGTCCCGTTCCACCGTGCCTTGCGCCATTTTCGCCTCGTAATCCGGGTCGTTTTCATTCACGCTATAGGCCCATTCCCCAATCCGGACGATAGAGCTTGCGGGAACCACAGCTACATTTGCCCAGCCTTTCATTTTCGTACCATTATAATAGAATTGAATCAGCCTCCAGTTATCCCCGCCTCTGCCATCCACAAGCACGTGCGTACCTGCGGGGATATTGGCGATAATAGGCCCTTCTGGACTGATCGCATCATGAACCTCGCAGGAACTTGCCGTTTTTGTATTGCATTTCAAATCAAACTCTTCCTGCGTTTCCGCCTGAGCAAAAGCTGGAAGTAGGCAAAGTAGAATCAGAAAATATCCCAAAATAACTTTTCGAACTTTTAACATGAACACACATCTCCTTTTTTAATATTTTAGCCATTATATCCATAAATATGCGCTTCCCTGACCCAGCTTGCTGTGTTCCAAGTATTGTAGCTGAGAGGCTGCTGATCACGGGTATTATAATTCGGATTCATCACGTACACCAAGCCGTTTTCAATTTTGTAAACCACAAGATAGGTTGCTCCTGTGAGGGAACAGTAATGGTGCGCACTATTCCCTACGATCCGAACCATGGCCAGATTTCCCCATTCCAGTTGTTCTTTAACAACTGCCATGGAGTCAGTCCTATCAAGGTAAACAAAATCGTAATAGTCAGCAGCAGCAGCAAAGAATGCATCTATCACCCCAGTATTGCCAGAATCATCTCGATACCCCCTGTTTATAATAAAATCACAAACAATTGGCGGAGTGATTGCGGTCTGTCTTAAACCAGACGCAATCATGGCAAAAGATGTTGGACAATTTCCCGAATCACCTATGGTTTCGACTTGAGTTGTGTTTTGGGCATCGAAAGGTGTATTCGCCCAAATGGCTCCACCGTTCATATAATACTGTTCTGGCGTATTAAAGTCATGACGTACACTATAACTTACTCCCCATTTTGTGCCGCAATTTAACCCATACGCATTCAGTTTTGCGTTTGTGGCATTCCCAGTAATGCCATCTACAGTCAAACCATTAACTGATTGAAAATACTTAACCGCCCATTCTGTATCCGTATCAAAATATTCATTTACTGTTCCGCAATAATAACATAACTCCGTTAGACGCTCTTTTAATATCCGAACTAAAGGGCCGATGTCTTCAAACCTAAGAGATCCGGTAACGGGAGTAGTTGGAGCAGGAATGGCGTCTTCGATGTCCGGACCTGAAGAGCCACCGCCAGGGTTGGGATAACTATTTACAGTTAAGAATTGGGATTGCGCCCAGCCGGTTCCCTCGGAACTGCTAACGCAATACCATCCGCTGTAGCTGGTATAGTCCAGGAGACTGAGCGATGAATTACGTGCGGCGGTATAGATACGGGTCGCATCTGTCTGAGGAGCCTCACGTACATTCAATCCTCCAGATTCAGTTGTTACCGTACATTCCCCGCCAGAATTGGTTACAGCTATATATTGCGCCAGCACAAAGCCGCTATATCCGCCATAACTGGTAGATAGCCATTCCGGCGCACCTGCAACAAGGGAAACTGTAACGTTCGTCCCATTTGGTATCTGGGTCAGTCGATCCGAGCTGGTACTGGTCGTAGCCCGCATATTCAATGCGCCGCCAATAACATATCCGTTGAAAGCTTCCATTGTGAAATCTCCTTTCGCTATTTTGAAACAGACCTGATTCCATTTTTGAATGGATTATGGAATGGCAGAAATTGCTAATCCATACTCAGTCTGTTACATTCACCCTAAAGTGTTGAAATATAGGAGTTGCTATTTGAGAAGACATTTGTTACAGCATGAACTGTTAACCCATTGGAATCACTCCCTCTTAATCAAATTGAACACATTGTCTTGCAAAGATTGGCTGTAAAGAACCATTGCACGTAAATTTACGACCTATTGGAAACATTACGACCTTAGAATGTTCTTGTGCCTGAAGTTGTGGTTGCCGTTTCCCCATCTGCATAGAAATTAGCAGTAACGTAATAGGTTTTTCCATCTTCGATGTAATCGGAAAGATTGACTGTTGTTGTATACATATGGTAATCAGTACCGTAATCGTCGATGGTTTCAGATTTTACGGCTGTGCCATTTTTAAGATACAGGGTATAACTGACCACGCCGATTTTTTTGCAATCAATCTTCGCAAGGATATTGAACATTGCCGTTTTGTTTCCAGACAATTCCACAGTAGTTCTTGAAATGATTGAACTGGCTCTGCGTTCAGCAGCAGCCGTTGAAATCACGCAAATCATCAAAATCATTAAGAACACTGCAAGCAAAGCTTTGTTAATTTTCTTCATATCCTTTGTTTCCTCCTATCGAAGAAAAAAGTTCTGGTATGACATTCTCGTCATAGCCTGTTACTTCCATGTAGTAATCATGATGCTCCGATTGGTACAGCCCCCAGAAAGACTGTTCGTTCCGCGCCGTGTAGATCTGGACGCCGTTTTCGAGGATGATGGTCTGTCCCACTTCGTTCTGTTCGTAGCTCACGGCAACGCCCGTCCGGTCGGAAAAGCACATGATGTCCACGCAGACGCGTTTTTCCGGGTCCTGTTCATCCCGGTACACCACCACCGTTTCATCCCGCTGTCTGGTCTGTTCCACGTTGATTCCGGAAAGCAGGCAGCCCTCCGGCAGCCATTTGGGCAACTCCACCTGATACCCCAGGACGGATGGAATCTCTTCGAGGTTCTCCAAATGGACGGTTCTGACTTGCGTACTTCTGTCCGCAAAGGCGCGGGCAATATCTGCATCGCCTTCCTCCAGACCCACAACCAAGTATTGCTGTTCATCCGGCGGCAGGACGGTTTTGAAGGAAGAACGCAGGGAAACCGCCGGAAGCAGCAGAAGCGCCAGCACGGCGGCGGCCGCTGTAGCAAACCGAAGCAGGACGGACGCACGGCCCCTTTGAGGCGTATCCTTTTGCTTCATCCGTTTTCTGAATTGCCGGAGCCCTTTTCGTTCACTTCTTGCAATCTGCCCTTCCGTGAAGGGGGACTGCCTTTGCTCCAGCGCCTGGCAGCAGACATCCAGCAACTCGCAATCCATTTCTTCCTCGGGCTTTGCGAACTCCTCGGCAATCAGCGCTTGAAGTTTCTCACTTGGTAACCTCCTTTCCGTTTCGGGATTTGTCAATGCCTTCATGAGGGCCTCCCGATTCGTTTCCGTGTTCGGATTATGTATCATCATATACCTCCCTTCACTATATATATGTGAAAAAACAAGGCGAACGTCAACAAAAAAATCCCGTTTTCAAAAATTTTTTTATTTTTTTTCTGATGCGGTACAGTTTTGTGCGAATCACCTGGTCGTTTGTCCCCAAAAGCGCCGCTATTTCCGACGTGCTCCTTTGCTCGCCGTAATACAAATGAAGGAGCTTCTTTTCTTTTTCGTTCAAGGGCTCCGTGAGCCGCCGAACCAGGTCTTGGGTTTCCTCCCGCTGCAAAAACGCTTCCATATCGTCTTTTTCATTTTGCATCGCAGCGGGTGGAAGCGTATTTTCGTCCAATGCCAAAAGGCGCTCCAGATTTTCCGCTTCCTTCCCGTAAAGATACAGCCGCCGCCTGAGCACGATTGTCAGCCATGTCCCCTGATTGGGGTGTCGGGAAAAAGATTCATATGCTTGAAATGCCTGAAAAAATGTTTCTTGCACCGCGTCTTCCGCTAAATGGAAAAACTGCTTTTTGTACCCGAAAAAGGCGTTCGCCTGCCGCAACAGCCTCCGATAGTGCGCCCGGTACAGGGCCTCAAAAAACGCTTCTTTCCGTTTCCGGTCGTCGTCCAAGGGATCGCCTCCTTTCAGCGGGAGCGAGGGAAAGAGCATACATAAGCCATCTGGAAATCCCTCATTTGCTTGTTTCCGGTTTTTTCATAGTGCGGGAAGGACTTGATGCCGAAACTGCAATGATTTTGTAATTGTTTTGTAATAATTACAGAATTATTTTACACGTCTTTTTGTTCTGCGTCAAGAAGGTCGATGGCAGGTTTCTGAAGTTTTATATTGGGTTACGATCCGTATGCAATACATCTCCAAAAAAGGGAGACAGGGGAAACGAATAGAAGATTGACTGGTCAGAGGATAAGGTAAAACTACAAGCAGTACTTGATAAAAATGTCGGTTTTGAGCATATTTTCAGCAGCTTTAAATTTTCGCTGCTTATTTTTCGCCAGTCGCATTGGTCTTCCCGCAATTTCAAACTTCATTCTGAATAGTTTGGATCATATCCTCGGCTTCTTTGAAGGACATCTTTCCTGATGCAAAACAACGTTACTGCGGCGGTTTGTGCAAAACACAGATCGCCGCTTTTTTGATGGAGAATAATTACATGGCAACTACACGCATTATCCCGATGCACGTTAACAAAGGGAAAACGATCGCTCAGTGCATGAAGGTACGGTTGGATTATGTAAAGAATCCTGACAAAACGGAGAATGGCGGATGGATTTCATCCTTTGCCTGCGCGCCGCAAACAGCAGATCAGGAATTTGTCCTTGCCAGAAATCAGTATCTGATGACAAGCAACTCCAAAAAGAAAAACGAAATTATTGCATATCAACTTCGTCAATCTTTTGTGCCAGGTGAAGTTACTGCTGAAGAAGCAAATCAAATAGGTTATGAACTTGCCGACCGTCTGCTTCGCGGAGAATATGCTTTCATCGTTGCAACCCACACGGATTGCAATCACATTCATAATCATATCATCTTTTGTGCAACCTCACTCGACTGCACTCACAAATTCAGAAACGTGTGAAACTCCAGCCGTCTTGTCGCTGAAATCAGCGATGAGCTTTGTCGTGAACATCAACTTTCCGTTATCCGCAATCCACAAAACAAAACAATTTCGTGCAATCAGCGAGAGGGTGAGTGTGCAAAGTTGGTTGCCCGTAATTGCAGCAAATGACGATTAACGTCACTTGCGGATGCAGCCAAATGATTTTGATGCGCTGATGGTGTTGATGGAAAAACAGGATGTCTGAATAAATGCAGTATGGATATCGAGATGTTGTATGCTGAACAAAACAGCAGTAATGCAAAAACGGAATCAATCATTTTCCTGAAAGCGCATAACATTCGTTCAATCAGCGAACAGAAAAATCAATTTCACGTTATGCGTTCTGAACGAAATGCGCTTCATGCTGCAATTCGGGAGAAGCAAACACGAATGAAAGCAATCAATCGACTGCGTCAAGAAAGAGGAATTACGGAAGAACGAAAACAGTATATGCACAATTTCGTGAATCTGGCTGGTCTCCAAAATTTTGCAATGCGCAATGGGAAGAAATTGAAACGCACAAGAAAGCGTAAAATGTCTATACCTATGTTGACGGAATGATGCCAATGCTGAAGGAACAAACTTCGGAATACGATTTTTTGAAAGACAGAAAAATTTGACAAGACGGTTCCTGAAAAACTGAAACCGAAAATTACGGCCATGAAACCGATCCAATCAAATTTCGATATGCCTGGACACGACCGTCGCTTCATGAAAAAACACCCACCAGAAAAACGCTCAAAATATAAATAGGTCCCTGCGTCTGATGTTGAAAAAATAATATACAGGCACTGGGAATTTTCCTTTTTTCATTTGAGCGTTCAGCAGAAAGCGACATGACGCATCGATACAACACAACCACAGAGCTTTGCTCTGGTTTTCAGGGGATTGGGGGCGGAGCCATCCAACAAGCTTTTTGCAAATTCGGGCCGAATAGCATTGCTTGCTACAATATACTCGTCCGGTAAATAGAGTGTCCAAAGCTCTATGCGCTGGCTCATACCTAAGCTGCAATGAGGAGGAAGCCGGACTGACGATGCATTGCATGAGATGAAACGCTCGAACGTGCAAACTGTCAGCCGCCTCCCCATTGCAGCATTCGATTGATGCAGGTTGAAGCTGGGAGCATCCCAAACATTCGAGTAACCAAGCAAGCTGA
>CANQKI010000099.1 GCA_947624355.1 uncultured Clostridia bacterium | reverse complement strand
CGATCTCGCCCGCCAGGATGTCGGCCTCGGTCACGGTGTACGTCGGATAGTAATCTTGGCTCTCGCCAGGCGCAAGGGAGCTGATTCCCCATGCGTTCTTCGTCTTTTTGTCGACCACAACAACGCCCGTCAGCGTTACGTTGCCATTGTTTTCAACATGCACGTGATACGTCACCGTGCTGCCCACTTCGAAACCGGCATTGGTGAGGCCGCTGACGGTTTTCTTCACCATCAGGTTCGGGTTCTGCTCTTCCGTCGGAATATCCGTATCCGGATCAGGCGTATCGCCATCGCCGCCCACCTTCGCAAGGTTATTCAGTTTGCGACCCTCACTGATGTCGGCCTGGGTCACGGTGTACTGCGCCTTCACGATCACCGACTTGCCGGGGGCCAGGGATTCAATTACGGCCACGCCCGCTTCGTTGATCGAGTAGCCTGCACCGGGCACGATCGCCGCACCCGTCATCGCTTCGGTCACGGTCACGTTGGTCTGCGTCGTGTTGCCCGTGTTGGTCACGGTGATGTCAAAGGTCGCGGTCTCGCCGGCCTTGAATGCGCCGTCCTTGCCCGTGCCCTTGTTCGTCAGCGTCTTGGTGGAAGTCAGGCCGGGAGCCGGCTTGTCGATCACGGGCTTGCCGGGTTCGGACTCGTTGGTCACCGTCTCCGTGTCTTCGCCGTGCACGGGATTGCCGTTCGCGGCGGTGCCGTCAGCGGTGGCAGTATTCACGAAGCTGCCCGCCAGGATGTCGGCCTCCGTCACGGTGTGGTACACGGTAAGTTTTACATCTTTATCGGGAGCCAGGGACTCAACCTTCCACTGCACACCCTCCATACCGTCGTTCACCGTGATGTCGTTCACCGTCATGTTGCCGGTGTTCTTCACAGTAATGTTATAGATAATCCGGTCGCCCAGCTTCGCAACTTCCGGTTCGACGGCAGTCTTGGTCACTGTCAGCTCGGCCTTCTGCGCAACGGTCGTCACGGTCACGCTGTCTTCGTCGGACACCCAGCTGCCGTTCGGGGCTGCGCCCGTCGCGGTGGCGGTGTTCTTGATCTCGCCCGCCAGGATGTCCTTTTCAGCGACAGTGTAACCAGCTTCCGTTACGAATTCTTCGCTGGCGCCGGGAGCCAGGGACTCAATCTCCCATCTGTCGCCCGTCAGCGGATCCCGCACGACGACGTCGCTCAGCGTCACGTTGCCGCTGTTGGTCACGTGAATGGCGTATCTCACCGTGTTGCCCAGTTCGTAGCCGTAATTGCTGTTGAGTACGGTCTTCTCCACCGTCAGGGCGGGGGCCTGCGTCACGGTTTTCACGGTCTCGTCGTCGCTGGCGGACACGGGCTTGCCGTTGGCGCCGGTACCGGCGGCGGCGACAGTGTTCACGAAGCTGCCGGCCAGGATATCGGCCTCGTCAATCATATGCGTGGTGGTCACGCTCGTGCTCGCCTCGGGAGCCAGCGTGCCGACGTTCTGATCGAGGCCCGTCAGCGGGTCGGTCACCGTGATGTCGTTCACCGTCACGTTGCCGCTGTTGGTCACGGTAATCGTATAAGTGATGACGTCGTTCAGTTCAGCGCCTTCCGTCTTGTCGGCGGTCTTCTCCACCGTCAGCGCGGGTGCCTGCTCAACCGTCGTCACCGTCGCGCTGCCGTCGTCGGTCACTTCGCCGCCCTTCGGATCAGTACCGGTCGCCGTCGCAGTGTTCACGAAGCTGCCGGCCAGGATGTCGACCTCGGTGATGGTGTGCTTCGTGGTCACGCTCGTGCTCGCACCAGGAGCCAGCGTGCCCGCGCTCTCTTCAAGACCAGTCTTCGGGTCGGTCACCGTGATGTTGTTCACCGTCACGTTGCCGCTGTTGGTCACAGTGATGGTATAGGTGATGACGTCGTTCAGCTCAGCACCGCTCGTCTTGTCGGCTTCCTTCACAACCGTCAGCGCGGGTGCCTGCGCAGCAATGGGCACGATCGCGGAGGCTGTAGCTTCGGGTGCAGCGTTATCATTTTTGTCAACGCCATTCTTCGCTGTGACGGTGTTGGTGAAATTGCCATTGCCCTTCAGGATGTCAGCCTCGGTGATGACGTGGGCCACATTCGTGTAGGTCACCGTGTCACCGGGCTTCAGGCCGTCGATATAGCCAACGCAACCCTCGTTGGTGAGGAGACCGTTAACACTATCGGCATTCGGGTCGATCACATCAATGCCATTTACCGTCACGTTGCCGGCATTCGTCACCGTAATGGTGTAGTAGACGGTCTCGCCCAGCACGTAGTAGGAGCCGTTGGCGGGTGCCCTGGTGGCAGTCTTCGTCACTGTCAGAGTGGGTTTCTCATTGGCTGTTTTGGCAGTAGCGTTGGTTGTCGCTTGCAGCTGCGTGTCATTCCCTTTCTCGTATCCGTAGGCTGTGGCAATATTCGTTACGCTGCCAGCAAGGATATTTTCCTCCTTTACGGTGTAGCTGGTTTTGAATGTCTTGCTTTCGCCAGGCGCCAGGTTGACACTGTTCTGGGACCAGGTTTCACCGGTCAGAGTATCCACCACAAAAACATTTTCCAGCGTCACATTACCCGTGTTCTTCACAGTGATGTCGTAGGTGATGGTTTCGCCCAGATCATACCCCGTGCCGTTCGCAGGCGTGCTGGTGATGGTCTTGGTGATAGACAGTTCGGGGTTCTTCGCGGCCGTGGTTACGGTCGCGCTGCCGCTGCCGGTCACATTGCCCGGCTTCATATCGTCCTTAGTATTCAGATCCACCGGTTTGCCCGTCGCGGTGGCAGTATTCTCAATGCTGCCCTTCACGATGTCGGCCTCGGTCACGGTGTAGGTCGTGGTAATGGCTTCCGCGCTCGCACCGGGAGCCAGCGTGCCGACGCTCTGATTCAGCCCCGTCAGCGGGTCGGTCACGGTGATATCATTCACGGTCACATCGCCGCTGTTGGTCACGGTGATGGTGTAGGTGATGACGTCGTTCAGCTCAGCGCCCGTCGTCTTGTCGGCGGTCTTGGTCACCGTCAAACCGGTAGCCTTGATGGTCAGCGTGCCGGGCACGGTCTTCACGTCGAACTGCACCGTCACATCGTTGTTATTGGCGTCCCTTACGACCGCGGTGCCGGTAATGGTGGTGGTGTAATCACCTGCATTCGTGCCGGTCGCGGTGGCCTCCAGCCCGCTCACCGTGTAGGTGTTGCCCTCAACCTCGAAGGTCAGGCTCTCGAAGCCGCTTACGCTGTGGTTCTGGCCGTCGTAGGTTACGGTGTCGCTATTCGCCTTTACGGTGATTTCGTACTTATTGGTACGGTCCTTCACCTCCAGCGTGCCTTCGACCTCAGTGATTTCGTAGTTATTGAGATCGGTCCCCTCGTTCGCCTCGTAGGTGAACGGGTTCTTGGTGCTGCCAACAGTCAACTGGCTGCCCGTCGCGGTGCCGTGCACACCTTCGTCCCCGACGAAGCCTTCATAGGTCACTTCGTCCTTCGTCAGCGGTGTGCCGTCGTATTCCTTCGTGGCGCTCGCGGACTTCACCGTCGCGTCCTTCTTATTGATCGTCAGCCGGCCGTCCTCGGTCTTCACCGTGAACTGCGCCGTCACGTCGTTGCCCGCAGCGTCCTTCACGACCGCGGTGCCGGTCACCTTGGAATCGTAGGTGCCCGCATTCGTGCCGCTCGCGGAAGCGCTCAGGCCTTCCACGGTGTACTTCTGGCCGTTGAACTCAAACTCCAGGCTCTCGAAGCCGCTGACGCTGTGGTTCTGGCCGTCGTAGGTTACGGTGTCGCTATTCGCCTTTACGGTGATTTCGTACTTATTGGTACGGTCCTTCACCTCCAGCGTGCCTTCGACCACGGTAATGGTATAGTTTTCGAGGTTCGTGCCCTCCTTCGCCTCGTAGGTGAAGGTGTTCTTGCTAGTGCCAACAGTCAGCTGGCTGCCGGTCGCGGTGCCGGTCACGCCCTCGCCCTCGACGAAGCCTTCACCGGTCACTTCGGGCGCGGTCAGCTCTGTGCCGTCGTATTCCTTCTCCGCGCTCGCCGACGTCACCGTCGCGGACCGCTTATTGATGGTCAGTTTGCCGTTCACGTAATTAACCCTTACATCATAGGCGTCGGAAGTCACGTTGAACTTATCGGCAGTGATTCCCTGCGTATACGTGCCGGCATTCGTCTGCGTCACGGTGATGTCGCCGGTCGGCTGGACATTGATGTCAGCACCTTGCGGAATGCCGTCCACCGTATAGCTGCTAACCGTATGCGAGTTGCCGTCATACGTGTACTCGCCCGTATCGCCTTTAATGGTGATCTTGATTGCTTTCTTCGTCGTGGCCACGGTGGCGCTGTCGCTGGCGGTCGCTTCGTTGCCTTTCTCGTCTTTGCCGGTGGCGGTGGCAGTGTTCTTGATCGGACCGGCCGCGATGTCAGACGCCTTCACGGTGTAGGTAGTGGTCACGCTCCCGCTCGCACCGGGCATCAGCGTGCCGATGGACGAATTGTTCATGCCCGTCAGCGGGTCGTTCACGGTAACGTTGTTCACCGTCACATTGCCGTTATTGGTCACGGTAATGGTATAGGTAATGGTATCGCCCACCGCAGCGCTCTCCGTGTCGGCGGTTTTGGTGACCGTCAGGGACGGGGTCAGGTCGGTGTTGGTGACGGTGAAATTGGTGTTGGCAAGCGCTGTGACCCAGGCGCCATCCGGGTTGTACGAAACCTGGTACTTGCCGTCAACGTTCTCTTCACTGATGGTGTAGTAACCCGTGGGGGCGTTGATGGTGGTAGATTCGCCCGCCTTGAGGTACACGGTGTCGGTGAAACCGCTCAGGCCGTCCCAGTTGCTGCGGGTCACGGTGATGGAGAACATCTCGTCGCCCGACGCGCCCGCCGACACCACTTGTTTGGTAATGGTGATGTCGCCCGACAGCGGCGTCCAGGCAGCATAGAGGACGTTTTCGTCCGCCTCATTCGTATTGTTGACGCGGATGGTCTGCTCCTTATTGATGGATGCACTGCCGCCTTTGCTGGTAGACCAACCGGCGAACTTGTAATACTTGAGGATTTCGGTTTCACCGGGGAAAACTTCCTCGAAGCTCTTCACGGTGTAAGAGCCGTTGTTCGACAGCTCATTGTCCGTTGCCGTTTGCTCGCTCAGCGCGGGCATACCAGCCGGAGCGGAGCCGGTGGGATAGTTGGTCTTATAGGTAATCTGGGTCTTGTCCGGGGTCGTGGTGTAGACGGCGGTCAGGATGACGTTGGAAACGTCGACCTTTACCTGCTCGCCGGGATAATACTTATTGCCATTCTGATCCTGCCAGTAGGCAAAGAACTGTCCATCAGGCACGCCCCAGGCTTCGGGATACTCGTTGGCGCGCACGCCGGTGGTATGGCCGTAGCTGTACTTGTCTTCATCAGTTTGCTTAGGCACCCCGTCGCCCGTCTGATAGGTGACGGTGTAGCCGCCCTCTTTGCTGGCGAGGACAGCGTGAACAACGGTATTCTCCATGATCGGGTCGCCGGGCGAGATCGCGGTCCAGCTGCCATCGGCGTTCTGCTTCTCCCAGCGAACGACGATCTGGTCGCTTTCCGCAATCTTCCCCATGATCTCGGCGTAAGCGCCCGTGCTGGCGATGGACGAACCGATCGCCACGTTCATCCTCGCGGTGTAGGAGGTCTCGCCGTCGTTGTTGAAGTCCTGATCAAAGGTAACTTCCACGGTCAGGCTGACCTGCGGCACCTTCCAGATGGCATA
The DNA here is from genome assembly GCA_947624355.1 of uncultured Clostridia bacterium. GTDB lineage: Bacteria > Bacillota > Clostridia > Christensenellales > Aristaeellaceae > RUG563. Next base: position 4,462 of record CANQKI010000099.1, on the reverse strand, counting down.
AAGCACCACGTCGTGGGCGGGCATCTTCCCGGTGGCAAAGTTGTAGTAGGTGAAGCTTGCTGGATTGCTGATCTGCTCCGCAGGCACCTCGGCCCAGCCATAGAACTGCGCCCCTTCGGGAACGTCCGCGGGTTTGGGAGGATTGTTTCTGTTTTTCCCGTACCCAGTGCCGGCAGTGGCAGTACTGGCCTCGTACTTGAAGCTGTCGGTCGAGAAATCCTCCGTGCCGTTCTTCATGGTGAAGACGTAGGATTTACGGTTGTATTGCAGGGGGAAATAGTATGAGTAATTATATGCTTCTTTTGGGGTAAGCCCGTACGAATTCTTAATTTCAGTCTTTAAATCGTTAGTCATGGATTTACGGTTAGTAGAGTCTCTGACAGCCGTAAAGCCCGTAATTTCTTTAGAGTCCCAAGATTTTTGTCCGCTGCTGTAACGGACTAACTGAGAGTACTCCGCGCTACGTTCGTACGCTCCTCCTTCCACTGTTTCAAATTCATAACGAAGATAGAAGTAGCCCAAACCATTCGTCCACTTTGCTGTATACGGTTCATTTTTAATGGCATCTTTTGTAACCGTATGAACAATAGAAGTTTGGTCGGTGCCATCGTTATCCCATGTGCTTATGCTCTGATTACCAGTGTTGCTAAACTTATCAGCCGTCGGCCACAGATCAGTGATATCCTGCTCGTACTTGGCCGTGATAGTATAATCATATCCTTCTTTAGAGTTGTACGTTTGGCCTTTGATAGTCAACGAGACATTGTCTTTATCGAATTCAAAGTTAATATACTGCAGCGACCGGCGATAATAGACGCTCAGCACGGCCTCGCCGCCCGGGGTGACGGTCAGCGTGGAGGCAGCGTTGCGGTTCTCATCAGCCTCGAAATAATCGAAGCTCTTATTGCGTGCGGCATTCGTCGCAGTAATCGTGGCGCCCGCTGTGGCGGTACCGGTGTCCGTGCCAAGAACGGCCACGGGGTAGTCGCCCGTCGTGAGCGTTTTATAGGGCGTATCAGGCGTCAGTTCCTCGCCCCAATACACGATCAGATAATCGGTTCCCTGCGCTTCCCAAAGGGCTTCCAGGGTCACGTCCGCAATGGGCGAAGGTTCGGGAACAATGCCCAGCGTGATCGATCCTGCCGCGTCAATATAATGCGTTGTATGTTCAGCTCTACCATTATGAACGTAATATCCTTGGCCGCAGATAGCGCATTGATACACTTGGTACCCTGGAATCAAACCATCACGAATCTTTGTATCTCTGCTTCTGTCATAGGCTACGCTGCCGGAAGTAGAAGACGAGATGTTTTTCCCGTTCAGCTGCCAGCCCTTGAACACATAGCCGGGCCGAGTGGGGATGGGCTTCGGGTCAAGGTCATCCAGATTGGTGTTGCCATCACCCTGATACTTGAACACGGAAGAAATGCCCGAGCCGCCGTTGCTGTCAAAATTGATCCAGTAGCCGGCCGCGGTCAGGGGGTAAAAATAGGTATCAGCGGTAAGCGTGACTTGCCTGCCGGGCATAACCTCAGGGCTTTCGCCATAACCGTCGCCATCCGCATCGACAGACGACCAGCCGGTCAGCGTCGCCTGCACAGGAGTGTATTCAGACGCGCTGGGAGCGGTTACGCTGTTGCCGTTTTCCGGAAGCGCTTCCTTGGTGGCGAACACCATGGTCTTGCCCTCCGCATCCGGAGCGGTCATGAAGTAAGCGTAGTAAATGGACGAAAAAGAAGCCGTATAGGTATACGTATTGCCTAGGTCAGCGGCCTGCACAACGTATCCATCCTGGAAAATGTTTCCGGCTTCGTCTTTCCAGCCTACGAACTTTTCCCTTTCATTTGCAACTGCCGGGCTTTGGGGGGCATGAATCACATCGCCCTCCATGCCGTTTTGCTTATAGTCCGCAATCTCGTTGTCTTCCCTGTCCTGGAAGACAAAGGTCGCCACAGGATTGTTATCCGGATCAATGCTCATGAGGGCGAAGGGACGCGCAGAGTGGCTGGTCTCCACAATGATCTCTGCCAGCGTATCAACAGGCATGCAGCTCCACAGCATCATGACGGTCATGACCAAGGCAAGCAGCCTGCGCAGTTTTTCTTTCATGGCTCTTCCTCCTATAATCTCCTGGGAGTGACGATTCGTTCCGCGGCGTTTTCCGATGAAACGCAAAGCATCAAGGGCGGGGCGCAGGGCCGCGCCCCTGATCGATACGGTTTATTCCGTTACGTCCGTGATGGTCAACACCACGCGCCAATAATCCAGGTAATTATCCCGGGTGACAAGGACGGGCAGGCGCAGGTCCGTCGCCCCGTCGATATCAAACCAGGTCTGGTCGTCATGGCTCTGCTGCCACTGGAGGGTGTATACGGCGTTGTCATAGCCGTGGAGCACGGCGAAGAGAACGGCCTCGGTATTCTCCACCAGCTCGCCGCCGCCCCAATCGGCATAAATATCAATGGAGCGGGAGGGATCCAGCTGGTCTTCGATGGTGAGCACCTTCTGGGCCACGGCGGTGACGATGGGATTGCCGTTTTCATCCAGCACCAGATTGCCGTTTTCGTCGGTCAGGTAGCCCGTGGGATATTCCATGGCGCCCTCGGCCAGGTCGGGCACGGGCAGGCCGTCGTCCCCCAGCACCAGGGAGCCGTCGTCATTCTTCTGGAAGGTGAAGCCTTCGATGCCGGCGGGCAGGGGCGTGGGCTCGGCGGTGGGTTCCGCGGTGGGCTCAGCGGTGGGTTCTTCCGTCGGTTCGGCGGTGGGAGCGGCGGTGGGTTCCGCGGTGGGCTCGGCCGTGGGTTCTTCGGTCGGTTCTTCCATGGGTTCTTCCGTGGGCTCAGCGGTGGGCTCGGTCCAGGGGTCGTCCACCTCGGGCTCTTCGAAAGGCGGCTCGGTGGGCTCGCTCTCTTCGGGCTCAACGGGAGCCTCGGTGGCCTCATCTTCAACGGGGACTTCGGTGGCCTCGGGAGCTTCCGTTTCAGCGGGAATCGCGGTCACAACGGGGACCTCGGTGGCCTCGGGGGCTTCCGTTTCAGCGGGAATCGGAGTCACAACGGGAACCTCGGTGGCCTCGGGAGCTTCCGTCTCAGCGGGAATCGCGGTCACAACGGGGACCTCGGTGGCCTCGGGGGCGGGCATGGCGGAGGAGAGCAGGCAATCGCCGACGGTGGGCTCCGCATGATCGGTGATCACCACCACCCGCCAATAATTCAGATAATTGTTTTTAAGGACTTCCACCAGGAGGGTGGGCTCGTTGGCGCCGGGAACGTCCACCCAGTGGATATTGTCGTCGCAGGTCTGCCACTGCAGGGTGTAGGGCACGCCTTCATAACCGCTCAGCACGGCCACGAGGCGCACATACATACCAAAGTACAGTTCTTCGCCGTCCTTCATCGCCACATAAGCAAACGCGCTGTGAAGGGGGTTCGTCGTGGGTTCGGGCGTGGGGGTGGGTTCGGGCTCCTCCGTCAGCTCCACGGTGGGCTCGTCGGCCGGTTCTTCCGTGGGCTCCTCGGTGGGCTCAGCCGTCGGTTCCGCGGTGGGTTCCGCGGTGGGTTCCGCCGTGGGCTCCGCAGTGGGCTCAGCCGTCGGTTCCGCTGTCGGTTCAGCCGTGGGTTCGGCCGTCGGTTCGGCGGTGGGTTCTTCCGTCTGTTCCGCCGGCTGGTCGGCAGGCTCGGCCGGGATTTCGTTCGCCGGCTGCTCCGCCGCAGCATCATTAGAAGAAGACGCATCCGCCGCGGGATCGGCCTCATTAGAACCGGAAGAAGGATCGCCCTCCGCCTGTTCCGTCACAGGCTCGGAAGCGGGTTCGCCTTCCGTCCCCTCCGCCGCCGGTTCGGCAGCGGGTTCATCGGCCGGTTCGGCAGCGGGATCGGCCGCCGGTTCATCGGCGGGCACGGCTTCCTGCTGCTGCGCTTCGCCGGCCGCTTCCGCCGGGATATCCTCGGCAAAGACGGCAAAGGATGTGCAGCTGAGCAGAAGCAAAGCAGCCGTCAGCAGGGCAATCAGCCGGACGTAAAGTTTCTTCATCATTGCATTTCCTCCTCTAAGTAGCAGGCGTTCATGTAACGGTTTCGGGGCAGACCGGAGAGGGACTGCCCGTCCCCGGTTGGGCATCATGTTCAGCGTGTCTGTTACGGTTCCGGCGGCCCGGAGGCTGCCTCGGTATCATGCTATGCGGGTGGGACAAGGTTCCGTGTACAAGCCCGAAAAGAAACCAAAGTCTGTATTCCTTTCTGGGCTCCGTACCAAAGTAAACATTGTATTGGGATTCCGGAGAGAATGGACCCTTCGAAATGCGCTTCAGGCGACGGGCCATCAGGGGGACGGGGCAAACCGCCCTCTTTTCCGGATGCGCCATCCCTGCCGGGAAATATTGGCGTATGGGTACATCTAACCCATCATTCCAGGTATATTTTAGCACATTAAGGTTACAAAACCGGTTACATGGGCCGCCTGG
>CANQKI010000098.1 GCA_947624355.1 uncultured Clostridia bacterium | reverse complement strand
CAGCGGCCCGCGGGCCCCTATGGCCGTCCGGCGAACCCGCAGGGGCCGTACGGGCGTCCGGCCAATTCCCAGGGGCCCTACGGCCGTCCCGCGAACCCGCAGGGGCCCTATGGCCGCCCCGCAAACCCCCAGGGACCGTACGGTCGCCCTGCCAATCCCCAGGGGCCTTATGGCCGTCCCGCGAACCCCCAGGGGCCTTATGGCCGCCCCGCCAATCCTGCGGCGGCCGGTCAGGGCGGGCCGTACGGACGCCCGGCCAATGCCCAGGGCGGTTATGGCCGTCCGGCCAATCCTTCCGCGGGGGGCGGTCGCCCCGGCATGGGCGGGGGCCGTCCCGCGGCGGGGGGCAACCGGCCCATGGGCGGCGGCCGCAGCCGCGGGCCCGAACTGACGCCCGTGGTGGAAAAGGAACGGGTCAGCAATTACGATCCCAACAAAAAGCAGTATATCCGCCAGCATGACCCCGAGCATGTGGCCAAGAACCGCAAGCAGCTGGTAAAGGAATCCCTGAACAGCGGCTATGACGACGAGACCGTCCGGGGCGGCAAGCGCGCCCGGGCCAGCAAGAAGCAGCCTTCGGCCCAGCAGATGATGGCCCCCATCAAGATCGAAAAGGCCTACATGACCGCCGAGACCATCACCGTCAAGGACCTGACCGAGCGCATCGGCAAGCCCGCGGGCGAAATCCTGAAAAAGCTGCTGATGCTGGGCATCATGGCCAATATCAACAGCGAACTGGACTTTGACACCACTTCCCTGGTCTGCTCCGAGTTCGGGGTGGAGCTGGAAATGAAGCTGGATAAGACCGCCGAGGACGCCCTCAGCGACACCAACTTTGAGGACAGCGAGAGCGATCTGCAGTCCCGCCCCCCGGTCATCACCATCATGGGCCATGTGGACCACGGCAAAACGTCCCTGCTGGACTATATCCGCAAGGCCCATGTGACGGCCACCGAGGCCGGCGGCATCACCCAGCACATCGGCGCTTACACCGTGAAGCTGGACGGCCGGCAGATCACCTTCCTGGACACCCCGGGCCACGAGGCATTCACCGCCATGCGCATGCGCGGCGCCCAGGCCACGGATATCGCCGTGCTGGTGGTGGCGGCGGACGACGGCGTCATGCCCCAGACCATCGAGGCCATCAACCACGCCAAGGCGGCGGGGGTGCCCATTGTGGTGGCCATCAACAAAATGGATAAGGAAGGGGCCAACCCCGACCGCATCATGCAGGACCTGACCAAGTACGACCTGGTGGCCGAGGATTGGGGCGGCGATACCATCATGGTGCCCGTCAGCGCCGTGACCGGCCAGGGCGTGAACGAGCTGCTGGAAATGATCCTGCTCCAGGCCGACGTGCTCCAGCTCCGCGCCAATCCGGACCGGATGGCCAAGGGCGTCATCATCGAGGCCAAGCTGGACAAGGCGAAAGGCCCCCTGGCCACCGTGCTTTTGCAGAACGGCACCCTCCATGTGGGGGACAATATCGTGGCCGGCACGGCTTCGGGCCGCGTCCGCGCCATGGTGAACGACCGGGGCGAAAGGGTGCAGTCTGCCGGCCCCTCCACCCCTGTGGAAATTTCCGGCTTTACCGACGTGCCCCTGGCCGGCGATGAAATGATGGCCGTCAAGGACGACCACCTCAGCCGTCAGGTGGCCCAGGAACGGAAGGATAAGCAGAAGGCCGCCCGGGCGGCGTCCTCCGCCAAGGTGTCTTTGGATAATCTGTTCGCCAATATCTCCGAGGGCAAGGTGCAGAACCTGAACATCATCATCAAGGCCGACGTGCAGGGCAGCGTGGAGGCCGTGAAGCAGGCCCTGGAGAAGCTCTCCAACGACGATGTGAAGGTGCGCGTGCTCCACAGCGCCGTGGGCGCCATCACCCAGGACGACGTGAACCTGGCCGCCGCCTTCAACGCCATCATCATCGGCTTCAACATCCGCCCCGAGAATACCGCCCGGGACGCCGCCGAGAAAGAGGGCGTGGATATCCGCCTCTACCGCATCATCTATCAGGCCATCGAGGATGTGGAAAAGGCCATGAAGGGCCTGCTGGCCCCCGAATACAAGGAGAACCTGCTGGGCCATGCCCAGGTGCGCAACGTGTTCAAGATTACGGGCGCGGGCACCATCGCCGGCTCCTACGTGACGGACGGCAAGGTGCAGCGCAACGCGTCCGTCCGCCTGCTGCGGGACAACGTGGTCATCTTCGAGGGCAAGCTTTCCTCCCTCCGCCGCTTCAAGGACGACGTGCGGGAGGTCAGCGCGGGCTATGAATGCGGCATCGGCCTGGAGAACTACAACGACATCAAGGAAAACGACACCATCGAGTGCTTCGTCATGGAAGAAATCGAGAGATAATTTGACTGCCGGAGAGGAGAAAAAGCCGCTTTCCCGGCAGCCCGAGGGGGCCTCTTGGCCCCCTGTTTTCAAAAGTTAGGAGTTGGCAATATGCCGAATTTCAGGATTGACCGGATATCCGAAGAGGTGCGCCACGCGGTGGACGCTATCATCCGGGATATGAACGACCCGCGCATCGCGGGCACCTACTGCGTGACCCGGGCCGAGGTGACCCGGGATCTTCGGTACGCCAAGGTGTTTGTCAGCGTGCTGGAGGACGACAAGGCGGAGGACATGCTCCGGGCTCTCCGGAAGGCCGCGGGCTATATCCGCCATGAGCTGGGGGCCCGGGTGGATTTGCGTTATACCCCCGAAATTCTCTTTGAGCGGGACCGCAACATCGCATACGGCGTGCACATCGCCGAAATTCTGAAGAATATCGCGGAGGATACCGATGACAACGCGGAATGAGTCCGCTGCCCCTGAAGCGCTCCTGGACGCGCTGCAAAAGGCGCAAACCATTCTGGTCTGCCCCCACGCCCTGCCGGACGGGGACGCGATCGGTTCCGCCCTGGCGCTGACGGCGGCCCTGGAAAAAATGGGAAAGCGCGTTACCCTGGCCTCCGCCGACCCTGTGCCCCCCGAATTCCTGTTTCTGCCGGGGACGGAAAAAGTTGTGGGTCCGGATACCCTGGAAGGCGCGCGGTTTGACGCGGCCGTTTCGGTGGACGCCTCGCGGCTGAGCCGCCTGGGGGCGTGCGAAAAATACTTCCGGGCCGTCCACATGCACCTGCAGATCGACCATCACGCCACCAACACCCTCTTCGGCCACGCCCGGTGGGTGGACGTGCACGCGGCGGCGGCCGGCTGCATCGTGTACCGGCTGATCCGGGCGCTGAACGTGCCCGTGGACGCCGATATGGCCGCCTGCCTGTACTGCGCCATCAGCACGGATACAAGCAATTTCCTGTCAAACGGCACCACGGGGGAGGCATTCCGCATTGTGGCCGAGCTGGTGGATTGCGGTCTGCCCCTCCATGACATGGCGCGGCGGCTGCACCTCATCAAGCCCGAAGCCCAGCTGCGCCTCATGGCCCGTGCATTGCAGACCCTGCGGCCCTTTGCCGGGGGTAAATGCGTGTCCGCCGTGCTGACGCCCGAGGATTACGCCGCCACCGGCGCCCGGGTGGAGCACAGCTTTGCGGTAATCGATCTGCTGATCAACATGGAGGGCGCGGAAATGGCCTACCTGGCCTACAGCCCTTTCCCCGGCACGGTGCGCTTTTCCCTGCGTTCCCGACCGCCATATGACGTATCGGCCATCGCGGAAAAAATGGGCGGCGGCGGCCATGTGACGGCTGCGGGCTGCGAGGTAAAGGGCGAATTGGCGGCCTGCTGCGCCCGGGTGGACGCGGCCATGCTGCGGGAGCTGGAGGCGGCGCGGTGAACGGATACCTGAACCTGCTCAAGCCGCCGGGGATGAGTTCGGGGGCGGCGGTGGCCGTCGTCCGGCGGTTGACGGGGGAAAAGACGGGCCACGCGGGCACCCTGGACCCCGAGGCCGCGGGGGTGCTGCCCATTCTGCTGGGGCGCGGGGCGCGGCTGCTGGATTATTTTTCGGATAAGACCAAGGGGTACCTGGCCGAAATCGCCTTTACCGGCGCCACCGATACCCAGGACGCCCAGGGATTTTTGACCGAGGAGGGCCGGGGCATTCCGTCCCGACAGGAAGTGGAGGCAGCGCTGCCCGCCTTCCGGGGGCGCATTTTGCAGCGGCCCCCTGCCTATTCGGCCGTCAAGCAGGGGGGAAAGCCCCTGTATGCCCTGGCAAGGAAGGGCGTGCAGGTGCTGGCGGCGGTGCGGGAAACGGAAATCACGGCCCTGGAGCTGATGGAGGAAACGGACGCGGGGTATATGCTGCATGTGGAGTGCCAGAGCGGCACCTACATCCGCACCCTGTGCCATGACCTGGGCCAGGCCCTGGGCCGCCCGGCCCATATGCGCTTTCTTTTGCGCACGCGCCACGGCTGCTTTGGGATCGATGATACCGTGACGCTGGAGGAACTGCAGGCGGACGGGACGGAAAAATGGCTGCTGCCCCTGGATTTTCCCCTGCAGGGCATGCCCCGGATCGACGTGCCGGACCGGTACGGCAAAACCGCCCGGAGCGGGGGCAAGCTGCCGGGCAATCTGGCGGCGGGTCTGGCGGCAGGGGAGCATGCCCGGCTGTACCTGCAGAACGAACTGATCGGCATCGGCCGCCGGGACGGGGACGTGCTGCGCTTTGCCGTGGGTTTGCCAGGAGGAGAATGAAGATGGATATTCGGGAAAAACTGTCCAAGGTCCGGTGCTTTTTGCTGGATATGGACGGCACCTTTTACCTGGGGGACCGGCTGATCGAGGGTTCGCTGGATTTCCTGGACGCGTTGAAGAAAACGGGGCGGCGGAATCTGTTCCTCACCAATAATTCCTCCAAGACCGCCGATATTTACCGGAATAAGCTCCGCCGCATGGGCGTGCCGGAGGAATTCTGCAACGTGCTCACATCCGGCCAGGCGGCGGCCCGGTATTTCGCCCAGCTGATGCCCGGGAAAAAGGCCTGGGTGTTCGGCAACGGGCCGGTGCTGGAGGAAATGCGTGCCCTGGGCATGGAAATTACGGAGGACGACCCGGATTACGTGGTGCTGGCCTTTGATACGGGGTTTGATTACCGGAAAATCACCCGGCTGTGCGATTACGTGCGGGCGGGGCTGCCCTATTTTGCCACCCATCCTGATTTCAACTGCCCCACCGAAACGGGCTTTATTCCGGATATCGGGGCCACCATCGCTTACGTGAAGGCCAGCACGGGCCGGGAACCCGAATGCATTATCGGCAAGCCCTACAAGGGCATTGTGGAGGAAACCCTGCGGGTGACGGGTCTGCAAAAGGAAGAAATGGCCATGGTGGGGGACAGGCTGTACACCGATATCGCCACGGGCGTGAATTTCGGGATGCTGAGCGTGCTGGTAATGAGCGGCGAAACCACGGAAGCAATGCTCCGGGAATCCGAAATCCAGCCGCACCTCACCTTCGGCCGCCTCAGCGACATGATTCCCTATCTGTAAGGAGCTGCCATGAAGAAAGCGCTGCGGGGGGCGGGCGTCGCCCTGTTCTGGATCGGCGTATGGGAGGCCCTGGCGCTGCTGGTGGGCCATCCCCTGCTGCTGCCTGGCCCCGCGGCCACCCTGACCGCCCTTTTGCGGCTGGGGGCCACGGCGGCCTTCTGGCAGAACGTGGGGGTCACGCTGCTTCGGGTGATGGCTGGCTTTGTCCTGGGCGTGCTTACTGGCACGGCGCTGGCCGTCGGCTGCTGGAAATGGCGATGGTTTGACGCGCTCATGTCCCCCCTCGGGGCCGTTGTGAAGGCTACGCCCGTTACTTCCTTCATTATTTTGGTGATTTTGTGGCTGAGCCGGGCCCATGTGCCCGTGTTCATTGCTTTTCTCATGGTCATGCCCATTGTGTGGACGGCCGTGCGCCAGGCGCTGATGAACGTGGACGCGAACCTGGTGGAAATGGCGGATGCCTACCGCTTTTCGCCCATGCAGAAGGCGCGGTATCTGTACGCCCCGGCCATTCGCCCAGCCTTTGCCGCCGCCTGCATCACGGCCCTGGGCTTTGCCTGGAAAAGCGGCATTGCGGCCGAGGTCATTGCCCTGCCCGACCTGGCCGTGGGCAGACGTCTGTATGACGCGAAAATTTATCTGGAGCGGGAAGAGCTTTTCGCCTGGACGCTGACGGTGATCCTGCTGTCCCTGGCGCTGGAAAAGCTGCTCCGTTGGGCCATGGAACGCTCCAGGGGAGGGGACGGCTATGCGGGCGATTGACCTGACCGTGGGCTTTCCCGGCAAGCCTGTGCTGGAGCACCTGAATTTTGAATGGCCGGAACATGGCGCGGTGGCCGTTATGGCCCCTTCCGGGGCGGGCAAGACCACCCTGCTTCGCACCGTCGCCGGGCTGCTGCCGCCCCTTGCCGGGAAGATCGAAGGGGTGGATGGCAAAAAAACCGCCTTTCTCTTTCAGGAAGACCGGCTGCTGCCCTGGCTCAGCGCCCGGAAGAATGTGGCGCTGGTTGGCGGGCCGGACGCGGCGGAAACGTGGCTTCAGGCCATGGAAATAGAAGATATGGACGCGCTGCCCGGCAAAATGAGCGGCGGTATGCGCAGGCGGGCGGCCCTGGCCCGGGCCCTGGCCTTTGGGGGCGATATCCTGATCCTGGACGAGCCCTTCAAGGGGCTGGATCAGGGGCTTCGGGAACGCATCGCCGAAAGAATCCGGGACCATGCGCCCTTTACGCTCATGGCGGTGCACGATCCCGAGGAGGCCCGGCTCATGGGCGCGGAAATCTGGACGTTGCCGATCAAGGAGGACATAAAATGAAACGAGGCTTGATTTTTTTCCTGGCGCTGGCGCTGGCCCTTGCCTTGGCCGCGCCCGCCCTTGCGGAAACCACGGTGGTGCGCGTTAGCTGTACAGGCGACGTGATGCTGGGCTGCAATGACCGGGTGCGGGACCAGGATTATTCCATCCGGCATTACATCGACCAGTACGGCTTTGCCTACCCCTTTGAAAAGATTCAGTCCATTATCGGTCAAGACGATATCACCCTGGTGAACCTGGAGTGCGTGTTCAATTCCACCGAACCCGCGTCCACCAGTCAATTGCGCTTCCGTGCCCCCGAAACCTATGTGCAGGCCCTGGTGGAGGGCAGCATCGAGGTGGCGAACCTGGCCAACAACCATTTTTCCGATTTCGGCATGGCCGCCCATAATACCACTGTGCAGACCCTGGCCGCTGCCGGAATCAAGTATTGCGGCAGCACGGAATACGGCTCCTACGCCTGCTATGTGGACGTCAAGGGTGTGCGCATCGGTTTTGTGGGCGTCATTCCCCTCTGGTTCAAGGATCACGCCCGGGACACCGAAAAATGCTTCCAGCAGCTCAAGGACGCAGGGTGCCAGGTGATTATCGCTTCCCTCCATTGCGGCACGGAATATAACGAGACCCACGGCAATATGCACAATAATTATTTCAACAAGCTGGTGCCGATGGGGGCCAATATCATTGTCGGCAATCATCCCCATGTGCCCCAGGGCGTGTTCGTCAAGGACGGCGTGACTCAGATCTACAGCCTGGGCAATAACGTGTTCGGCGGCAATACGGGCGTGCACGACGGCCGCAACCCGGAAAGCATTCAGTACGTCGGGGCGACCATCGCCACCTTCGACCTCTACTTCGAGGACGGCGTTTATACCGGTCACCAGCTGACCCTTTGGCCCATCCATTTCAGCGGCACTCTCCCCGAAAACAACTATCAGCCTGTGCTGGTGCAGGGGGAGGACGCCCAGAAGATTATGCGCCGCATCCAGAACGATACCGATTTTCGCCTCAACCCGTACGTGGACGGTCAGGGCGCGGTGCAGGACTTCGTCCCGTGGGAGAAGTGAGGCAGGTTCTTCGGGGGCTTCTTCAGTCTTTTTTGGGGCGCTGCCCCAAACCCTGCCAGGGGGATGATCCCCCTGGACTCCACTTTTGCGGAACAGGGTGGACGTGTGAATCAAACAATGTGCCGCTGGAGCTGTTTTGGGTGTCGCTGGGAGACGCCGGGGCAGCACGAAATCCAGAAAAAGCCCGTCGGGGTGAGAGCAAGCTCTCGCGTTTACTTTCATAAGGAACTAATCATCATAATCAAACTCAAAGACCGGCAGAACGTAGTGCTCAAGGACTCCCATGGCAATAACTGTTTCTGTCAGGAGGTAAGAATATGATGAAGAATTTCTTTGAAAAATCCGATGAACGATATGCAGAAAGTAGAGCTGAAAGACTTCATACCAATCTGGTGTGTGACAGCAAAGACAAGCGCCCTATCGGAAGATGGGGCAGAATGCACGGCAGTTACCTGAAAGCCATGCATCCGGAATTATACGAACTCCTCATCCTGAACGGAAGCCTTCACAAACATTTGGTGGATGCCGACGAGAGAGCCGAGTCCATGATGGAACGTCTGATTGATCAGATGAAGCAGCAAGAGGGCATTACGGAACGCCTGAAAGCGGAACAGCCCATGGTGTGGGTCGGCAGAATGAACAACATCCGAAGCCGGGCAGAAGAAATTGTGCAGAACGAAGTCATCCATAACCTGTAAACAGTATGGCCGCTGGCAAGATCGGAAAGATCGTGCCAGCGGTCTTTCTATATTAAATTAATTGGAAGAAAAATTTTTGCAGGGCCCAATACGTTTTTCGCATCGGGCAGGCTGTTGGATTACAATACATATAGGACACAAAGCAAGAAGACAAGGAAAAGAATCGAAAATTGACTGCAATGCGGTAAGTTCGAAGGCTCTTGCAGAAAGCGAAATTATTTCATTGACTTGACCAAGTCCATCAACATTTTTTTCTGGTCAGCAGAAAGCGACGACCAATGCGCAAAGAATTCTTTCTGCTCAGGAGTCAACTCCACCATATCCTCTTCAGCAAAAAACTGAGAAAGCGTTATTCCAAAGCCACTACAAATAGCTCTTAGAGAGGGAATAGTAGGCTCTGTATTTCTCTTCCACATATTGGAAATCGTAGTTTGAGCAAGGCCAGAACGTTTAGAAAGTTCATAAATTGTCCATCCACGCTCGTCCATGAGCTCCTTAATTCTCATTTTTGTGTCCATATTTTCCTCCTGCGCTCAAATACAAACACTATTTTACTGAACAATTGATAAGCAAAAAAGATATCATAAGGGTTGCAAAATGCATATCATATGAGTTATAATAAAGAGCGCATATGATGTGCAGAGAGGATGTGAAAGAATTCGACTGATATTTATAACAAAGGATTTTGACAATTGAATAACGTATTTAGGCGCTTTCTGTAGAATAGAATGAAAAACTATTTACAGGAGGCAACAGTATGAATTGCACGACTTACGGCTATGTGCGTGTATCCACGAAGGAACAGCGTGAAGCGCGCCAGATGATTGCCATGCACGAATTTGGCATCGATGAGCAGCATATCTTTGTCGATAAACAGTCTGGTAAGGACTTTAATCGTCCTCAATACAGAAAGCTGCTTCGCAAAATAAAGCCCGGCGATACCCTTGTAATCAAAAGCATCGACCGGCTGGGCAGGAATTATGATGAGATCATCGAACAGTGGAGAATCATTACTAAAGAAAAACAGGCTGCTATCGTTGTGTTGGATATGCCTTTGCTGGATACCAGGCAGGGACGTGATCTGACCGGAACCCTAATCGCAGATATTGTATTGCAGCTTCTTTCTTATGTGGCGCAAACTGAACGCGAGTTCATAAGACGCAGACAAGCTGAAGGAATTGCTGCAGCGAAAGCTCGGGGGGTTCAATTTGGGGCAAAGTCTAAATCAAAACCCGCTGCTTATGGAAAACTGATTGATTCCTGGCGGAATGGGAAACTTTCGGCAAGAGAAGCAGCCCAACAAGCAGGCGTATCACACACTACTTTTTTGAGATGGGCAAAAATGGAGCTGGAGGAATCTTCAAAAATATTACGGATATCTTAAATCTTGTAAAATAAAGTAGACTTTATGTTCCAGCTTCAAACAGCATTCTCCAATCCCCCTAAGCCAGTAGCATAGCTACAGAATGCGCCTAAAAAGTTAAGATTAATTTTATCACAGGTGGCACACAAAGTCTACTTTACGGAACAGATAGCATACGATTTACTTTATAAATGGGGGACTGAACAATGAATTTCAAGCGGGTTATGAGTCTGGCACTTACAATCTGTATGATGGCATCCTGCATTGCGCAGCCTGTTTGGGCCGAAGAGGTTCAGGAGCCTTTACCGAC
>CANQKI010000097.1 GCA_947624355.1 uncultured Clostridia bacterium | reverse complement strand
AAAATTTTCAGTTTCGGCGCGTGGTTTTGCTGCCTTATGCACCTGCAGCCTGTGAAATCCGGCAGGAATAAACACAATCGCATACAAAAGCCGGAATATCCCGAAAACGCGAAGAAAAAGAAGCAATGGCTGTCAGAATAAATTTTAAAATTCGCTGGTAATTTTGTGCGGAACATGTTATAATAGATTTGGATTGGACGTTTATTTTTCCGACGGCTTCCTGCCGAGCAAGATAAATGAATTCAATACGAATCTCCTGTTTTTTGTATAGAACCGGCAAATCATTTGAAAGGAGGAGGCATATGCCTCAGAGCCCGAAGCTGAGAATCATCCCCCTGGGCGGTGTAGATGAAATCGGCAAGAATATGACCGCTTTTGAATACGAGGATGACATTCTGGTGGTGGACTGCGGCTCCATTTTCCCCAAGGAGGATATGCTGGGCATTGACCTGGTGATCCCCGATGCATCCTATCTCGTCGCCAACAAAAACCGCGTGCGCGGTTATGTATTCACCCACGGCCACGAAGACCATATCGGCGCGACCCCGTATATCCTGCGGGAGGTGCCCGCCCCCATCTGGGGCACCCGGCTGACCCTCGCCCTCATCGACCTCAAGCTCCGGGAGCACCGGGTGGGCGGCATCCAGTTGAACGCCATCCTGCCCCGGGATGAGGTGCAGATCGGCCAGTTCACGGTGAAATTCATTAAAGTCAACCACTCCATCCCCGGCGCCTGCGCCCTGGCCATTACCTGCCCGGCGGGCACGGTGGTGCACTCGGGCGACTTCAAAATCGACTACACCCCCGTGGACGGGGAAGTGACGGACCTGAGCAGCCTGGCCGTCATCGGCGACAAGGGCGTGCTGGCCCTGCTGTGCGAAAGCACCAATATCGAGCGCCCGGGCTACACCATCAGCGAGCGCAAAATCGGCGAAACATTCATCAATCAGTTCCGCAACGCCCACGGCCGCGTCATCGTGGCCATGTTCGCCAGCAACATCAACCGCCTCCAGCAGGTCATCGACAGCGGCATCCGCTTCGGCCGCAAGGTATGCTTCGTGGGCCGGAGCATGATTTCCGTCAGCCGGGTGGCCATGCAGCTGGGTGAGCTCAACATCCCCGACGGCTATCTGCTCGAGGTGGACGACCTGGACGGCTACCGGGACGACGAATTGCTCATCCTCACCACGGGCAGCCAGGGCGAGCCCATGAGCGGCCTGACCCGCATGGCCTTTTCCGAGCACCGGAAGCTGCAGATCAAGCCCAGCGACAAGGTGATCATTTCC
Organism: uncultured Clostridia bacterium; assembly: GCA_947624355.1. Taxonomy (GTDB): domain Bacteria; phylum Bacillota; class Clostridia; order Christensenellales; family Aristaeellaceae; genus RUG563. The sequence continues at coordinate 9,107 of CANQKI010000097.1, read as the reverse complement.
GCCACGCCCATTCCGGGCAACGAAAAATTCGTGTCCCGGGTGATTAACCAGCTGTACCGCTGCGGGGCCGAGGTCATTTACGAGGCCATGGCCGAGGTGCACGTATCCGGCCACGCCTGCCAGGAGGAAATCAAGCTGATGCACACCCTGGTACGGCCCAAATACTTCATTCCCGTGCACGGCGAATACCGCATGCTCTGGCAGCATGCCGAGCTGGCGGAGGCCCTGGGCATGGAGCGGCGCAACATCATTCTGCCCACGGCGGGCCAGGTGATCGAGCTCAGCCAGGACGGCCTCACCATCGCGGGCACCGTGCCCACGGGCGAGGTGCTGGTGGACGGCCTGGGCATCGGCGACGTGGGCAACGTGGTGCTGAGGGACCGCAAGCACCTGTCCCAGGACGGCCTGATTATCGTGGCTATGGCTTTCGACCGCACCAACGGCATTCTCGTTTCCGGCCCCGACGTCATCAGCCGCGGTTTCGTGTACGTCCGGGAAAACGAGGACATCATTGAATCCACCCGGGAAGTGGTGCGCAACATCATCGCATCCTACGACCACATCGAGGGCAGCGACTGGGCCAGCATCAAGAACCGCATCAAGGATGAGCTGCACCGCTATATTTACGAAAAAATCAAGCGCAACCCCATGATTCTGCCCATCATCGTGGATCTTGGTTGATATCGAAACGAGGCGCTTTTCAATCGCCGCCTCACCTTCACAAAAACGGAGCGTGCAAATGCGCTCCGTTTTTTTCGTTCAATGATTTTACGTTCCTTTTTTCCGTTCCGTGATTTACGTCCCGCTATTTTTTGCGTTCCCTCAACCCCAGCACCTCGTCGGCGCTGACCTGATAATACGCGCATAGGGTGCGCAAATGCCGGATGGGCATCTCGTTGATGCCGTTTTCGTACCGCGAATAAACCTGCTGCGTGGTGTGCAGCAGCTTCGCCACATCCGCCTGCTTCAGATCGTGATCTTCGCGAAGGTCTCTTAAAATTTCCCAATATTCCTTCATACGCCGCCTCCGTTATTAGTATATGTACATCGGAAGTGGCGTATTGACTGTACACCTAATTAGGTGTATAATTTGCATGAAAACTCAAATGAACGGAGGAATCTTCATGAAGAAAGTACTTGCATTACTCCTGGCCTTGCTGCTGTGCTGCACCTTCGCGTCTGCCGAGGAAACGGATTTGATGCGGAATTCCATTGCCGGTTCAAATGTTTCAACCCTGCTGGAAGCGCTTGAAGACTTCGGAATCGAAATTCCATACAGAGAAAAGTCCGATCAGGGATACACCTGGGAAGCTGAATACGAACAGGTCAATGGCGTTGAATGCGGCTATACCATTCTTGCGAATGAAGCCGGGGAAATCATGGAAGCAACATTTACTATGAGTGAAAAGAATAACGGGCTTTTCGACGTCGTTGCAGCAATGAATTATGATGCCGCTAATCCAGACGTAGCTAAGTCCTTTGTAAAATCCAGTTTAGGGAGTGACGCTGAACTGACAATCGGCGATGCGAAATTTACCAATAAAAAACAAGTTTCCACATCGATCGTCAGCATTTCCGTCGGTGGATGGTCGCGTTCTTCCACTTCAGAATCCACAGAGTACATTCTCAAAATCGAGTATACGGACGAGGTTTCGGAAATCCAGACCATTGCACGCATAACAAAAAATGTGAACATCCGCGCCGAAAACTCTGCAAAAAGCAAAAAATTAGGGAGCGGAAATCCAGGAGACGAATTCGTTGTTCTTAATGCTTACTTCAACGGATCAAACTGGCACCAGATTTTGTTCAAAGGTGACGTTGCATATGTTTCCGCAAACTATTGCGAACTGAAAACAGAAAACAAATAACGGTTTTTCAACGCAAAATGCCCGCCTTGCGTCAAAAAGCAGGGCGGGCATTTCGCTTGTCAAAAAAGCGGCATCTTATCTTTGGGGATGCATGAAGGGGCCGCGGCCCCTTCATTTTGAATCCGCAGAACCGGCTTTGCCGGTTCGAGGAAGAGTCAGAATGACTCTTTCCTATATCATTTTCTGGCCGTGCGGCAAAGCCGCACAAGAAAATGATGTGAACGATGCAGGAACGCGAAAGCGATCCTGCATCGCAGGGTGTCGAAAATTTTTTCGGCACCCTGAATTTATTTCAGCGTAATGACCACATGGCGGTTGGGTTCCTCGCCCTCGGAGTGGGTGGTGACGGCCTCGTGGTTCTGCAATGCGCTGTGGAGAATACGGCGCTCGTAGGGGTTCATGGGCTCCAGGGCCACCTTGCGGCCCGTCTTGACGCAGCGGTTGGCCATCCGGTTGGCCAGGCGCACCAGCGCCTCTTCCCGCTTGGCGCGGTAGCCCTCGGTATCCAGGGTGACGCGGGTGTAATCCTCCTTGCCCTTGTTGACCTGCAGGCTGGTGAGGTACTGGAGGGCGTCCAGGGTCTCCCCCCGGCGGCCGATGAGGATGCCCAGGGTGTCCCCTTCCATATTGACGCGCACGTTGCCCTCTTCATCGGTGGCAACCGCCACGGACACGGGCACGCCCATGAGCTTTGTCAGCTCCTGCAAAAACTCCTGGGCCTTGCCGGCGGGGGTGGCGCGGTCCGCCTGCTCGGCGGGCACGATCTCAACCGGTTCCCTGGGCTGCGCAGGCTCTTTGGGGGCCTTTGGCGCGCGAGGCTTCCGGGGCTTGGCGGGCTTTTCGGCCTTGGGCGCTTCCGCCGGTTCGGCGGCGGGGACTTCGGGCGCCGCAGCGGTTTCCGCCGCAGGGGCCTCTTCCTTGGGCGGCTTCGGCGCTTTGGGCTTCTTTTCGGCCTTGGGCTTTTCCGCCTTGGGGGCCTTGGGCGCGGGCTGCTCATCCAGGCTGCCCTCAAAGAGGGCGTGGGTTTCTTCCTTGGTATTTTCTTCTTCCTTCAGGGTCAGGCGTACCTTGGCGGGTCGGGAGCCGAACAGGCCGAACAGACCCTTACTGCCCTCCTCCAGGATATCCACAGTTACGTCGCTGATGGAAGCGCCCAGATGCTCCAGGCCTTCGGAAATGGCTTCTTCAATGGTGCGGGCGGATGCTTCGTAGGTTTTCATATTATTTAATCGTCCCTTCTCCCGTTACGGTATTGGCCTGTTTCTTATCCTGGTAGTCCAGGATCTTGGTAATCACAATGCTCTGGATAAACATGACGACGCTGGACGTGACCCAGTAAACGGCAAATCCGGCGTTGGAGGACAAGCAGAAGTAAACGGACAGGATGGGAAAAAACCACTTCATGAAATTGCCGGTGCCCTTGTTCTGATCCTGTTCAGGCTGGGGCACGGCGTTCTGCTGCTGCATCTGGGGGTTGAACTTGGTTTGAAGCACCTGGGTAACGCCCGCCAGAATGGGCATGATGAGCAGGCCGTTGAAATGCTGATAGAGAGTGATGGAGAAGAGCAGCAGGAAATTCACGTTCTCCCAGCCGGGAACGGGCTGCACGGCGGCGGCATAGCCTTCCACGCCGTTCAGGGCTTCCACCAAGGCGGCCACGGTGGGCCGCAAGGCGTCCCCCGCGAAGGAATCGACGGTGAGATCGGGCACCAGTTTCAGGATTGCCGCCAGCTGCCCGTCGCTTAGGGTTTCAAAGGCCCGCTGCCACACATCCTGGGTGAGGAACTGGAGGCTCCGTGCGTCCGGGGCGATGGCGGTAAAGGGCGAGTCGGTCATCCAGATGTTCTTGATCCACAGAAAATGCTCGGACGCCTGGATGGGGTTCGCTTCCCCCGCCAGATAGCGGAACGCCTGCATGGCCAGCTGTTCGTTGGCAATGCCGCGCATGGCGGCGAACATGGCGATCATCAGCGGCCAGGTGAGCAGCAGGGGCAGGCAGCTGGACATGGGGTTGTAGTGCTCCTTGCGCATGAGCTCGGCCTGCTTTTGCTGAAGCTTCTGCTTGTCGTTGCCGTACTTGCGCTGGAGCTCGTTCATCTTGGGCTGCACCTTGGTCATCCGCTGCATTCCCTTACGGCTGCGATAATCAAAAGGCATGCACACCAGGCGCATCAGGATGGTGAAGATGATGATGGCGACGCCGTAATTATTGACCACGCCGTTGATGGCGGCCAGCACATTGTAAAGAAATTGCGTAACTGCGTTCAAGGATTTTCGTCCCTCCTAATGTAAGCGCTGGGAAGCTCGGGCACGGGATCATACCCGCCCTTAGAAAAGGGATTGCAGCGCAGAATGCGTTTCAGGGCCATCAGGCCGCCGCGAAGGGCGCCGTAGCGTTCCACCGCCGTCAGGGCATATTCCGAGCAGGTGGGGATATAGCGGCAGCAGGGGCGCTTTTTCAGGGGGCTGATCTGCCGGCGGTAAAACCGGATCAGCCAAAGCAGCAGCCGCTTCATCATGGCATTTCCCTGTACAGGCCCTGCCGGCGGAGCAGAGAACGCAGGGACAGCTGCAGCCGGGAAAAATCGGCGGCGGCCGCCGCTTCCCGGGCGGTAATGACATACTGGCCCTTTTTCAGGGCAGGCAGCTCCCGCCTGAAAGCCTCCCGGAGCCGGCGCTTGACCCGGTTCCGCGTCACCGCGTTGCCGATCTTCTTGCTCACCGCAAAGCCCACCATCAGCCTGGCCCCGCGCACGTACGCCACGGCCATTTCCCGGCACGCGCCGCCCTTCCCCTTCCGGTAGACGTAGCGGAACTGGGCGTTTTTCCGCAGGCGGTACTGCTGCTCCATGATTTTCTCCTTCAGTGCATACAGCAAAACCCGCCCCACAGTTCGATGCACCTTTGGCAAGCAAGCGGGGGCGGGCTAAGCCATGCAGGGGACAGGAAAAGAACGGGTCAGACCGTCAGTTCCTTGCGGCCGCGGCGGCGGCGGGCGGCGAGCACCCGACGGCCGTTCTTCGTGCTCATGCGGGCACGGAAACCGTGAACCTTGCTGCGCTGGCGCTTCTTCGGCTGAAAAGTATGTTTCATGAGACCAACAACTCCTTCTGAAATGCAAAATGCCCATGGCATTTATTTCGCGCATGTGATCAAAGTACCACAAGACAGCTATTATAGTATAGCCGTCCGGAGGCTTTGTGTCAAGCTTTTTTTCCGCTTTTTCTTTTCAAAAAAGCGGTTTTTTCACCGATTCCCGGCAACGTCCTGCCGGAGCAGCCGCAATTCCTCCAGCCGCTGGGACAGCCCGGCGTCCGCGTGCTCCAGCAATTGATCCATAGCGGCGTGCACCCGCATGGTGTAATCCTCGCACTCGTGATGGGTGGCGTCCAGCATTTCCTGGGCGCGGGCCTCCGCCCGGGCGGTGATCTCGCTGTCCGCGATCATCTGCTGGGCCCTGGCCTGGGCGTCGGCCAGAATGGCGTTTGCCCGGGCGTTGGCGTCCGCCATGATGGCCTGGGCCTGGCTTTCCGCCCCGTGCACGGTATCGGCGGCCCGTTTTTGCGCGTCCCCCAATGTGGCCTGGGCTTCGGCCAGGGCGGCCTGGGCCTGGGCGCCCGCCTTTTCGGTGATTTCCCTGGCCGTGGCCTGGGCATCGCGGATCCGGGCGTCGGCCTCCTGATGGCTGTCGTTCAGGATTTTTTCTTCCTGGTTCAGCAGGTCCTTGGCATGCTTCAGGTCGCCGGGAATGCTCTGCTCCAGCTGGCGGAGCATATCGTTCCATTCCTCTTTATCCATGGCGATACGGTTGTACAGCGGAATCACCCGGGCGGTATCCAGCTTCAGGTGCATCCTGTCCAGCAGCGAATAGATCAGCAGCTTTCCGTCGTTTTCCATGGTCGACATTTTTGATTTCCTCCTTTTACAATGGCCCTTCCGGCGCAGACCGGTTTATTTTGCAAAGCCGGCCATGATATCCTCCAATACTTCCGGGGGCACAAAGGCGGCCGGATCGCCCCCGAACAAAAGAATCTGGCGCACCATGCTGGCGCTCACCTGCTCAAAGCCTGGGAACGCGGGCAAAAACACGGTTTCCAGCCCGGGATCCAATGTGCCGTTGATCCGGGCCATGGCCGTTTCGCTCTCCAGGTCCTGCACGCCGCGCACGCCGCGCACCACCACCCGGATGCCCGTTTCCCGCGTCAGCCGGGCCAGGAGCCCCCCGTAAGCGATGATCCGCACGTTTTTCAGCCCCGCGCAGGCCTTTTCCAGCATCTCCACCCGCTTGGGCACGGGGAAATACCCCGCTTTTTCCGGATTGTGCAGCACGCCCACGGTCACTTCATCGAAGAGGGCCGCCGCCCGGCGGATGATATCCATGTGCCCGTTGGTGACCGGGTCAAAGCTCCCCGGGACAAGGCACCTGCTCACATGCATTCCTCCCCGCTTATGCGATAAAACGCAAGGCCCGCGACGCCGTACCGGCGGCGGTCAGATAACGCCAGCCCCGGCACCTGCGGCGGCTCCTTTTCGCCCGCGTGTTCCAGGATGATGATCCCGTTCTGCCTAAGCAGCCCCGTTTCCAGGATCCGGCCGCAGATTCCCGCCGCGTCCATCCGGTAAGGGGGGTCGAGAAAAATCAGGTCAAATTCCGCCCCTTCCCTTTGCAGCAGCGCCAGCGCCGCCGTATCCGGCATGCACAGAAGCCTGGCCTTTTCCCCGTATTCCAGCGCGGCGATATTGGCGGAAATCACCTGGCACGCCTTTCGGGACGCGTCGCACAGCACGGCCGTTTCCGCCCCGCGGCTCAGGGCCTCCAGGGCCAGGGCGCCGCTGCCCGCGTACAGATCCAGCACCCGCGCCCCGGGAACGCGGGGAGACAGGATGCTGAACAGCGCTTCCTTCACCCGGTCCAAAGTAGGCCGGGTGTCCAAGCCGTCCAGGGTCAGCAGTCTGCGGGAACGTTTTTCCCCTGCAATGATCCGCATAATGTCAGATCAGCTCGTTCTTCTTCCGGGCGGCTTCCTCCCGCTGGCGTCTGCGCTCGGCCACGGCCTTCTTTTCCCTGCGGACATAGCGCTTATGGCTGCTGACGATGCTGCCATGGGTCAGCGCCCGGCTGCGGGGGCCCGTGCGGTAACCCAGGGGGTAGCCCAGGGCCGGAACCAGGGCCAGGAGGGGGCTCAGCCTGTCCGCCGCCAGCATGGCGTCCGCGCCGGAAAGGGAGGCCATATTGGCAAATGGGAAAATGAGCACCCGGCTCACCAGCTGAATGTAATCCATCACGCCGGGGGCAGCTTGCCGCCCATAATATGCAAGGGGCGCGGCGATTTCATCGTGGCCCGCATAGGAAGAAACCCAGGAGGGCAGCGACTGCAGGACGTACACCTGCTTTTCCGCCGTCACCGCGAAGGGAATCGTGATCAGCAACACGGGAATGGCCGCCACAGCCATCACAAACAGCCCCTTGAGGGGATGATAGCAGTTTTCCCTGTCCTTGTCGCTGACCGGCTTTCCTTCCTCCTGCCGGTTCAGCACGATTTCCCCCAGGGCCACTTCGCTGTCCCCCAGACGGGCGGCGTTCATATAGACCACTGCCCCGCAGCACAGCACCAGCGCCAGGTTGCTGATGATCCGGAGGATCGCGTTGCCAAACTGCAGCGGTGCGCCCACAATCACATACACAAAAGCAAAGGCAAGATAGCACAGCATCAGCTTCAGCCCCTGCCGCACTGCCCCCGCCGAGTGCCAGTTGCCCTTCTGATAGGGCTTATATACAGGCGTCAGCTGGTTTTTCTTTTTCTTTTTCGTATTCCGGTTCTGCATTGCTGATCTCCTTTTCGCTTACGCGTCCGAAGATGCGCCGTACAGGATGGGCACCCTGGCCGTGGCCGCCAGCAGCATTTCATAGCTGATGGTACCCGCCCAGGCCGCCATTTCTCCCGCGGTGATTTCGTCGTTTCCCTGCCGTCCCAGCAGCACGGCCTCCCGGCCCAGGGCGGCTTCCCCTTCCGGCAGGCCGCTCACATCCACCATGATCTGGTCCATGCACACCCGGCCGATCACCGGGCAGCGCCTGCCCCCGATCAGCACCCGGGCCTTGCCGGACAGGGCGCGGTGGTAACCGTCCCCGTAACCCACCGGCAGCGTGGCCACCCGGGTCTCCCTTTCGGCCCGGAAGGTGCAGCCATAGCTGACATACGCGCCGGCAGGCACGGTCTTGACGTACATGATTTCCGTGTGCCAGGAAAGGGCGGGGCGCAGGGGCAGTTTCGTTCCTTCCAGGCAGCCGTACAGGGCAATCCCTTCCCGCACCATATCGTACCGTGCGGCAGGATACCTTTCCCCCGCCGCGCTGGCCGCCGCATGAAAGAGCAGCCCGCCGGGCAGGAGCGCCCGCAGCCGGTCAAAAGCGGCAATCTGGGCCAGGGTGTAGGAAGAATCCTCCCCGTCCGCGTCGGCAAAATGGGTGAACGCGCCAGTCAGCTGCACATGGGGGCACGCGTTAATCGCATCCAGCACATTGCGCAGCTCTTCCTCGTTCCGGACGCCGATGCGGCCCATGCCCGTATCGATTTTGAGGTGCACCTTCGCCGTTTTCCCCTGCCGGGCCGCAGCCTCCTCCAGCCAAAGCACCCGTTCCCGGTCGAAAACGGCCTGGGTCAGGTCAAAGGCCACGTCGGCCTCCGCCCCCCGGGCATTGACCGGGCCCAGCACCAGGATGGGGGCCGCAACGCCCGCTTTCCGCAGGGCCTCGCCCTCTTCCGGGATCGCCACGCCCACGTAATCCGCGCCGTTTGCCAAAGCGGTTTTCGCCACCGGGCACAGGCCGTGCCCGTAGCCGTTGGCCTTCACCACCGCCATCATGTGCCGGGCGGGGGCGATATTTTCCCGAAGCACCCGCGTATTATGGGCAATAGCGTCAAGGTCCACCCGGATGTATGTGCCGCGGTATTGCAAAACGCGCCTCCTGTTCCGCACGGTGCGGCATTTCCTTGCTTCTGAAGGGTTATCGCGCCAGGGTCATTGGACCGGCGTTTTTATTATATCCGCTGCCGCCGCTTTCTTGCCTGCTTTTTCCTCAGGCAGGACGGATATGGTTTAGTATACCAAAAAATTTCCCAAAAGAAAAGCCTATTTTTACCATTCCCCCGTTTTCCGCTGTTGGATTACAATACATATAGGACACCAAGCAAGAAAAGGAGGAAAAAGAGATAGAAGGTTGACCGGCTGTGTGGT
>CANQKI010000096.1 GCA_947624355.1 uncultured Clostridia bacterium | reverse complement strand
ATTCGGCCCGAATTTGCAAAAAGCTTGTTGGATGGCTCCGCCCCCAATCCCCTGAAAACCAGCGATAACTCGCTGTGGCAATCATGAAATTTTACGATATAGTCTACTTCACAAAAGAAAAGAAAAATGCCACACCTGATTTACATTAATGAACACGGATTTCAGGTGCTTCCGTTTTTTCTTAATTTGATTACAACCATATCATGATCGCTTATTATGAAACGAGGATTGTAGCAATGGGTACCGGCAAATTTATTGAAAATACTTTGATCATTCATTCATTTTCTGAAAGATTCTGGTAGAAACCTCAAAACAATACAATTCTTCTCCCTCTGTTAAATCGTCCATATTATTTAACTTCTCTTCCAATTCTGTATATTTTTCCATTACAATCATGCTCTCGCTGAAATTTCCGTTGCTAATCCTTTTCATTGCATCTTTATATTCATCTATAAACGTTTCATAAGCATCCATGACTTCCTTCACCGATTTTCTAACAAGTACTTCTGTACCATCATTAAGTTTGACTATGAGGGTTTCCGTCCTGGAACTTTGTTCAGCAGTTGGCTCAGATGTTGCACCTACATCTGTCGGAAGCCGCTTAGTGCCACAGTGGTTGCAGAAGTTTCCTGATGTATGCTCTCCACAATTCGGACAATCCCATTCGTCAAATGAGGTTGTCTGTGACATAATGGGTTCAACTGTAGCTGTCGATACTGGCATTACTATGAATTCAGTGGACATTGCGGTTGCATTAGAAATTGATGAATTTTCTTCTTCTGAACAATTTACAATCGCTTCTTCGGGTATATAATTGAAAAAAATTTGTGCGCTGTTGATTACATAATTGTTCTGGATATTAATGCTATTCCATTCTGCCGGAGAACCACAGAAGTAAATGGTTTCGAGAGCGCTGCCATAAAAAACATAATCTCCCACTTCTTTTAATGATGCAGGAATTACAATGCTTTTAAGATTGTCACAGCCGTAGAAAGCTCTGTCCTGTATTTCAGTAATTGTACTTGGCAGATACACTTCTTCCAGATGATCACAAGCATTGAATGCTTCTTCATAAACTGTTGTTGCACCCTCCGCAATAATTACTTTTTTCAAACCGCTTCCGTAGAAAATGAACTCTCCCATTTTAATTAAGTTTGCCGGTATAGTGATTTCTTCCAAGTCTTCAGTCACATAGAAAGCTCGATCCTCGATTTCTATTAACGTATTTGGTAGATTAACTGTCTTCAATTTATCAGCGTTGCGGAAAGCGTTCTCTCCAATTAGTTGAAGTCCTTCACGAAATGTTACTGTTTCTAAGGCAGATCCAGAAAAGATAAATTCACCCCACGAAGAAATACTATTAGGCAAAGTGATTTCTTTCAGATTGGTACAGAAATAAAAGGCACGGTCTTCAATCGTTGTTATTGTATTGGGAAGCACTACATTTTCGAGATATTCACTACTGCGGAATGCGTTTTCGCCTATAATCGTTGCACCCTCTTGGAAAGTAACCGTTTTCAACGTACTGCCACAAAAAATGAATTCTCCCATATCTGTTACACTTGCTGGAATTGTGATGCTTTCAAGGCTCGTACAGTAATAGAAGGCTCTATCTTCAATCGTTGTTATTGTATTAGGAAGCACTACACTTTCGAGATATTCACTACTGCGGAATGCGTTTTCGCTTATAATTGTTGCGCCCTCTTGGAAAGTAACTGTTTTCAACGTACTACCACAAAAAATGAATTCTCCCATATTTGTTACACTTGCTGGGATCGTGATGCTCTCAAGACTTGTGCAATAATAGAACGCTCTGTCACCAATTTTTGTTACAGTATTCGGGATATAAATATATGATAACTCATTATAGCTTCTAAAAGCATTCTCGCCAATTTTCTCTATGCCATCTTCGATAATCACAGATTTTATGGATGAACGGTAAAAACGCCACGAACCTTCATCATCGATTTCACCCGTACCGCTTAATGTGAGCAATCCGTTTGAATCAAATGTCCAAGTTATGCTACCAGATGTGCCGCCATCGACAAAGTTCCCTGTTTGAATGTCAGGCCGTTCATTAACTGTTGGAGCATCCTGGGCAGTCTCCGTTGATGTTGTATCTGCAGAGTTAATTGCGGCAGCATCTTCTCTTTTGGGAAAATCGTCATCAGTATAATTGCAAATCTTGGATACTATGTTAAGTGGATTATTATAATCTCCAACATCAATACTTAACCAATCTTTCTCGGAGCCTGAATAATAAATTGTTTCCAAAGATTTACAACCATAAAATGCCAAGTCACCAATTTCACTTACTGATGCAGGAATTAATACCCGTTCCAATTTATCACAGCCATAGAACATTTCATCCGGAATCTCATTGGTTCCATTAGTGAAAATAACTTCTTCCAATCCCGAAGAACTGAATACGAAATCGCCAATGTCATCAATTCCGGATGGAATAATAAGTCTTTTGAGCTTTTTGCACCCATAAAAAGCACGATCATCAATTTCTGTTACAGTAGAAGGAATGATAATATTCTGAAGTTTGTCACATCCATAAAAAGCGTCCGCCCAGATTTCGGTAACGCCATCAGCAATGATAACTGTCTCTAATCCTGAATTGCTAAGCGCATAGTCTCCTATACTTTTTACTCCAGCAGGGATTGAAAGGGTCGTCAACTTTTTACAACCATAGAAAGCCCGATCCCCAATTTTTCGTATAGTGGATGGTATTACAACACTTGTTAGCTTATCGCAACCATAGAAAGCGTCCGACCAGACTTCAGTGGCCCCTTCTTCGATAACAACCGAAGTAAGTCCGGTATTGCTTAGCGCATAATCGCCAATCTTTGTCACAGATGCCGGAATAAATATGCTCTCTAAGTCCTTACATCCATAAAAGGCGCGATCGCCAATTTTAGTCATGGTGCTTGGCAATGATATGAACTTGATTTTATCACATCCATAAAAAGCATCATCGGAAAGAGTAGTAATTCCTTTGCCAATCTCAACCGACGTAATATCACGCCGATATGAACTCCAATTCACAGACTTGTCCATTTTTCCGTTTCCTGAAATGGTGAGCACACCTTCTTTGCTAATATTCCAAATAATACTGTCCCCTGCAACGCCACTTGCTGCTAAAGCGTGCGTCGCACCCAGTAACATTGTCAATGCGATTGCTGCAATAATTATCAAATGAGAAAAAGGTCTGCGATTTAACATATCTATGACTCCTTTTGATTCCTATCGCCTTTTACTAGCGCATTGCAATGGTGCCAGTAAAGAATATAATGAATATTGGTAGAAAGCTAAGATAATGACCTAAGGCATCTGCTCTTTACCTATTCCAAAGTTATTATACTATGGGTTTCCCTTCTTGGCAACAGAAAAAAGTGTCCTGAATTAGCTAAGCAATTTTATCAAGCTTAGTTTTTCAAAACAATATGTATGCAATGCACAGGAAAGATTAGCGCTTCTTGTCCTTTTTCTTGGCAATAAACATCCAAATCGCACAGAATAGCAATGCTACAGCTACGGGAAAAAGAAGCATATGTGCTATGCCCCATCTATAATTGTTATTAGGCGCGATTCCGAGATATTTGAAATTCCAATCGGTAACATAAAACGCTCCACCCATAATGATTGTGGAAAACAGTAGCAGAATTGGTCTCTTGCCCCAAGCACATAAGAAGGCAAATGCCCCAGCAACACCAATCATCGCAATCGTAACAGCATTTACAATACCTGTTTCTTCATTACGATAGATATCCAGCCGCGCTTGGTAGTACACCTTCGCATATTCAAATAATGACATTTCTTTTGTATCACCAACTGTTAAATCAGTAGATGGAGATAACTTTTCAGAAGCACGAGATTCTAAATATTGGCTGTAATTTTCCGTTGCTACAATATAAGGCAAGAAAAACGCAATAATTGCTACAATCGCAAGAGACATGGCGATGCTTTGAGGAATTCGTACTTTCATGAAAACCAACTCCTTTTTCTATATCAACTATCAAGTCCTTAATGAAATTATTCATCATATTCTTACTTTCTGACAATTGCAGTTATTGCCATGGAAATCTTTGAGCACTACATTCTGCCAGCATTTGAGTTTGAATATGATGATTAGTTCCTTATGAAAATAAACGCGACGACCGTCCTCCGTGCGACAGGCGCCTTCCTTCATCAAATTCTCCATCGTACATCCCAGAGCCTGTGCCAGTTTCCACACGGTTCTCAAAGTGCAGACGGCAATATTGCTTTTCCCGGAGTAGATGTCAATCATCGTTGTCTTGGACAGGCCGCTGAGCTGTGCCAGCCGGTACATACTCATGTGTCTGCTTGCATCATGTTGCTGATGGTCATGGTTACGCCTTCCTTCCCTGTCATTATATCGACTATCCGACCCATTGTCAATTATACCCTGTGCGAGACGTTCATAGGAAATTATTCAGATGAAAATCAGTTCCGCAAAGATGATTTCTTCTGCCTGGTTTTGGATGCTGTTCATTGCGCCCACCCATGCCATCTGATCCCAGTCTTTCAGTTCTTCGGTCACGTTGTTCTGTTCAACCAGCTGGTTCATGATGACCTCCAGCCGGGACTGCACTGTCGTTTCAGTTTCCTGAAGATGTTCCATCAGCTTTCCGTTCAGGATCAGTCTGGTGTACAGCCCAGGACGATTCTCCTTCAGGTAGCGCAGCCTCATGCGTCCGTACTTGCCCAAGGGTTGACGTTCTGTTTCGGTCAGGCCCATTTCCGGCAGAAAATAATCGCCGTTTTTCCTGTAAATCAAATTGCTCATGGCGCACACTCCTTTCGGTCGCATTGACGGTTGTTTCAATCCCAGGGGGCTGAAATTATCATACATCGGATCAACCAATCCGTCCACTCTGTCGCGGCTGCCGGTTTCGGATATACGCTACCGTTCCTGCGCCCGCTGCCGCTTTCTCTGCCAGCTGTCCAGCAGCTGAATCAAGTGCTGCACCAAGGTGGTCTGACGGATAAACTGCTGAACATTGCAGAGAATTTTACGTGCATTTCCAGCAGCAATCTCACGTATTTCCTTCATTTCAAAATTGTGGCCAAGTTGGCCAGAAGTTAAATTATGCCGTTTTTTCTTGAAGTTTCGGCAGTTTCAGTTTCATATGATATGCTTTGGCGCGTTCGCTGGGCAGAGTATTTTCCCGCTGAAGTTTGCCCTCCGTCGTCTTTACAAGAACGTCATCCATTGCAAAAGGGCATAAGAAAAGCACCGCGCAATGCCGGTGCTCTCAGGCCACTTTCACAGCATACATTCTATCACAGAAGAAGGCTGCCTGCAACTGACCAAATGGGGGCCAAATGGGGGCTTAACAGGGACATCTTTTTAAAATGTCCTGTATTTGATTTAAAACCACTTGAAATGCACGGATGGTCACACGCATATGCCGTCGTCAGAGTTGCTCTCATTCACCACAGATCCATCAAATCCTTTTTTCGGATACCATTCGCCATCGGCTGCTGCGGTGATCCCCGCCTGGATGGCTACCTCGAAGAAACCGGTGTAGAAGAAAGTGCTGTAACTGGAAAGAAGAGATCAATAACGGATGGATAAGGATAAGATAAATCAGGAATATCTATCCCTTTCTTTAAATACGTATTTAGTATATCTATATTTAGTTGTGCAGGGTTTTCCAGACGTGGGTTTTCCATATCTGGCAAAACCATATCCGGATTTTCCGGATATGGTAAATCCGTATCTGGTAAAGCCGTATCAGGCGAGGATATATGAAGGTTTTCGTAGATGATATGCTCCACATCCGTAATATTTCATTGCTGTCCCATAATCTATGGCAGGAAAGACGCCGTACTGTTCAGATCCTTGAGATGGCTGTGATGCTGTTCACGCTGTCCATACAGATGAGGGCCAGCCACCAGGCGGTGTAATCCATGTTCTCCTCTTCTGCCCTTCAGCCCCAAATAAAAAAAGGCGACCAGAATTTTCGGTTATTCTGATCGCACTGTTGGGCTGTAAAGACCGTTGCTGCGGACTATGGAATTGTGATTGAAAAAATGGCATCTTTTCGGGAGGTAAACCCTATTTTGAAACAAAAGCCACCTATCAGCTCGACCTGAGTAAAAATGTTTTACTCATTCGAACTTTTTGATTGGTAATTTCTGGACGATTTCTTTATGCGATCTAATGCTCATTGTGCTTTGTAAGTTTACAACGACATAACGTTCATGATTTTGACAGATAAAACAAGCTGCGTACATATGCCCAAGTATCCAATTTTATCCAGGCTATTTCGCAAAATCAATAATTTTTTAAAAATGCGAAATAGGAAGTCCGTGGATTTTCAATCTGGTCTGGCCATTGAGGAAAAAAAGAGTTCAGTCGGATAATCGTCTGTATGTTTTGTAACGTCTTCTTGGATTGGGCGGCATTGATGGGCAGGAAAGATGACAAATTTGCACGATGCGGCAACGCAGAGATCGATATTGTACAGAGGAAAGTACGGCAAGACGGTTTCGTACTATTCTATTCGTTGAGAACTTCATAATATTATGAATCAATTTCTCAATGACGGCATGATGCCCGGTCAAAGATCACTACATTTTTCTGTAAACATGATAATCTCTTTTTCTGTATTCTGGAAACTGGCAGTTTTCATTTTATCGCTGCCCAACCCACCCAGCACGAATCCTTCGGGATCACAAGAATACCCGTAACGGAATTCTGTCCGTGAATATACAGGCATTTTTTGATGTCTCCATTTTCACATAAACGGGCATTATTTTCAAGGAAATCCCGATCAACGGTTAAATCGGTGCTGAAGTTTTCGTAGTCGATTTGAGAAAGAACAATCTCCTTCACGATTTCATAAGGGCTTTCCCGGTCAATGGCATGGAGAACCTGCAGGTCTGTGATCCTGCGGGGCGTCCTGACAAAATAAGCATACTCTTTCTTTTGCATGGAGAACTCGCCTTCTTTTATGGGATATATCGCAATTATAGCACATGAATCTGTGTTTTGGGATATATCCCACACGTTTTATCGCAAATTTTCTTACAATGTCTTTGCGATAAATCGTAAAGAGGGTGATCCTGTGACTACCAAGGAAGCCGTTGCTGCCCGGATTATCGAATTGTGCCGGGAAAAGAAAATGGCCGTGAACGCCCTAGCCAACGAAGCCGGTGTGCCTCCGTCCACGGTGTACAGTATGCTCAATCAGAAAAGCAAGAATCCCGGCGTGGTGTCCATTAAGAAAATTTGCGACGGGCTGGGAATTACGGTACGGCAATTCTTTGACTGCCCCTTGTTCGATGAAACGGAGCAGGAAATCAGATAAACAGCTGCTTTACAGCGAAAGTATCTCTGATTTTCGCAACTTTTTCTTATATGTGAAAAAGAAACCGTCATAAGGAAAGAAACGAATCTGCTTTAATCTATGCCGTAAGATACCGATAGCTGTCTTTCAGTAGCTTTCTTGTTGCTTTTACCCCCAGAACGACGGAAATCACCTGTAATCGCATAGCAGAAAATGCCAATATGCCGGAAAAATAATCGCCAAATCGCAGGTCAGAATATCGCCAAATCGCAGGTTTTTCTTAAACTGGAAAATCATAAGTCCCGGCATGGTGGCGGTTAAGATAATCTGCAATGAACAGGGCTTTGCACTTTTTATGAAACAGGTGATATCCCCTGTCGGATTTGTTCTGCATCCCTACAATCAATTAATCGTCGTGAATTTTTTGCTTGTGCATTAAGGGCGGTATGGTATAATAGTTTAGGTGACAGGTCCGCAGGGAGGCCAGGTCGCCGGGTCGCAAATGCGAGCACGGCGACAAACATAAGATAATGCCAATACGCTGAGAAGGGATGATTTGCCATGTCAATGATCCGCTACAATAAACTGGTTCGTGACCGGATTCCGGAGATTATTGCAAGCAGCGGCAAGAAATGCGTATGCAGTCCATTGTCTGATGATGAATATATCAAGATGCTGGATGCGAAGCTCAACGAGGAATTGGCAGAGTACCAGGAAAGCAAATCCATGGAGGAATTAGCCGACCTTCTGGAAGTTATTCGCGCTGTTGCCAAGGCACGGGGGAGCTCTATCGATGAGGTGGAAGCGATGCGCCGGGACAAGGCTGCCAGGCGAGGCAGCTTTGAACAAAAGATTCTGCTGGTTGAGGTCAGGGATTGCGAGGGCTAATGTATGCAAACGGTGATCCAAAAGGCCACAGGCAATAGTGGCAGCGAAGACCGCTTTATCGAACTTTTCTGTGATACGTTCGGTGCAGACAAGGGACAGTATGTATATTTGCAGTATCCGATGGTGGATATTTATGGCCGCCACCGGACGATTGATTTTGCTGTCAACCTTCCCGACGGGAAAGTGGCTATTGAGGTGGACGGCAATACCTGGCACCAGCCAGGCATCGTATCCACAGAGAAATATCACGATGACCTTCTGAAACAGAACAGCATGGTATATGAGGGGTGGCGTGTCTATCGCTGGACATCGGCGCAGATTGATAAATCCCCGGAGCGCGTCAAGGACGAACTGGTCACATTCCTTGGCCAGTCGCCGCTGTTCCGGTACATTGAGGATGCCCTGCCGCCCCAGCAAGGCGAAACAATTGAACTGATGGATCACCAGGAAGAAGCCCTGGAAAACCTGGATTCCATGCGAAAAGCCCACAAGACGATTGCACTCCTGTTCCATGCCACCGGAACCGGAAAAACGGTAACGGCGGTATCCGATGCCAAACGTTTCGGCAAAAGAACGTTGTTCATCGCGCACCGGCACGAATTGGTGGATCAGGCAATCAAGACGTTTCAGAAGATTTGGCCAGAGGTATCCGCGGGCAGATATGAGGGCAGCATCCGGGAGGACGATCGCTTTGTGGTGTGCGGCACGATCCAGAGCATTTCACAGAATCTGGATGACTTTAACCCGGATGATTTTGGATATCTGATTATCGACGAATGCCATCACGGCACGGCCGATACCTACCGGCGAATCATGTCATACTTCCATCCGGAATTTACCCTCGGCCTTACCGCTACCCCTGAAAGAGCGGATGGGGAGGATCTTCTGACGGTTTTCCAGAATGTGGCCCACAAGCTCGACCTGAAAACCGCCGTGGAACTGGATACCCTTGTGCCGGTTCGGTGTATCCGGATCAAAACCAATATCGATATGCATGACGTTCGGATCAGCGGCTTTAAGTATAATTCTCAAGACCTGGAATCCACCATCCGCGTCCCTGGCCGAAACCAACTGATCGTCGATACTTACTGTGAATACGTAAAAGATAAGCCAACCGTCGTTTTTTGCGCATCGGTCAAGCACGCCGAGGAAATCGCTGAATTGTTCCAACAAGCCGGGATCAATGCCATGTGCATCTCCGGTGGGACGAAAGCAACGGAAAGAAAGCAGATTCTGGCCGACTATGAATCCGGGAAACTGCCGGTGCTGTGCGCCTGTGATCTGTTAAATGAGGGCTGGGATTCGCAGCATACTCAGGTTCTCTTTATGGCGCGGCCTACAATGTCCAAAACCATCTACGTACAGCAGCTTGGGCGCGGGATGCGGAAATCCCCGGGCAAAGATTTCTTAATGGTTTTCGATTTCGTGGATAACACCAATATGTTCAATGTGGCCTGCTCTATCCATCGAATCCTCGGCATTTCCGAATATGTGGCGGGCGGCCTGGTGCTGGGTACCAAGCATGGCATGAAGATGGACATGGATATGTTCCGGCAGGGGCAGAAGCCCGAAGTGCTCGTGGATTATCCTATTCACATGGCCGAATATGAAACAATCGACCTTTTCAACTGGCAGGAACAGGCCAAGGGAATGCTTTCGCAAATTGCATTCACGCAGATGGTAAATGTCCAGAGCGAAACGATTGAGCGATACATCCGGGACGGGAAAATCGTCCCGGATATGGAGGTGCCTGTCAGCGAACATCGTTCTTTCAAATTCTTCCGAAAATCTACCGTGGAGAAATATGCGAAGATATACGGATGGACGCTGATCACAAAGTCCAACATGAAGGAGATGTTCCTTCAGATGGTCGATACCATGACCATGAGTTATTCCTACAAGCCTGTGTTCATGCTGGCTTTCCTGGATAGTATGAACGACGCAGGGGAAGCGCGTTTGGAAGACGTCGCCCGGGCCTTTGCCGCATTCTATGAGGATCGTCTGGCCCACGGCTTGCCGGCAGAGAAGAAGAATTGCATTTTCACGAAGGGCGGGTATTTGCAGAAGGATGTGGAACGCCTGATCCTTTCGATGCCTTTCAAACGTTATGAAGATATGCACGTAATGCATCATTCCAAGTACCTGGGAACATTGCAATTCTACAAGGCTTTGGTGAGACAGCTAACGGACGAGGACTATGCCTTCATACGTGGAACCTGTCAAACGGCAATCAAAAAATATTTTCAGGAATAAACAGTGCGATGGTGAATGAACAGAATAAGTAAGGCGCAAGTACGTCATTCATATTC
>CANQKI010000095.1 GCA_947624355.1 uncultured Clostridia bacterium | reverse complement strand
TTCTACTCCTTTGCATAAATCACGCGAATAGCTTCCTTGCAGCTTGTAATCCCATTCAGAAGCAATTCCTTGCAGCTGTCCTTGAGACTGATCATCCCCTGTTTCTTCGCGACTTCTTGGAGCTCATCCATAGTCGCACCGGAAAGTACTGCTTTACGCAATTCTTTTGTCACAATAACAAATTCGTAAATGGCGATACGACCGGAATAGCCGGTATTTCCACAGGAAAGACATCCCTTACTCGTTTTCGTCACGGTTCCGACAGGCAGTCCCGTCATCTCCGCTTCCGCCTCGGTGATTAAATGGTCTTTGCTGCACTCCGGACAAACACGCTTAAGAAGACGCTGGGCGACAACGCCGCTTAATGCCGAAGTTACAAGGTATTTTTCGATTCCCATGTCGGCAAGTCGCATGACAGCGGAAAGGGCGTCATTAGTATGCAGCGTGGATAAAACCAAATGTCCGGTGATTGAGGAGCGAACTGCAATTTGTGCGGTTTCCCCGTCGCGTATCTCGCCAATGAAGATGATGTCCGGGTCATGACGAAGGATAGATCTCAGTGCCGCCGCGAAGTCAAGGCCAACCTGTGAGTTTACCTGCACCTGATTGATGTCCGGCATCGGCGATTCTACAGGGTCTTCAACTGTGATGATATTGACGTTCGGCTTATTCAGTTCACGCAGCGCGGTATACAGGGTTGTAGATTTACCGGAGCCAGTCGGACCCGTGACAAGAATCAATCCATCCGGGCGCTCGATCATCTTTCGAAAGATTTTTTCGTCTTCAGCGGACATTCCGAGCAAAGAAAAGTCATATTCCACACCACATTTGTCAATCACTCGCATTACGCAGGATTCACCGAAAAGCGATGGAAGAATGGATACGCGAAGTTCCAGAAAGCAATCTTTGCTGCGATATGTGAATGCACCATCCTGCGGAATTCTCTTCTCCGCAATGTTCAGATTCGAGAGAACCTTAATACGCGAGATAATGTTGTTCAGAGCCGCACTCTCAACGCGGGCAATCTCTCTCAACTCACCGTCAATACGCATACGGATACGAATATCCTTTTCATTTGGCTTGATATGGATATCCGAAGCCTTCGTTGCAGCGGCACGATCCAACAGCATATTGATAAATTCAACGATCGGACCCGTTCCATCGGCAAATGTCTCTTGAATGATTGCGCCTCCGGTAGATTCAATCGTCCTATTGGCAAGAGACATGATTTTTTCTTTCTCATGTTTGCTGTTGAAATAATGGTCAATAATGCTCTTCAATTGCTTGCCGATAACCATGACAGGAATTATTTTCTTCCCGGTAAAGTCCTGAACCTCTTTGATTGCGGCTTTGTTCTGCGGATTTTCAATGAGGAGCTTCAGTTCATTCCCGTTTACTTCCCAGGGGAGAACGCAAAATGCTCTGCAAATGTTTTCGGAGACAAGCGAGATCACTTTTTCGTTCAGATTCCCGTAGTTATCCGCAATCGGAATGTACTCAACGTCCAGCGCCTTGGCAATGGCGCGGTAAATCCCATTGAGGTCCATGATCTTCAGTTCGGTGATGGCAACCGTGCTACTGATTTTATTCTGCATAATATAGCTGCGAATCTGGGCGTGCTGTTCCTTGTTGATACATCCTTGCGATAGTAAAATATCTTCCAAGCGGTTAAACGAAAGCTTCATACGCACGTCACCTCGCCGCTTCCGCCGCCATCGAGCCGTTTACAATTGAATAGAAGTTGATTTGCAGGTCGCCTTCAAGACGCATTCCTTCGGTTTTCGCATCGCTGATCGCGATGTGATCGACAGTTACGTAAAAGCCACAGTCCTCACAGACTTTGAGAAAGTTCCATAGCTGCGTATAATCGCTTGCGGTTTTGAGCTTCATCTCAAGCAGGTAGAAGTTATCGGCAACAACAATTTCTTCAACACTTCCGTCCTCGTTTTCGATAAGACCGCCCTTAACAAAGGAAGCGTTACCGTTCATGCTGATCTCATCAAGTTCCACGCCCGAACCGGCAGCCGCGTTTTCAATGATACGAAGGATATCCGGAACATCGATAACTTGATTTAACAGATTGGAATTTTCCTCTGTACCGCCGATCAACGCATTGATCTTTTCTTTATAGGAAACGATGAGTCCCGGCGCCTTCTTTGCTTCTTCAACCTTTTCTGAAAGCGATTCAATCTCACTTTCCAACTTGGTAATCTGCTCGTTGTTGGGCTTGTAAATAAAGAATCGCAAAAGGAGCCCGACCAGGGCGACGCAGACGACGATTAGAATGATTGTTAAAATCTTCTTCTCAAGCTTTGTCATTTTCATTCCGCAATACCTCCGATCTTAACAGTGATGCTGAACAGCCAGCGTGTTTCCTCTTCCAGCACAGACTTGGAAATAGTGGAAATGTTGATATACTCCAGTTTTTCGTCCTGAAGCTTCTCCAAATATCCGCTGATTACGGTGCGATCTGTGGACGAAAATTCCATTCTGTAGGTGTATTCACCCGTACTCTTCAGTTGGCCATCAACGCCGGTGAGCTTCACTTCCTCCGGCTTATTCTTGATCACGATGGTAAACAACTCGGTCATTTTCGTCTCGATGTTCGGGATCAATGTGATGTTGCCAGAGTCAATGCCGAGAATCAGGTTGTCGTACTGCTCCTTGAGCGCATTCAGCTCGTCCAAATGTCCTTCGGCGATGATGCGATTGTCCTCTACTATTTCGGCATTCAGGTCATTGATCTTCATATAACCGTTGACGGCAAGCGCCGCAAATAGCAGCAAACATACGAGCGACAGTATCAAGAGGCTTTTCTCGACAGTTTTAAGCTTTTGAAACAAAAGCACGCTCTTTGGAACGAGGTTAATTCTCGTCTTGAGATTTTGAGATGTTTTTGCTTGCATATCAGTTTCCTCCAATCAATGCGCCAAGCGATGCCGCAAAGACATCCGGTGTAGGATACGGTTTTCGATTGCCTCTTGAAATGCAGTTGTCATTAACCTGTAAAAAGTCACTTAGAGGGTAAGCGAAGCATGGAACATCAAAGCTGTCTTTCACCGTACTTACAAGCTGCGGAATCTTATACAGTCCACCGGTAAAGTAGATATTCGTCAGGTGATAGCGGTTTTCACCGCTGATCGACTGCTTGATCACGCGAATGACCTCTGTTGAAAGCGCCCCGAGAAAGCTTTGATACTGGCTGACCTTGTTCACATAGGATGGATTCATCTTGAGAAGCTCAGGCGACACTCCGGGATCATTCTCCATATCACCCATATTACCGGCAAGAATCTTGTCCAAACGGTAAAGATTGTGTGAGACTGTTTCATTCTGAATGAGCCTATCCTTTGTCACAACAACGATCTTCGCAGATTTATGTCCGACCTCGACGACTGCAGTCGCGTCCCCTGTGGACGAAATTCCGTACTTCGAGTTACGGCACAGGAGCTTTGCAAGATTCTCGACTGCATTTTCGTTCAGATCCGCGTACCGCAGCTTCAAATGTTTGCGTTCCGCCATCTCGTGAAGCATATCCATGTAACTGCTGCGAATAGCAGCGACCTGAAATCTTCCCTGCCCGGAAGAATACGCTTCAAGCAACCTCCAATCATAGTGGAACTGATCCTCTTCCTCCGGAATAAAGGACGAGAGATTATTTTTGATGATTCTTTCAATCTCTTTTCCGGAGCCCATCGGATAATTGGCTTCGCCGCAGACCACATTCTTTTCGTCCCGAGGAAAAAGAGCGTAGAGCTGTCCGCCTTTAACGGCCAGCTTTTCAAGTGCAAGCGAAAAGGTTTGAAGGGTTTCAGGCTCACCGAGACCTCCCTCAGGCGTGTCGAAAATAGAACCGCTGAACAGCTCATATTTCCCGTTTGTTTTTCGGTATGCTCCGATTTTAGTCCGTCCGAGACCAAAATCGGCTACCACGATACATTCCCCCATAAACTGGTTCCTCCTTGAATGGTTTCATAATATCCCACCGTGCGAAGAGTAATTCCCGTGATCATGCCGTACTCAAAAACCGGTTCAAGTAACACTTCGACGGTTATAAACTTATAATAGCTTTTGCTTTGATAGATAAATTCGCCCACGCTGAGAAGCGTAATATGCCCTTTAGTCCGTATATCGCCTTTTTTGTCCGTGGCTATAAAGACCTTATACGAACCGCTGAGGTTTTCATTGGCGGACAGCGCTTTCGTTCCTCCGCCTGCCGAGATGATGTAGTTGTAATTCAAATATCCCTGCAGGGCGAGAAGCGCTTTGGGATTCTGTCCCTCACCTGTTATGGGGACGATTTCATCCACAATATCATAGGCGGTCGCCCACATATCCCGCGTGCCGGTTTTGATATTTCCCTTGTCAATGTAGTAGGCGTTCAGATAGTTTTCAAATGCTTCCACCCCGGAGTCCGCTGCACACTGCGCTCCGTTTCCGCCAATCGTTCGGTTTATGTTGTTTCCGTAATACAGGACAATGGTAACCGTACTGAGCACCAGCGCACAAGCAAGCATCATTGCAATAAGCGAATAAACAAGAACATAGCCTTTGTTTCTTTTCATTTTCACCGTCCCCTTTTGTACGCATAGCCGGAAAACAATTTTCTTTCGCTTCCACCGGAGTCCGTCTCATAAGCGGTATATTTCACCCCATTAGCCGTAATCACCCAGTCCATCCGGGAAACCTTATCCGAAATGACCGCTTTGGCTCCGCTGTCGAGTCTGTCAATATAAAGCGTCTTGTCATTTTCGTCATAAGCGATCATAATCGTATGCTTTTGTCCGACAGCGCCGCCGAAGGCTTCGTCGTCCACCGTGACGAAAATGCTCTTGCCATCTGCGGACAGTGCGCAGACATAAGAGGTCCGGATATACCGATTGATGACGTTGACTGCGTCGAAGGTGCTGTTATTCTCTCTCACCATAGTCGTCGTGCTGTCATAGGTCGATGCGGAAAAACTTACGATAACAAAGGTTGCCGCCATGATCAGTACCGAAATTCCCATAGCGATAAGTAATTCAATCAATGTCATACCTTTTTCTCTTCTCATCACGGCGCACCTCGATTCACTTGAAAAATATAGCTGACGACTGCCGGCTGACGCTCCTTATAGATGCTGTATCCGGTTCCGCCCCAGTCTTTTGAGTTGCGCTGTACACGCAGTTCGAAGGTCATCAGGTTTTCGTTCGGAGAGTACACACCACTGCCGAATGGCGTTCCGAGGCTGTTTTCGTTCAGATAAACCGCATTGGGCGCAATCAGGAACAGCTGCACCTTATATTCGGTGAGCTTATCTGTATCGATAAGATCAAAGAAGTCGACTACATCGCTTCCGTTTGTCTTCATAAGATTCAGCTGCGCCCGAACATCATCCAGGTTCAGTTCAGTCTCAGAGGCAACTCTTCCATACTTTGTTTTGATATAATCAAAACAGGAGTACTCCTCACAGTCAGCGCTTGCCTTAAATGCTTCTGCAATCTGCGATGCATAACTTGAAGTTTCCCGCGCCTGCTGAAGGTATCTTGTGTTGACCAGTGATACAGTTATGGTAGTATATACGCCGATAAAAACGATGGCCGTGATGAAAAGCGCCACGAGAACTTCGATCAGCACCGCACCCTGCTTTCGATTTTTCATGTCACCCCTCCCGATAAAGCAATATACTGCGACCGCCTGCCTACCGGAATATCGCTTTCCCGAAGCACCGATACCGTTCCGGACGTCTTGTCATAGTAGAAATCGTAGCTTTCGCCCTTTGCCGGTATTTCTACGGCATTGTCCGAGCCGGTATACAGTTTAATCATCGCAAGACATTCTTCCTTCGTCTGTGGATAGATCCCCTTGCCGGAATTGGCAAGCGAAGCAATTTCGGCACTCGACATATTCAGCTCCGCATTGATTTTGACTCTGCCGTTTTCTTCAAAGGTAACTCTCTTGTTAGCAACATTGGACAGCGTGCTGTAATCGTTGAAACGGTAGCTTTCCATCGCTTGATTGTAGATGAGGATCAGCGCGTTATCCTCTTTGTTTTTTCTCTGTGTGTCTACACGCTTCAGAACCGGCACGGACACCGTACTCAAAAGAGCAATAATACCGAGCACTGCCAGCAATTCAATCAGCGTAAAACCTTTGCTGTGTTTCATATAGACTTCTCCCTAAAACAAGGCGGCGGTGCGGAAGGAATAATATAGATAACTCTCCCGCACCGGGCCTTCAAACTTATGTTGCGGTTCTGTATAGATGCACGGGTTCGGCAGAATTAGGCGGACGGAACCTTGTCGTTGGCCGCGTCCGTAGTCAGGTTGATCCAGACGGTTGCGTCGGAAAGTGCATTTCCCTTAGCATCGATACCGTTCTTGAACTGTGCATTCAAATCGCTGATAGTAGCGTCGCTGTCCGCAAAAATCACGGCGCCGAGGCTGGGACAATAGAAGAACGACATCGTCTTCTGCTTCGGCTCAAAGCTCTCGCCCTTGATTTTGGTGTAATTTTGAATGACTGCCTTGACCATTGCCTCCGAGGTCGGATATTTGGTACGGTAGTCAACGCTGCCTACACTCGTACTCTCGGCGGTACCGTCCACGCCCTTTTCAAACTTTTTAACAGTATCACGACTGGAGCCGTCAAAAGACGAATCAACTGTTTTAATTGTGTTGCTTACACGTCCTGCAACGGGATCGTCGTTGTCGACCGTTCCGGCGTTGACTTCAGCGATGTACACTTCGTATTCACCAACCCAACGCTCAATGGCGTTAGTCATTTCATTGGCGTTCTGCGTATCCGTAGACACATTGCCCTTTTCAATCAAGCCGGCAACGGAAGGAATCGCAATCGCAGCCAGCACGGCCAGGATGCCGATAACGACGAGCAGTTCAACGAGCGTAAAGCCCTTGCGGGACGAAAGTTTCGTAGTTTTATTCATATATTGATATTCTCCTTATCCTATTAAAGTAGAGACAGATACATGGCGATACATTGTGGGCCGATCAGCATCGACAGATATGTGCCGACGCACAGATACGGGCCGAATGGAATCTCGCTTTTCCAGCCTCTCTTGTTGTTTGTTTTTAAAATCAAAGCCGCTGCGCTTCCGATAACGATACCGAAAAAAGCGGCAAGAAGTGTTTGCTGCCACCCAAGTAGAATACCAACCGCACACATAAGCTTAACGTCACCCATCCCCATACCGCCAAGCAGCGTGAGAGCCAGGAACGGCAGACTGACACAGACCATGCCGATAAGTGACGATATATAGCTCCCATTTACGACCATCAGAATCACGCCGCAAACGGCGATGAGGAGGCACGACAGATCCGAAATTTCCATTGTCTTTTGGTCAAGGAGCGCGATTTCGAAAAGAATGCAAGATGCAAAACCGAATACAATTCCCTGCACCGTCAGACCATTGACAATTACCGTAAGGGTACCAATCACTGCCGTGGAGATTTCGATCAAAGTACTTGTAATCGATATCTTCCCTTTACATTTGCGGCACCGACCTCTGAGGCAAAGAAAACTGATCAAGGGAATCAGTTCCAATACGCCAAGTGTTCGACCGCAGGCATCACAATGCGAACGCCCCTTCCATATCTTTTCGCCCCTTGGTATCCTGTCATAGCAAACTCCGATAAAGCTGCCAATACAGGCGAAAATCATAAACACAAAAATACCGGTCATTACTTTCATTTTCACACCTCGTCATTTTAGGAATTGCTTGTTTTCAAAAACAGATGACTTTCTTCACCTTCCCTCTATCCCGTCAAAGGACAAAAAAATACAGACGGAAATGTTGATATCAATGTAATCTCACTTCGTCTGTAACATATCAATTTGATTATTCGGTTTTTGTTTTAGCGAATGTTGGCCGCCGGATTATTCAAGAGAACTTATCAAAGTATCTCTCCTCACACATCGTCCTCCATGTTCGACGTCGAAGATGCGGATTCGGCTGCGCCCTGTTCGAGCTGCTTCTGATATTCAGCGAGAACTGCCTTTTCAATCACATCACGGAATTCCGCATTCACCGGGTATGCCAGCGAAATGAAGTGGTTGTCGGCAATCTTCTTGTTCGGCATCGCAATGTACAGGCTGCCGTTGTTTTCCTTCGGCAGAATGAGAATATCCCGAACCTTGAGGCAATCGTCAAATACAACGCTGGCAACGCCGCGAAGTCTCTGCCTGTTTGCGAGCACATTGACGGTAACTTTGGTAATGGTCATCTGTTCATCTCCTTAGATTTTATGGATACCGTTCCACTGTGATTTCACATCCTCGCGGGCCTGTCAAGCCAATCAATTTCGCAAAACCGCATTTCAACGATACGAAAGTGGTCTGTTCCACTTTTCGCGTAATAATACTCCATGATTTTGGATTTGTCAAGAGGTATAGCGAAAGTTTTTTTGTTTTTTTGTTTTTCTTCTGCGAATGTGGTTTTTTCATTCGCCCGTTGCGCTTTATACCATGTTCAAATCCGAAGATGCGATATAGATTATCATTTTACTATTTATAATCAGCATTTTTGAAAAACAACTTGATTTCTGTAAATAAATAGTGTATAATTGTCTTGTCCCCTTGAAAAAGGGAAAGGAGACTGACTGATATGAAGACGAACGCTTCTTTTTCAAAAGAGAAAATCAAAGCAATGGCCTCGGACGGCATGACCGTATCCGCTATGGCGTCCGAGCTGAATGTTAACGAAGATGAACTCGCCGCATTTTACGCAAGCTGCTATAAAGAAGATAAATCGTCTTTCCCGATTCGATTGTTGGTGACAAAAACATGGCTTGCGGAAAAGCTGATCAGTGAGCCGATTGACAGGATTGCAAGAGAGTCCGGCTGCAGCCCTACCCTCATCAAAAATTTGATTGGCACATACGGACTTGAGAAAAAACAATCCCTGTCAAAACAGCTTACCCCGGAAGTGTTGTACACACTTTATGTTGAAGACAGACTTTCCGATCGGGAAATTGCCCGGAAATATAACTGCTCGTATGAATATCTCAGGAAGCTGCGAAAACGCTATCATATTTCCTACGACCAACGCAGGGATCCTTTCCATGATATTTCAATCGAATACTTTCATAAGCTCCATGTGGGCTATGGCTTCAAACTCAATCAAATCGCAAAACTGCTCGGATGCACGCAGTATCAAGCCAGACAACTTCGTCAGAAATTTGCGAACGCTGACCATCCTCTTGCAGACGAAATTAAAGAGCAGGTTCGCGATTATTCTTTTATAGACCTGATTGATAAGCTGCTTGACGCAGTCGAGCCGGCTGTTCTGTACGAGCTATTAAAGGATCATACCTTAGCGCAGGCGGCGGAAATGTACGGCGTGATTCCCCCCGCAGAACCGGGCGTGGAAACCTTTTCGTCAGACTGGCTTGCGATTATGCTTCGAAAAATGCAGGTTCCCCAGATTATCAAAACCTACCATTTAGGGAAAACATTCGTCCGTGACATGATGAAGGAGAACCGGCTGACACGCGTACCCGTTTTAGATCGTCTAGACGAAAATGTTGTCCGCACGCTTTTTATCGATAACCACTGGGATGACAAACAAATCGCCGAAGCGCTGAGCACATCCGTAAGCTCTGTCGTTCTTTTTCGTTCACAAAAGGGCATCAAGCGCAGTCATAGGCAGAAGTTACTGGCGCGCCTCGATGCAGAGAGGTTTGTTCACCTCTATATGGAAGAAGGTTTAACGCTCCCGCAAATCGCTGAACTGTTCGATGCTCCGGCGTCTACGGTTTCTTCCTTGAAGAAGAAATATGCGGCGCTTGAACCAGCCATCGCCGCACATCGTTCTCGCGGAGTAACCCCCGAAAAACTTGCATTCCTGAAAAAGCAGTTAAAGTTTGAAAACATGAGCAAGGCTTAGATTCTGCGCCGCCGAAAGGCGGCGCTTCTTCATGCGCCGAATAGCAATCCCGCAAGGAAAAACAGAATGGCGCCGGTCACAGCCACCCAACTTTTCGTCAGTACTGCTGTCAACACGGCGCCAATCACAAATCCTATGGCACAAACACACCGTAATGTGAAGCGTATTTTCCGCATATGGCGCGAGATAGCCCCCGCGTTTTTCGTCTTTGCTCGAACATCGTCGATGCTTGGCCGCAAATCCGGATGGTATTGTCGGTAGTATGCCTGATATTCCGCATACTTCCGATCCATCCATTTTTCATGAAGCTGTCCCGTGTCTGTTGCTCGATATAGAATTTTGACAATGTCAAGCTCGTTTATGTAAAACAAGCCATCTTCCACGCCGGTCGGATACTCGACGCATACATAATCGAAGAAGCATTTCCGATCCTTCTGAAGCGTCAAATGGCCGACAATTAATGCAACGGTCTCTTTGCCATCATCGTCTGAGAACCGCACTGTTACAACACTGCCAATGGGAAGTATCTGATCTTTTTGCAGCATGACGCTCACTCCTTCATTTTTTTATCGTCGGCACTGCCGACATTTTTTCCTTCTTTTTGCACACAAAGAAAAGCTTCCATCGTTTTCTTTAT
>CANQKI010000094.1 GCA_947624355.1 uncultured Clostridia bacterium | reverse complement strand
CGTTTCTTCTCCCTCGCCGACTTTGGTGAGCAGCTCGCTGCTCACCAATACTACGCCAACTCCCTCCCCTCCAGACCGCTTGGCTGGTTATCCCCTCGTTCTTTCCTCCGGAATTACTTTACTGTCCTATTTGTTTGACAAACTTACAGGGACGAAGCCTCCCGAATGGATTTATTTTGCAATTCAGGCGGGAATAAATACGAACAGGCCGCCTTCCTCCGTTTCGAAACGCAGCGTACCGTCTGTCATTTCATAGGCAATTTCGGAGGTCTCGCCGTTTTCGCGCACCAGCACCAGCTTCAGGCCTGCCGTATCCCGCGGCCATGGAAGCATGATTTTCACGGCATATGGCAGTGCGGCGTCTGCATCCAAATCTGCAAATACGATCAGGAAGCCGCTGCCCGCGCCGAAATCCTGGGGCAGCATGCCCGTCACGTCATACGCAGTAAACGCGATGCCCGGCGCGCCTTCCGCGTCGGAGGGCGGGGCCGCAGAAGCCCCGGAAATTTCCGTTGCAGGCGACAGCTCAAGGCGGGCCGCGGCGCTGACCGTATACCCACACACCGGGCATCGATAAGCTTTCAGGCTGTTCACCCGCGTTTCCTCCGGCACGCAGCTTCGCGTCTCTTCACGGCCGCAGCGGACGCAGACCTCCGCGTGGTTTCCCTTGCCGTCGGATACCGCCTGCCCGAACGCGTGGCCCAAGGGGGAAATCCGCTCATTCCGGATTTCTCCGCAGCCCAGGCATTCATAGACAATCATTCCCTCCTGGGTGCAGTCCGCAGGCATTCTTTTACTTTCAGTCCATTGGTGCTCATGGGGCGGCGTCGTTATGGGCGCAGGCGTCGCCGTCGGTTCAACGGGCATTTCCGTCGGAGCGGCGGGCGTTTCCGTCGGTTTAACAGGCACTTCCGTTGAAACAAAGGGCGTTTCCGTCGGTTCGGCAGGTATCCTGACATAGCCGCAAACCGTGCAGGTTCCCTCGGCGTCAAATTGGTGTCCTTCCCGGTCCGCCTCCGTTTTGCCGCACCGGGCGCAATACCACCAATGTCCAGTTTCATCCCAGCGAAGCGCGTCTTCATCATGATCGTGTCGGATTCCGGCAATGTTGCCGGAACCGCAGGTCGCACAGACCGATGGCGCGTCGCAATACGCCCAATGGGCCTCCTTTTCGTCTTCTTCTCCGCAAAGTTGGCAAATCAACCAATGATAATTTTCATCCGAAAAGACATTCTTTTCATGTTCGATATAGTCCATTCGGCCTGCTGTTCCGCATTCCGAGCAGATAACCGACGCGCAATACCGCCAATGCTTACCTTTCGCCATTTCTCCGCAACGGTTGCAATTGTACCAATGATATGTCTCGTCCGTCTGCCAACCGGAGTGATTGCTGTAATCATGATAGATCCAGCTCATGACGCCCTTGGTACCGCAAGCCGCACAGGTGTCCGGATGGTCGCAATGGGCCGTGTGTTTATCTTTTTGAATCACCTCGCCGCACCGGGCACACACCCGCCAATGATAAATTTCGTTAGCCTGCCAATCCTCGGATGAATAATTGTAATCATGGGAAACATGAGAAGCTAAGATATCTGTCATTCCACATTCTGTACAGGTGGTTGGGGCGTCGCAGTGCGCATAGTGCGAACTGCGATACTCATTGATTTTTCCGCAGCGGGTACACACTTCTCTCCTGCAATGCTGGCTGGCGTCCGAAAGCTCCGCAACGTATTCATATTGATATTCATGCGAAATCCCGTTGGAAAAAATCCCCGTTTCACCGCAGTCCACGCACACTGTAGGATTATCGCAGCGGACATGATGCCATATTTTATAATCTTCTTCTGCACCGCAACGGGTGCACACATTGCGAACCAGATGATAATCCCCGTCCAACCGGATAATAACCGTCTGATTATAATGGGAAACGCTATTCATAATCCCTGTTGCTCCGCATTCCACGCAGATTTCAGGCTGGTCGCAGCTGGCATAATGCGCTCTCTTTTCAAGCACCTGTTCCCCACACCGGGAGCAAACATACCAGTGATTTCTTTCGTCTGATTGGCAAACCAGTGATTCATACGTATGTTCCTGGAGATAAGCCATTGTGCCCGCAGCACCGCAAACCGCGCAGATATCGGGATTTGCACAGGCAGCCCAATGAAGGGCCGGGCTGGTTTTCTGCCCGCAGCGGGTGCATTCATGCCAATGCGCCGTTTCATCGGAAAACCAGATGTTCTCATCATAGGTATGGCCCGCAAGGTAGGACATGTGGCCCGCCGCGCCGCATTCCGCACAAACCGAAGTCTGATCGCAGGCAGCCCAATGAAGAAACAAATTGGTTTTTTCCCCGCAGCGGGTGCATTCCCGCCAATGGGCATTTTCGTCCGATTGCCACTGGGTCATATCATAAATATGGTCGATGGTGTATGCCATTTTTCCCGACGCGCCGCACTCCACACAGACCGAAGGCCGGTCGCAGGCGGCGCTGTGCGGGGTTGTTTCCGTTTTTTCGCCGCAGCGAAGGCAAACCCGCCAATGGCTGTTTTCATCCGATTGCCAATCACTCCAGTCGTGCTCAACAGGGTCTCCTCCTGCCAAATAACCCGCAAAGCCGCATACCGCGCAGGCATCAGGCGCGGTGCAGCTGTACCTATGAATTTCCAAAGACACGTCTCCGTTTTCGTCATATGCCGTACCGCCGCAGCACGTCCAGACGTACCAGTGATAGACAGTATTCGCAGCAAACGCCTTTTCGCCGCTGTGCAGCAAATCTTTTTCCGCCACGGCGCACGGTTCCCCGCATTGCACGCAGATATTTGGCGCGGCGCAGGACGCCTGGTGCCGGTGGTTTTCTTCCGGTACCGGCGTTTCTGTCGGCGCTTCCGGTGTTTCGGTCGCCGCTTCCGGCGTTTCCATTGGTGATTCCGGCGTGTCCGTCGCCGCTTCCGGCGTGTCCGTCGCCGCTTCCGGCGTGTCTGTCGGGATCTCCGGTGTGTCGGTCGGCACTTCCGGCGTGTCCGTCGGTGCTTCCGGTGTGTCGGTCGGCACTTCCGGCGTGTCCATTGGTGCTTCCGGCGTGTCGGTCGCCGTTTCCGTCACCGCTTCCGGTGTTTCCGCCGGAATATCCGGCATATCGGTCGTCACTGCTGGTGTTTCCGTCGGCGTTTCGACGGCATCCGATGCATTCGCCGCCGGTACGCTTCCCGGATACGCGGGCCACATCATCAGCAGCGCCAGCCAAAGAACAATCACTCTCTTTTTCATGACACTTACCCCTTCTTCTTATTGCAACCCTGTCAGGCAATTTCTGGATTTCCCGTTTCATTCTAATCTGTTTCAGGTTAAAAGTCAATACTCTATTTCAGGTTCCGTAAAATGCTTTTGAGGTGGTGGAAATGGTATATCGCCGCATTCGCGAACTGCGGGAGGATCACGATCTCACGCAATCGGACCTGGCAAAAATTCTGCACATGTCGCAGACAGGCTATTCCAAATATGAAACCGGGGAAAACGACCTGCCTTCCCGCGTGCTCATCGAGCTTTCCCGCTTTTACAAAGTGAGCATCGACTATTTGCTGGGCGAAACGGATCGGCCTGAATCCTACCGCCCCTGACCCTTAAAATCTCGCGAAGAATTTTAAATGATTGTTGCGTTTTTTCGGGGGCTTCGGTATACTGAGTGCAGCGATACAAAAGAGAGGAAATCACGATGCGTGAATTTGCCGATTGGCACCCCAGGCTGGCCGCTCTGATCATTGCGCTGCTGTACACGGTGGCGCCCGGGGTGTTCATGCTGGTTGCGGGCACGCTGTCCGGCGGCAGGATCAACACCGCCCTTATCGTGGTCATTTACGCTTTTGCCCTCCAGCTGATTCTGTGGTTTAAAATCGAGCGGCCCGCGTTGATTATGCTGCCCTTCGGCATGATTCTGGTGGGGTTTGTTGCCTGCGAAATCATCTATACCGTGGCCATGAGCGCCGTCGCCCCCGGCGGGGCGCCCAGCCCTTTGGCCATGCTTTTCTCTTCCGCCATTGTGACGGTGTTCGGGGCGGAGGCTGCCGGGGTGGTAGGCGCGCTGCTGTGCTACGGCATGGTCGTCATTGTGCGCAAGGTCTGGCAGATGATGACCCACAGCGCGTGAATCCGAAAGTTCTGAATCACATCATTAATAGAGGAAAACAATATGAACAAAGCATGGTCGGAACAAAATCAGGTAATGCAGGTGCAAATCAAAAAGAAGGATACTTATGCGGAAGGCATCCGTACCCTGTTTGCGCTGCGGAATGAGCTGATGCGGGTTCTGTTTTCCTTCCGGGCCGATTTAACCCGAGAGGATTTTAACGCAATTCCTTTTGTCAACGCCAAAGGTTACCATTGCAAAACGATTGCTTATTCCCTGTGGCATATTTTCCGCATCGAGGACATCGTCGCACATACCCTGATTGACGGAACCGAGCAGGTGTTTTTCGCAGGCGGCTATCAGCAGCGTATCCGTTCGCCCATCATCACCACGGGGAATGAACTGGTAAAATACCAGATATCCGATTTTTCAAAGCAGCTCGACCTGGAAGAACTGTATGCATACATCGCGGAAGTAAAGGAAAGCACGGAAACGATTCTCTCAGGTCTCTCCTTCGACCGGTTAAAAACAAAAATACCGGAAGGAAGAAAAGAACGTTTAAAAGCATTGCAGGTCGTCAGCAGCGATGAAAACGCGGCATGGCTGGTGGAATATTGGTGTGGAAAAGATATCCGTGGATTGATTCAGATGCCGTTTTCAAGGCATTGGATCATGCACACGGAGGCCTGCCTGCGGATCAGAAACAAAATCCATCCATGAACGGAATATCCCGTTTATCCGCCTGCAAAAACAAATTGACATGCTGGCAATAGAAAGACGGTGTGGCAGATGCCGCATCGTCTTTCTGTTTTGGTAATTGCTTTGGAACCGCCGGATCGCCGCCGTCC
The DNA here is from genome assembly GCA_947624355.1 of uncultured Clostridia bacterium. Lineage (GTDB taxonomy): Bacteria > Bacillota > Clostridia > Christensenellales > Aristaeellaceae > RUG563. The sequence goes on along the minus strand of CANQKI010000094.1, from coordinate 5,753 downwards.
TTTTCGCGATGATTGTTTTTTATTGCAGCGCTTCCTGGAACGCGTCGAAGAATTCGGGGCAGGCCCAGGTGCCGCAGGCCATGAGCTTTTCGCCGTTCACCGCCATTTGAAGCGTCAACCCGGAGCTCATCTGAATCAGAAGGGACTGGTTGCTTTCGCCGCTGCTCGCTTTCTGATACTCGGCGTTTTCCAGCAGGATATTGACGAGGCGCTTGGCCTCCGCCGCGTCCTTGATTGCTCCCACGCCGGACAGCTCCAGCGCGGTCACGCTGCCCGCCTGCAATGTGTCGGCCAGGCTCTCGCCGCCAACCAACGCGCTGCCCCCAAAGGACACCCGCTGGAACACCCGCAAAGTGCCGTCCACATTGGCGGCGGCCAGGGCGCCGTTCATGCCTCGCACGGCGTACACCGTTTCCCCCGCCTGCACCACGTTGGAACAAATGCCGCTGCGGCCGGCCAGGGCGGGCTCGCTGGTGTATTGATCCACCGTGCCCAGGGCGCTGCCCAGGAATTCAGAGGATATGGCGGTGGGGTTGGTGAGCAGACGGTAATAGCGGCCTTCCACCCCAACCAGAGGGAAGTTGCCGCCGTTCTGCCCGGCCCAGATGCTGCGGTAAGAGGGGTTGGCGGAATTGGAGATGGTGATGCTGCCCTGGGGCAGGTCAAGGGCCAGCTTTTCCCCCATGGGCAGGGAATCGCCCGCGGCGATAGCGGTCATGAGCGGGGCGTCCGTGGGCGCGGGACCCGTGGGCGCCCGCAGGGCGGGGATGGCAAACACGCCGCCCACCAGGAACACCACGGCAGCGGCCGCGCAGCAGATTGCGGGGATCATCCGCCGCCGCCTTGCGCGCTTTTCTTCATATTCCCGGATGCGCTGCATGATTTTGCGTTTCAGCGCTTCGGTCGCTTCCAGATCCAGCTCCTCGGCCATCTGAGGCAGCTGCCTGAGCCGATCCTCCACATTCATAGACTGATCCCACTCTCTTTCAGAATTTCTTCCAGCTTTTTTCTGCCCCGGGAAAGGCGGCTGGAAATGGTGCCCTCCGGAATGTTCAGCATTTCGGCGATTTCGGATATGCCGTAGCCCTGGTAATAATGGAGCAGAATCACGTCCCGGAAATCGGCGGGCAGACGGTGGATGGCGGAAAGCATTTCCCGGCGTTCCATCCTGTCGTCCAGATCCCCGGGGGCGGGCGTCAGCTCCATGGCCGGGCTGCCCAGCACCACCCGGCGCATCCAGGCGTTCCGCCAGATATCCCGGCACCGGTTCAGGGCCACCTTGAGCAGCCAGCCCTTTTCCTTGCCCGGCTCCAGCACGGGCGTCGCCGTAAACAGGCGGACAAACACATCCTGGGTCACATCCTCGGCCTGCTGACGGTCGCCCAGATAAAAATAGCTCATGCGCAGCACGTCGTCGGCGTATTGGGTGTACAGTTCCTCGAAGTACTCCTCCCCTATCCGCTGCGGCGCGCCGCGCCCTTTCGGCCGGTCACTCATACAACGATTTACCCTTCCCATTTCTTGCATATTCAAGCAAAAAAACCGAAAAATTTTTCCGGGGCGGCAAAAGCTCCCCTCATATGCCGCCCGCGCTTCTTATTATATCAGCAGCGGCCTTTTTCCGTCAAGCGCGGCCCCTTTTTTCGGGCAAAATTTACAATTGAAAGGGCGAACGCTGTCGAAGGGCTTTGCTTGTGTTGCGGGCCCGGATGTAGTATAATCGTTTAGGCGACCGGCCCAAAGGGCGGTCGGCCGGGTCGCCGGGCGCGTATGCGTGCACGGCGACAAACGCTCAGGGAGACGCATCATGAAACAAAAGCTGCTTATCCTGCTTCTGGTGCTGTGCGCAACTGCGCTGTGCGGCTGCGCATCGTCCGCTCCCGCCCCGGAGGCCACTGAAACACTCCCGCCCCTGGATGTGCCTCAGGTGGAGGCCCAGGGCGCCGCCGCCAGGGCCGCCCGGGCCATGCTGGCCCCTTATGACGACCAGCTGCAGAAAATCGCCGACGCGGGTACCGGCAATATTTCCTATACCATCCCCGGGTCGCTGCTGGACAAAATGACGGCGGACGCTGAAACCATGAACGTTTCCCCGGAGGGCGGGTGCTACCGCTTTACCTGGCGGCAGTCGGGGGATTACACTTACTCCGTGTCCGCCCAGGACGTGCAGGCCGCCCTGGCCTCGGAAGAGGCCGAGGCCTCCCCAACCCCCGAAAGCGATACCCCAAGAAGCGATTCTTACCTGGGCGACGATACCACCCTGGGCGGTGGCAGCATCGACCGGGCGTACGTATACGATACCGCCGCCGATTTTTCAGAAGGCCGCATCGAGATTACCGAAACCCTGAACGGCGAAACCACGGGCAACGAAATCTTTACCTTTGTCAAGCGCGGCGACGTCCTTTATTTCACCGACGCCGCGCCCCTCCTCACCGCCGACCTGGACGCCCTGGAAATTTCCGACGAATTTCTGGTGGTCATCGGCCGATTTGAAAAGAACCGCGTAGAAATCATCGAATACCAGGCCCCGGCCGCCAACATTCCGGACGCCGCGTCCATGGATTTTGACGCCCTGGCCGCTTCCGTCCGCCCCGTCACCCATTTGGTGGCCCAGGGGAACAGCGTCACCGTCACGCCGTGAGGAAGGCTCCGGTGGGACACCCGGTGACCTGCTCGGCCCCCCAAGCTCCCGCCAGGGTGTTTCCCTTGGGCTTTGCCCCAAGCCCCACCAGGGGCCCCCGGGAGGCTCCGCGCCTCCCGGACCCACCCGCCAGGGGGATGATCCCCCTGGACCCCACATTTGCGGAACAGGGTTGAACTTGTAAATCAAACTGTATGCCGCTGTTGCGTTTGAGTACGCGGCACGTTTCTTTATCGCCGCTTGTATCGGAATCAGCGAAACGGTTTGCGAGCGTAACAGGAAACAAGTTACGCTTCTCAACGATGCTTTGCACGCGACAAGATACTTTGTCGTTATCCCCACGCCGGGGCAGGGCGGCCATAGGCCGCCGCCCGGAGGGCTTGCCCTCCGGAGAAAGACAGAAAAAATCCCTCGGGTGGGAGCTTGCTCACGCCCCGAGGGGTTTTCTGGCTTTCGTGCTGCCCTGGCGTCTTATCACGATATCCGAAAGCAACAGCGGCACACTGTTTAAAGTAAATATCAACTCTGTTCCGCAGCCGCGGGTCCAGGGGGATCATCCCCCTGGTTCAGGGGTTTGGGGGCCGAAGAGGCCCCCAAGAAGCCCCGCATCCTTTACTTCCCCTGCCCGTAATAAGCGTTCTTGCCGTGCTTGCGCAGATAGTGCCGGTCCAGGAGGGACTGCTGCATGCGGCCCTGATCGGGATTGATCATCATGGCGTGCCAGTCCATGAACGCCACTTCCTCCAGCACCACGGCGTTATGAACAGCCTCCATGGCGTCCTTGCCCCAGGCAAAGGGGCCGTGACTGTAGACCAGCACGGCGGGAATCTGGGCGGGATCGGTATGGGCGAAGGTTTCGATAATCACCTTTCCGGTCTCTTTTTCATATTCGCCGCCGATTTCCGCATCCGTCATGGGCCGGGTGCAGGGGATATCGCCGTAGAAATAGTCGCCCTGGGTGGTACCCATAGCGGGCACGCAGCGGCCGGCCTGGGCAAAGGTAGTGGCCCAGCGAGAATGGGTGTGCACAATGCCACCCAGGGCCGGGAACGCCTTGTAGAGTTCCACATGGGTGGGAGTATCGGAAGAGGGCTTCCATTTGCCTTCCATCACCTTTCCGTCCAGGTCCACCACCACCATGTCGTCCTCCGTCATGCAGTCATAGGGCACGCCCGAGGGTTTGATGACCACCAGCCCCTTTTCCCGGTCGATGCCGGAAACATTGCCCCAGGTAAAGGTAATGAGGCCATACTTGGGCAGAAGGAGGTTGGCCTCCAGCACTTCTTTTTTCAGTGCTTCCAGCATAACATTACGCTCCCTTCACGGCGGCAATAGCCGCCTTTTCCACGGCCAGCGCGGCCTTGTAGCGCTCGGTAAAGGCGTCAAAGCCCGCGATATCCGCCTCACCGGCCATGAGGGTGACCGACCGGGCGGAGCCGAACACGGCGCGGTCCAGGTAATCAGGCAGGCTCTCGCCGACATGCCGGTTCAGCATATACCCCGCCAGCAGCGCCATGCCGTAAGGGCCGCCCTCCCCCGCCGTTTCCATGACGGACACGGGAGTCTTGACGGCGGCGGAAAGCATGGTCTGGCCCACTTCGGGCGTTTTGAAGAAGCCGCCGTGGGCATACAGCCTGTCGATACGCACCTTTTCTTCCTTGGTCAGGATGTCCATGCCGATTTTCAGGGTCGCCAGGGCGGACATGATATGCGTCCGCATGAAGGTCGCCAAATCCATGGCCGCGTCGGGACGGCGCACAAAGAGGGGCCGGCCCTCGTCCAGATCGGTCACGCCCTCCCCGGAAAGGTAATTGAAGGCCATCAGGCCGCCGCCGTCCTTTTCGCCTTCCATGGCTTTCTGGAAAAGGGCGGTATAGGCCGCGCCCTTTTCCACGTCCTTCCCCATCAGCCGGGCAAATTCGCACAGCAGACTGACCCACGCGTTGATGTCCGAAGTGCAGTTATTGCAGTGCACCATGGCGACGGGATTGCCGTCCGGAGTGGTGACCATATCGATTTCCCGGTGCACCTTGGGCATTTTTTCCACCACCACCATGGCAAAATCGCTGGTGCCGGCGGAGACGTTGCCCGTGCGGGGACGGACGGAATTGGTGGCCGTCATGCCGGTGCCCGCGTCGCCCTCGGCAGGGCAGAAGGGCACGCCGGGTTTGAATTCGCCCGTGGGATCCAGGAGCAGCGCCCCTTCCTCTGTCAGCGTGCCCGCGCATTCCCCCGCGCTGACCGCCTTGGGCAGCACGTCCCGCAGCCGCCAGGCATAGCCCGTTTCGGCAATGAGCCCGTCGAACTTGTCCATCATGGCCCGGTTGTAATCCAGGGTGTTGCTGTCAATGGGGAAAATGCCCGAGGCCTCACCCGTGCCCACACAGCACGCCCCTGTCAGCCGCTCGTGGATATAGCCGGCCAGGGTGTTGATGTGGTGCAGGCGGGCAAGGTGTTCCTCCCCATTCAGCATGGCCTGATACAGATGCGCAATGCTCCAGCGCTGGGGAATATTGAAATCCAGCAGGTTGGTCAGCTTTTCCGCGGCCTCCCCTGTCATGGTATTGCGCCAGGTGCGGAATTCGCACAGGGGCCGGCCGTCCTTGTCAAAGGGCAGGTAGCCGTGCATCATGCCCGATACGCCCATGGCGCCCACCGTGGTCAGCGGCTGGCCGAAGCGCTGCTGCACGTCCCGCTTGAGATCCGCAAAGCAGGCCTGAAGGCCGGCATGAATGTCGTCCATGGTATAGGTCCACACGCCGTTGACCAGGCGGTTTTCCCATTCATGGCTGCCCTGGGCCGCGGGCACGTTGTTTTCATCCAGCAGCACCGCCTTGATGCGGGTGGAGCCAAACTCGATCCCGAGGGTGGTTTTCGTAAAGTCCATATCGTCCTCTCCTTGCCGCACGCATTCATGTTCGTTCACATCATCCGTCTTTTTACATAAACGGGCAGTTTTTTGCCCGAAATTGACATGCTTCAATTCAAAAGAAAGGCCCCGCCGAAATTGCTCTCGGCGGGGCGCATTGTTCAGGGATTATTCAGCGATACGCACCACAGCGCCGGCGCCGACCGTGTGGCCGCCTTCGCGGATAGCGAAGCGCAGCCCCTG
>CANQKI010000093.1 GCA_947624355.1 uncultured Clostridia bacterium | reverse complement strand
CCCTGGCAGGCCGCGCCCTCGAAGAAAACGAGGTCGTTCAGCTTGTTGTTTTCGATTTCCTCCAATACCCGGATGACATTCTGGATGCCGTCCACCGCCAGGGAATTTTCGGGGCAAACGGCGTTGGCTTCGCCACTGCTGGACGCCCAAAGAACGCCATAAGGCGTGGCGGAGGTATTCGTGGGCGTTAATTGCACTTTGCCGATATGGGCGCGCAGCATGCCGTATATATCCACCATGGAAATGGCGCCGTCCACAGCGGATTTCTCCTGGCCGATGGGGCTGCGGATGGCCGTCATTTTGGCGGGACAGGGAGTGATGAAGAATACGCCCACGTCCTCGGGCGGGCAGTCGTGTTTGCGACAGAATTCCTGCTTGGCGATCATGGCGGCTACTTCCATAGGTTGCCGCACGTCCACGATGTGGGGGATAAGGTCAGGAAAACGCACCTGAATCAGCCGCGTCACCGCCGGGCAGGCCGAGGAAATCAGCGGCTTTGGCAGCATGGGTTCCCGGAGCTTTTGCTGGATGGCGCGGGTCACCACATCGGCCCCAACGGCCACTTCAAAAACCTCTTCAAAGCCAATGGCCTTGAGGGCGTCCAGAATAGGGCCGACGGATTTCAGGTTTTTGAACTGCCCGTACAGGGAGGGTGCGGGCAGGGCGATGGCGTGGGGATAGCCGCGAATCACCGAAATATCGTCTGTCACGGCTACTTTGGCGTGATAATCACAAATGCGGATGCATTCGCCGCAGTCGATGCAGCGCTCGTCAATGATATGCGCACGGCCGCCGCGCACGCGGATGGCTTCCGTGGGGCAGTGCTTCAAACAATTGGTGCATCCCTTACAGCGGTTTTTGTCCAGCCGCACGGAATGATAGCATCTTGCCTGGTCCATAATTCGCCCGCTTTCTCAGGGCGAGAGGGCAAAGCGCATACTGATCCGCGTGCCCTTGCCCACTTCGCTTTCAATCTCGAATTCATCGGCGTTTCGCTTCATGTTGGGAAGGCCCATACCTGCGCCGAAGCCCAGTGCCCGGGCGTCCTCGTTTGCGGTGGAATAGCCCTCCCGCATGGCCAGCTCGATATCCGGAATACCGGGGCCCACATCCTGGCTGGTCAGACGGACGCCGTTTTCGTCCACGTCCAGAATCAATTCGCCTCCCATGGAGTGAATCACCAAATTCAGTTCCACTTCATAGGAAGCCACAGCCACCCTGCGCAGCACCATGCTGCTCAGGCCCAGCTGTTTGAGCTTTCGCTTAATATCGGCGGAGGCTTCGCCCGCCCGGGTATAATCGGCAGCCTCCACGGGATACACCGTGTGGATGAAGCTGCTCATTCTTTTTCTCCTTCCGGCCATTCAATGGGCACGCCGCGAAGACCAGCTTCGTAAAGCAGGCCGCAGGCGGTAAATGCCGTCTGTTTGGTGGCGATAACCACCAGGCCCCGTTCTTCCGCCTGGTCAAGGATATCATCCGTTGGAATCTTGCCCCGGGCAAACACCAGGCATTTGAGGTCCAGCATTTCGGAAGTACGCACCACATGCGGGTTCGTAAGCCCGGTAATGAGCACCGTTTTTTCGTTGACGAAGGCCAGCACGTCGCTCATCAGATCGGAGCAGCAGGCTGTGGATACCGGCGTATCCAACCGGTCTTCCCCCCGCAGAATTGAGGCGTTCAGCACCTTTACCATATCCCTGATCGTCATAGCCATCCTCCGTTTATCTGTTGATTGTATTCTGTCTATGCTATACTATACGCGCTTTTTTCCGGGATGTCAAGATTCGTATTTTTTCTTCCGTTTCAAACATGAAATTTCTGTGGCGTTTTGGCAGGATTTGTGCTATACTGTGGGCAGTTGGGAATCTATGCTATCAAAAGGGAGGATGTTTTTCATGGATCATCAGTGCAAGGAATGCATGGCGCCGCAGATCGAGCTGGACGTGAACCATATGATGGCCGACGCGTTGGGCGATAAAGGCATTTGCTCCTGTTGTGTGGATAAAATGAAGGATGCTGCCGCCAAGGCCTACCAGGCCGTGACAGAGAACCGCGGCACCGGCTGGCTGGGCTGGACCGAGCTGCCCTACAACCAGGAAGAAATCGTGGCCGACATCGAAAAAACGGCGGCGGATGTGCGCCGGGATTTCGAGGCCTTTGTGGTGCTTGGCATCGGTGGCAGCGCGCTGGGCCCCATCGCCATCCAGCAGGCCCTCAATCACCTGCATTACAATGAACTTCCGGATGGCAAGCGCCCCGGCCCCCGCTTTTATGTGGAGGATAATATCGACCCGGAGCGCATGGCCGCTCTCTTTGACGTGATTGACGTTCAAAAGACCTGTTTCAATATTATCACCAAGTCCGGCGCCACCGCCGAAACCATGAGCCAGTACCTGATTTTGTCCACTGCCCTCAAGGAAAAAGTGGGCGAAGGCTGGCAGAAGCACATCATTGCCACAACAGACCATGAAAAGGGCAACCTGATCCGCCTGGCGCACCAGGAAGGCTTCAAGCTGTTCTACATTCCCGCTTCCGTGGGCGGGCGGTTCAGCGAACTGTCGCCCGTGGGCCTGCTGCCCGCCGCCGTCTGCGGCATCGATATCCGGGGGATGCTCAGCGGGGCCAAATGCATGGATAATCGCTGCAAGAGCGACGATGTGTGGCAGAATCCGGCGCTTCTTGAAGCCGTGCTCCAGTATATCTGTATGCAGGAAATGGGCCGGAATGTCCAGGTGGTCATGCCGTATGCCGACAGCCTGAAATATATGGCCGACTGGTTTTGCCAGCTCTGGGCCGAATCCCTGGGCAAGAATGTGACCCGGGACGGCCAGCCCTGCAACGTAGGCCAGACCCCCACAAAAGCCCTGGGCGTTACTGATCAGCATAGCCAGCTGCAGCTTTACACCGAAGGCCCCTATGACAAGGTGGTTACCCTCATGAAGGTTGGTTCGTTCCGCTGCACCACCGAAATTCCTCATGGCTGCGACGAATTCAAGGATGTGGCCTTCCTTGGCGGCAAGACCCTGAACCAGCTCATTGAGGCGGAACGCCAGGGCACCGAATACGCCCTATACAAGGCAGGCCGCATGAGCCAGACCATTACCCTGCCCGTGGTCAACGCCCAGACCATCGGCCAGCTCATTTACTTCCTGGAGCTTACCACCGCCTATGCGGGCGAGCTGCTCAACATCGACGCCTTCAATCAGCCCGGCGTGGAAGAAAGCAAGATTGCGTCCTATGCTGTCCTGGGGAATGAGAGCGAAAAGTACGCGAAAAAGCGCGAAGAAATGACCCATCGCGCCGAACGGAAGGCAAAGTATATCCTGTAATTGCTGCGCTGCTCCGGAATATCCGGAATGTTTGAAAATCAAAAGGCCGGCGGGAAGGGCTTCCTTCTCCCGGCCTTTTGAATGGGCCGATTTTCCTGTCTGACGAATTGCCTGAAACGCTACCCCAAATCAAATATGACGTTTGACCGAAATGGCCTTCATGGGGCACATCTCCTGGCAGCAGAAGCAGGAAATGCAGCCCTTTTTTGTAAATACGGCCTTATGATTTTCGATTCTGATGATATGTGCCGGGCAGCTTTCGGCGCATTTGCCGCAGCCCACGCACCGATCTTTGTTCAGCTTTGGAAAAGGTTTTAAAACCTTGCCCATGACTGCCCGGGCGGGTTTACGCAGGAAGGCAGGCAGGGAGCCGGTAAAATCGATGCTGGACGTCTTGGGCAGAACGAACGGAGGATCGGCAAATACGGGTTCATCGCCCACCTGAATGATTTCGTCCGGCTGCAGCCAGCCCTTTTCTTTTGCAATGCGAAGCATTGCCACGTCTTCCGGATTCATGCCGCAAAGGGTGGCGGCGAACCAATCCTGACTGAATACGTCCCGGCTGGCCAGGGTCAGGCCAAGATGACGGGGATTTCCACCCGTGGGTCCGTCGCCTTCCATGCAGTCAATGGCATCCATGAGGGTGACTGTTGGGGCTGTCAGGCGGCAGAGCTCGCACAGCATCAGGGAAAAATCCTCGATATCCGGATGCCTGTAGTGCATTTCGGGTTTTTGAAGCCCCGGAATGCTGCCGAACATGTTTTTGATGCCGGCCGAAAGGCGAGTCATGGCATGGGTCTTCAATTTGGGCATATCGATGATAAGATCGGCTTGGGGCAGGGGAGAAATCAGGTTGAAAGAACGGTTGACGTAACCCTCCGGGCAGGAAACCGATTGGAAGCTCACGTCCCGGTTGAGGGTCAGCACGTCGGAAAGCGGCTGATAACCCACCACGGTATAGAGATGATCCAGCACGGGCGCGGTGTAGAGCCCGCCCGGGCTGTCGGCCAGTACGATGTTTTCCACGCCGCTTTGCCGCAGCCAATTTGCCGCGGCGCGAATCAGGTTGGGATGGGTGGTGGCGGCGGCTTCGGGCTTTTTGGGGGCGATCAGGTTGGGTTTAATGAGCACCCGGATGCCGGGGTGCAGCAGTTCTTTTACGTTCAGTGTTTCAAAGTGCCGGGTGACGGCGGCGTCCAGCGTCTCCTGATCATAGTTTTCACACCGGACAATGGATTGAATGGCCATGGGAAACCTCGCATGCTTTTGTTATTTTCGGGTATCACCGTGCAGCTGCATCTGTTCGTTGAGCAGGTTAATGTTGCCGCAGCCCATGGTGAGCACCAGGTCGCCGGGCTGCCAGTGGGCGCGAAGGTATTTTTCGGTATCGTCGAAGGTGGGCGTGTGCACCGCGTCGATTCCGCGGCGGCGCATGCCATCCACCACCATATCCGAATTGATGTCGCCGGGATCGGTTTCCCGGGCGGCGTAAATATCCGTCACCAGGGTGTAATCGGCAATTTCGGTGCAGGTCAGGTAGTCGTTGAAAAGGCTTTTGACGCGGCTGTAGGTATGGGGCTGCATCACGGCCCAAAGATGGTTGGGGTGCTGCATATGGGCCACACCGAGGGCCGCCCGCATTTCTACGGGGTTGTGACCGTAATCGTGATACATTTTTACATTGTCAATGAGTCCTGTGAATTCAAACCGGCGGTGCACGCCCGCAAAGCGGGAAAGGGACGCTGCAATATCCTCCGGCGCGATGCCCAGAATATGGGCCGCCGAGAAGGCCGCCAGGGCGTTAATCACGTTAAATTCTCCGGCGACCCGGAGCTCTACACGGCACAGCTTTTCGCCCCGGAACATCACGTCGTACCGGGGGCAGCCTGTATCGTTATAGGTAAGATTGCCGGGATAATAATCGCACGCGTCCGTCATGCCGAAGGTGCGTTTTTCGCATTTCAGTTTGGAAAACTGTCGCAGGATCCGCGCATCTTCACCCCAGCCCAAGGCTACGCCGCGTTCCGGCAGCAGGGAAAGAAAATTCCCGAAGGCAGCTTCAATATGCTCGATATCCTTATAATAATCCAGGTGATCCTCCTGAATATTAAGCACGATGGCCACAGTGGGGTGCATTTCCAGAAAACTGCCGTGAAATTCGCAGGCTTCGGCCACGAACACGTCTTTTTTCCCGACCCGGGAGCCGCCGCCCAAGGCGTCCAGCCGCCCGCCGATGGACACGGTAGGGTCGAGGCCGCATTCCAGCAGCGTTTCGGCGATCATGGAAGAAACTGTGGTCTTGCCGTGGGTGCCGCTGATGCATACGGCTTCCTTGTGCCCCCGCATCAGCTGGCCCAGCAAAGTAGAACGCTCCATTTCCGGAATACCGAGCCGCCTTGCTTCCGCTCTTTCTACATTTTCCGGATGAATAGCAGCCGAAAAGACCAGCAAATCGACGCCCTGCACGTTTTTCGCATCGTGGCCGACAGATACAGGAATCCCCATATCCCGCAGCCGCTCCACTGCATGGGAATTGGCATTGTCTGAACCCGTTACAATATATCCTTCTTTTAACAGCATTTCGGCCAGGCCGCTCATGCTGCTGCCGCCGATGCCCACCATGTGCACGCGCTTTCCCGCGTAGTCCTCAATGTTCAGCATAATCCGCCTCCAAGATATTTTACCCGTTTATTATACGACGGAATGCAGGAAATATCAATATTTCCCCGAAATCAACGAGCGGTTGATTTAAAACACAACGGATGGTTGATGCACGTCAACTGTTAATCGCTTCATTCGTGCGGGCCCGGATGGTAAGATTAAGCCATCAAAAACGAGGAGGACTGCCCTATGGAACAAATGACTCTCGGAAAAAGGATTGCTTTCCTTCGCAAACAGCGGAACCTGACCCAGGATGATCTGGCCGAACGCATGATGGTATCGCCTCAGGCGGTCAGCAAATGGGAAAACGACCAGTCCTGCCCGGACATTGCGCTGCTGCCCGAATTAAGCAAGGCCCTGGGCGTGACAGTGGATTATCTTCTTTCAGGCGAGCAGGAACCGGCCGCGCAGCTGGTGCCCAATGAAAACCGCAAGCCTGTGGAACAGATGCTGCTGAAAGTCGTAATCGATTCTTCGGATGGCGACAGGGTGCGGATCAATCTGCCCGTGATGCTCATTAAGCTGGGCCTTGAAATGGGCGCAGGCGATTTCGGAATCAGCATGAATCAGGGTACGCTTCAGAAAATCGACTTTGAGCAGATTTTCCGCCTTGTGGAATGCGGCGTGATGGGAAAGCTGGTTGAAATGGATTCCGATGGCGATCATGTGGAAATCTGGGTAGAGTAAAATGAAGATCAGTATGAGCGGCATCGGGGAAAAGCAGCGCCATTTCACCCTGGCATTGCCAACCCCTGTGATTTTCAACCGCACCACGGCCTATCTGGCGGTAAAATTCCGCATTATGAAAAACGAGGCGGGGGAGCCGAAGTTATCCTATGAGCAGGTCTGTGTCCTGATGACTGCGCTGCGAAAGGGAAAAGAGTGCCTTCATGGGCTTCCGCTCCTGGATGTGGAATCGTCTGACGGTGAAAAAATCAAAATCTATCTGTAAAAAAGGCGGAACGGGTTCAAATGCCCGTTCCGTTTTGTGACTGCTTCATTGTCCGTTTACCATAGCACAGAGGTTTTCCGTATTTCGCGGTACCTTTGCCCCTTAAATCGGTGGGTTCAAATGTTTCTCCAGTTCCGTTTTCCCTGCCTCATAGGCAGAAGATACCTGCCAGAACAGGCTTTCATAAAATGCAGCCGCATCCTTCCGGTATTGCGCTGCCAGTTCAGCGCCTCGCCTGGTAAAAAACCTGTCATATATGTTTTCCAGTTTGCATTTGTATTCTTTGAAAAAAGAAGGTTCTTCGTCCCTTTCTCCGCTTGAAATCCCGCCATTTTTGTTCAGCCGATACAGCGGTTCTTCCATTTCTCCTTGATAGATCAGCGTCCGGGCGATCCCCACAGGGCCGGAAACGTCCAGTTTGTCCGCGTCAAACAGTATTTTCTCTTCCAATGTCTGCGGAATATTGCCGTTTCTGAAGCGGTGACAGAGAATACAATGGGACACTTTCTTCACAAACGACTGGTCAAATCCATGGCTGATCAGGAAATTTCCGGCCTTTTCTGCCCCTACCTCCGCGTGATCGAGGGAAGAATTTTCAAACTCTTCCTTTCTTCCGATGTCATGGAGCATACATGCGCTGATCAGCACGTCATAATCCACTGCCTCTTCATGTGCCGCAATATCAAGCGCCCGGTACAGCACACGATAAATATGTTCCTTGTCGTGGGCGCTGTCAGAGATGCAGGAAAGCATATATTTTTCAATCAGGAGATAATTTTCTTTCGTCACGGAGGATCACCTCCCACATAGTATCAGAAATCTGTTAAACGTCTTCAACCGTTATGATGTGTCCGGATTCTTTCACGGACCGTTCCCGAAGCGCATCGTACATGAGAATGCTGGCGGCGACGGCGGCGTTCAGGGATTCCGCTTTGCCGATCATGGGGATTTTGACGCGCTGGGTTGCTTTTTCCAGAATTTCCGGGGACAGCCCGGCGCCCTCATTGCCGATCAGCAGGCAAACCTTTTTTCCAAGCGCGGGCCTTGCAAACAGCGGATCGCCCTTTAAATCTCCCGCCACAATGGCGAAGTCCACCACCTTCAGGGTATCCATCATGGTGACAATGTCCACGCATTGAATCACCGGGATTCTGAAAACGCTGCCCATGGAGGCGCGGAGGGCTTTGGGCCCATAAGGATCGGCCGTTTTTGCATCCACCAAAAGACTTTGAAACCCGGACGCGTCCATGGACCGGAGAATCGTTCCCACATTGCCGGGATCCTGCACCCCTTCCAGCGCTACCAGCCGGTTGCCGACGGGACAGACGCGGTCCTCGGGATATTCGCACAGGGCTGCGATACCCTGGGGCGTTTTGGCGTCGCTCAGGGCCTCCGTGATGGCGTCGTTTACCAAATACACAGAAGAGCAATCCGAGGCGGCGATGAGGGGCTCGTATTTATCCGCAAGCGCCTGATTGACGATCAGGGCGGTCGCCTTTTTTTCCTGGATGGCTTCGGCGGTCATATGTTCGCCTTCTGCGAGAAACAGGCCGAATTTCTTTCTTGCGGCCCGGCTTTTCGTCAGCGTACGCCAAATTTTCACCTGCGGGTTCTGCAGGCTGGAAATCATCTCGTAATGCATTTTACTTCATCGCGGCAAGTGAGCGTGGCATGGCGGCCAGCAGCGAAGAAATCTCATCGGCGGAAACGTCGAAAAGCCGCATGTGGGGCACAGCGAAAATGCTGACGGCCCGGTCAATGGCCTCGGCCACGCCGCCCGTGAAATCATTCTGGGTGGCGGAGATAAAGCGGTGCATCATCCCGGCCAGGGCAAGGGGCAGAGGCTTGCCGAGAGAAGCCAGTTCCTTGCGAACTGCGGTCAGCACGGCGAGGGCGTCGGGCGATACTTCGCTTTCTTTGAGCAGTTCGGCCGGAAGGGAATCCTTGCTGACGGCGGGGAAGCCGGGCAGTGGACGGGGAACGGCCTCCTGCGAAGCATGGAAGGTCAGGGCGGCGCGGGGACGTTGAACCAGGCGCGCAGACTGGGCAATCCAGGGCATGGCGCTCAGATCGGCGCACCGCGCTTCCGCCATCGTTATGCCCGCTTTATTGCCAAAAGCGGCCACGAATACGGGGCTGTTTCCGCCGGGCAGCACCGTAAATTCGGCTTCGGGATTACCTGCGTCATAGTACGGCGCGCCGAGTGCGGCGGCAAAGGCCAGCAATGCGCTGTGGGCGTCTGCCGTCGTGTCCGCGATAAACAGAAGACCGTCAGGGGAGAGAGCGTAGGCCGTCAGCATGGCAAGGGCGTCGCCGTTTTCCACGCTGAACCCGGCGGCCTGCAGGGATTTTTCCATTCGTTCGATCAGTGCAGCCTTGGGCGTATAAACCCCGGCGGCGGCCACAAGGGCGCTGCTGCCCGCTTTTTCCAGGGCTTCCGCCGCTTCTTTGCGCTTTTCTTCAATGGGCGCCAGGGAAGCGTTGGCAGCGTCCACAGCCTCCCGGGCTTTTTGCTGAAGCGCCTTAAGCTCATCCAGCTTTGCTTGTTCAGCTTTGGAGGCCGATCGGAGCGTTTCCTCTTTGAAGGCGTCCAGGTTCTTTTTCGCGTCGTCCAGCTGCATGAGGGTCATGAGCCGCTCGGCTTCCAGTTCCTGAAGCTGGCTGTGCATGGCCGCGATGGTCAGATCCTTTTTTTCATCGGACAGGGATTTTGCCAGCGCGCTGCGGACGCTGGCCTGCGCCAGCATCAGCGTCACGGCCTGCTGCTGCATTTCGGGCGTCTGGCACACATTGGCCAAGGCGCGTTTGAAAGCGTCCACGGGGTTCTGCACGTCCCGAAGCTCAGCGCTGCGGGGCAGCACGGCGCCGGGCGCTTCATAGCGGGTTTCATACCGGGATGGATTGCGCTGTTGATCCACGGTTTCAACCAAAGAATTGTGAGCCCGGCGATAGGGAGACATCGGCTGCCGCATCTGATAAAAACGCGTGCCCACCAAGGGCTTTTGTGCCTGCTCCGGAGAAAAGTCAACGGAAACGGCGGCCTGTTCATGCAGGCGGTTGGCGCTTTCGGGCAACGCGGCGTTCAATTCCTGAATCTGTTCGTAGGCATTGATGGGAGCCGGCGCTTCCACGGCAATTTCGACAGGGGCATCCTGAACCTGCGGCGGCAGTTCAATACGGGGCCAGTAGAAAAGCAGCTCCTGGCCATTATACTGCAGGGAGTGAATTTCATTGCTGTCCGGAGGCAGCTGAGCGGCTTCGCCCACTGGCTGGGACGTTTCCCGATTGAAAGGCCCCTGGATATTTGCGCCGCTGCGGATATAGACGCGGGGCGTTACGGCGTTCTGAACGTCCTCCTGGGAAACAACCTGGTACAGCAGATCGTCCGGCAGAACGCGAACCGCATCAGAATAGACAATGAATTGATTGGTTTCGCCCCGGCTGGGGGAATAGTTCTTGTTGGTGCGGATTTTGTTGGCTTCGGGCGCCATATGGCGCAGGTCCATAATGCACAGGCCGCACATGGAACGCATACGTTCCTTGAAAGTATGCTGTTCGTTTTTATCAGGCACGATGCGCAGATAGCCGCCATCCGGAAAAGCGGCAAGCGCTTCGGACGAAACAGCGCCTTCATCCGTCATCAAAGGGCGTACGCGAAAATAAGCGCGGGCAATATTATCCTCCTCCAAAAAAACCAGCACAGCTTTTCCCTGAAAATTCATAGGTATCCCTCCATAAAAAATCAAACGCTACATTAATAGCAAAGTACATTATAACAAAGAAAGGCCCGATCCGTCAAGGGTGGACCGGGCGTACGTCGCGTTTTTTTGTGTTGGATTACAATACATATAGGACAACGGGCAAGAAAGGGAGGAAAAAGAATAGAAGGTTGACCGGCTGTGTGGTA
>CANQKI010000092.1 GCA_947624355.1 uncultured Clostridia bacterium | reverse complement strand
AGAATTTCGGGCGGTTCAGTCCTTGGCGGCGGCATCCTCTTCCCGGCGGATGCCCGTCTGATCCCGGAGCCAGCGGCCCGTCAAAATGAACCAGAAGCTGAGCGCCACGCCGCTGAGGGTGGCCGCGGGGCCGGCCAGGCCCACGCCGCTCAGGCCCCAGCCGAACACGCTGCCCATCAGCACGGCCACAGGGATGCGCAGAAGCAGCGAAGACAGGGAGCCCGAAAGCAGGGTGAAGAACGTGTGCCCCGCCCCCATGATGAGGCCGTTGAAGCAGAACTGGGCAGGCACCAGGAGATAATCAAAGGAGAACGTGCGCATGTACTGAATGCCGTTCTGAACGGTATCCGGGTTCTGGTCGAAAAAGCCGATGATTTCCCCCGGGAACAATTGCACCAGGGTAAACACGCAGACGCCGATGAACATGGCCATCACCATGCCCACTCCCATGCCTTTCTTTGCCCGGTCATACAGCCCCGCGCCGATATTCTGGGCGGCATAGGCGCTGACGGAGGAGGACATGGCCACGGCGGGCAGGATGGCGAAGGAATTGAACTTGCCCGCCACGCCCACGGCGGCGGAGGCCACATAGCCCCCGATGCCGTTCACCAGCGCCGTCATTACCAGGAAGGAAATATTCACAATGATGCTCTGCACGGAGGACGGAATGCCCAGCTTCACCATCATCCGGGTCTTTTCCCCCGAAATGCGGAAGGAATTGGGCTTGAAATCGAAAATGAACCGGGAGCGGGACAGGTATATCGCCGACAGAATCAGGCTCACCGCCTGCGCCACCACCGTGGCCCAGGCCGCACCCGCCGCGCCCATGCCCCGGCCCCGCACCAGCAAAAGGTCCAGCACGATATTGACCAGGCACGCCACGCTGACGAAAATCAGGGGGCGGACGGAATCGCCCATACCCCGCTGAATGGAGGACACGGCGTTATAACCGAAAATGAACAACGTGCCTGCCAGGCAGATATTCAGGTATTCCTGGGCATAGGCGAAGGATTCGGGCGGTGTATCCAGCAATCGCAGGATGGGCCCGGACAGGGCGATCATGACGACGGTCATCACCACCCCCGCAATGCCGAGAAGAGAAAACATGGTGCCCACCGTTTCGGAGGCGTCCTTGGGCTTTCGCGCGCCGATGTACTGGCCCACCATCACCGTGCCCGACACCGTCAGGCCGCTGACAGCCATAGCCACCAGATTCGTGATCTGGCTGCCGATGTTGACGCCGGACAATATAGCCGTGCGCACGGCGGCGTCCGCCGACGAATAATTACCCACCACCCACATATCCACCGCGCCGTACAGCGCCTGCAGGATATTGGAAAGCAGAAAGGGCATGGCAAACGAAATCAGGCCCCTGGCAATGGGGCCCTGCGTAAAGTCCTGCTGGTTTCCGCGGCTCATGGTTCCAGTTCCTTTCGGGGCCTTATTCCTCTGCGGCCCGCTTTATACCATAACGCAGAAACCGACAAAATGCAACCGTGCAATTTATCCTGTTTTTCGCCAATTTTGCCATGTTTATGTTTGTTCGTCCCGCAAAAGGGCGGAAAGCGCCTCCGGCAGGGGAGATTTCACTTGGACCGTTTCCCCGGTCAGAGGGTGCCGCAGCCGCAAAAGGCAGGAATGAAGGGCAAAACGCCCAGGCAGGGCGGGCTCCGCATGACCGTAAAGGTAATCCCCCGTCACGGGGCAGCCCATCGCCGCCAGATGCACCCGGATCTGATGGGTGCGCCCCGTTTCCAGACGCAGGCGCATCAGGCAGCGGCCGTTTTTTCCTTCTTCGATGATTTGATAATGGGTGCGGCTTTGCAGCCCGTCCGGACGGACAATGCGCCGGATTCCGTCCCCCGCTTTTGCGATGGGCAGGTCGATGACGCCCGCGTCCTTTTCGGGCCGTCCCTCGCACACCGCCAGATATTCCCGGACAAAATCCGGCGTATGCAGCAGCTTTTGCAAAAGTTGCTGCATATGGGCGTTCCGGGCAACTGCCAGAAGGCCGCTGGTGCCCTTGTCCAGCCGGTTTACCGGACGGAACACGTAATCCTCCGGGCAGCCGAGAAAGGCGTACAGGGCGTTTTCCAAGGTTGGCCCCGTCTGCCGGGCGGAACAGAGGGTGGGCAGCGGGGCAGGCTTATCGAGGATGAACAGATCGTCGTCCGCATAGGGGATCGAAAGAGGCATGGCATACGGGGTCATCGTCTGCCCCGCATCGGTCAAATGCACGCTGAGCACCTGCCCCGCCGCCACCCGCACGTCGGCATGGACGGGCGCGCCGTCCAGAAAAACGGCGTTTTGGAATTTCAGGCTGCTGAACCCGCCGCGGGACAGTTTCATCCCCTTCAGCGCCACGGCCCGCACCGTCCGCCCGGCTTCCCCGGGCCGGACCGTATATTCCAGAATCCGCATACCCGCCGCCCGGAGGCCGTCAGTCCATGATGGCCATCATCTGCTCGCACAGGGCCTTATGGTCGGGATGATTGGGCCAGAAGCGGGTCAGCTTGTGGGTGCTGTTCACGTAATCCGCATAGGTGACCCGGTTGCGGATGAACATGAGCACGTTGGTATCGCCATTCAGATCGTTCTGGATGCTGATGGGCTGGCCGAAGGCAAAGCCCAGGTCGCCCATGGTTTCGGGCTCCACGTTCTTCACGCTGGCAAGGTCAGGGAAGAAGGTGAGGAACTCGGACAGGGTCTCGGTGTTGCCGCCCGCTTCTTCATAAAAGTTATGATAGGTAACGGTGACGGAGTCCCCCGCCACATCCACGTACACTTCGCCGATGATGTACATGTTGCTGGCGTCGTATTCGAAGGTCTGGCGGCCCTGCTTCGTCAGGTCGATGGGGGTGAACATGTACCATTTGTCCGTCATGCCCGGGCGGATATCCCGGAACTTGGGGCCGAAGCTGCAGGCCGTGTTGTTGGGATACCAGGTAGCCTTTTCGATGGTCACGGTGCCCGGGGAATCCAGATGATAATACAAATCGTAGGTATACACCTTGCCGTCCATGGCAAAGCCGGCCTGCACCCGCTTGACGGGCTTGGAGGCCGTCATGCCCCCGTCGTAATAGGGCACGCGCCAGGAAAGGGTCTGCCCCGCGGCCACAGCGCGGTTTTCGGTGTACACCACCGTGTTCGACACCTTATCGGTCAGGGTGAAGAGAATTTCCCCCGCCTGGGTGGAATGAATGACGGTTTTGAGCACGGCCGCCGACTGCCCGGCGGTCAGTGTGGCCGCGCCGGTATAGGAAATTTCCACCGGTTTCGTTTCCGCCAGGACGGGGCAGCAGAGGCCAGTCAAAATCGCCGCCGCCAAAAGACATACCAGCATTTTCTTCATAACTTTTTCACTCCTTCGCTTGCGCGGTTTCCCGCAGCTTTTACAGTATACACTATATAGACGAATAAAAACACCGTTTCGTTCCAAAAAAATGAAAATTTTGTTATTTTTTTATAGGAAAAGCCGGCAGTACCCCGCCGCGGGCTCCTGTTCATAAAAAATTTACGGACTTTTGGGTTGTAATAATTGGTTTGGGTATTGACATTGTATAATTTGGGAATTAAAATAGGATTGGACTGTAAAGATACGGAGGGATGAACCATGGCGGATTCTGTATTGTTTCAAAATAAACCCGACGCGGCGGAAATGCCCGCGCTGCTGATTGAAGGCATTCATACCCCGGACGCCCTGGCCAGCGCCAGCGGCGTATATATCGCGGCGGCCGGCTCGGCCATGCTGCAAAACGGCACCCAGGCCCTGAACCCCTGCGAAAGCTGGCTGTGGTTCGCGGTGGAGGGCGGCGCGCTGGACCTGAACAGCGAGGATTCCTCCTTTTCCCTCCGGGCGGGGGACTGCTGCATGCTGCCCCCCGGTTCCCACGGCGTGGTGCTGGACGTGAAGCAGGAGGCCCGGGTGCTGTGGATGATGGTGGGCGGCACCCTGAGCGGCGCTTTCCTCCAGCGGATGGGCGCGCTGCCCCACCGGATCATGAAGCAGGGCGCGCTGCCCAGCCAGCTGAACCTGGCCAAGCACATCGTGCAGGCGGCCGTGCGCATCGCGGCGGCGGAGGACGCCTCCAGCGCCCAATTGCAGCAGCTGCTTTGGGCCATGCTGGCCTCCCATTCCGGCCAGCCCGTGGCCATGGACGCCGTGCTGTCCCACGAGATCGCCAAAGTGGTGGACGCCATGCGCAAGACCCAGTACCGGGACAGCTTTTCCCTCAGCGAAATGGCCGCCCTGTCCCGCATGCCGGTGGAAACCTTCCGCAAGCGGTTTGTGGCGGAGGTGGGCATGCCGCCCCAGGCGTACCAGCTCTTCTGTAAAATGGAGCGGGCGAAAACCCTGCTCAAAGAAGGTTACACCGTGCGGCAGGCGGGCATTGAAGTGGGCATGAACGACCCTTACCACTTCTCCAAGACCTTCAAGAACATCGTGGGCATGAGCCCCTCCGCCTACAGCAAGACGGCCCTCAAATGAGCGATTTATCCGCCCTTTCCCCCAGGTTGACGCCCGAAAAGGCCCGGATGCTTTCCCCCCTGGAGCTGGCCTTTGTGGGCGACAGCGTGCATGCGCTGCTGGTGCGCACGCGCCTGGCCGGCCGCGATTTCCGGGTGCACGATATGCATCTGGACGCGGCCCGGGCCGTCAGCGCCGTGGAGCAGAGTCGGGCGCTGCTCCGGCTTTTTCCGCATCTGACGGCGGAGGAGGCCGACGTCGCCCGCCGGGGCCGCAACGCCCACGCCCATCACGCCGCCCCCAAATCGGCCTCCTACCGGGAATACGCCGGGGCCACCGGGCTGGAAGCGCTGCTGGGCTACCTCTTTCTCACCGGCAATATGGACAGGCTTCTGGAAATCGAAAAAATCATGGATTCGGAGGATCCGGAAAATGCCAAGAACCGCATTGAAGGTGACCCTCGTCACCCATACCCCCGACCCTGAAGGAACCTGCGCCCTGGCGGCGCGCACCTGCTATTCGGGCCAGAGCATGGACGCCCTGCGGGAGCGCGTGGCGGGCGCGGACCAAAGCGATTTTCTGCGCCGGGTGCTTGCCTCCGGCCACACCTCGGTATTGGAGCACGCCAGCTTCACCTTCGTCGTGGAGGGCGTCAGCCGCTCACTGCTGGCCCAATTGACGCGGCACCGCATCGCCAGCTTTTCGGTGCAGAGCCAGCGGTACGTATCCATGGGCAAGGGGTTCGGGTACGTGATTCCGCCCCGCATCGAGGCCCTGGGGCCGGAAGCCGTGGCCGAATTTGAAAACGAAATGGCGCAGATGCAGAAGTGGTACGTGAACTGGCAGGAAAAGCTGGGAAACGGCGAAGGGGCCAACGAGGACGCCCGGTTCGTGCTGCCCAACGCCTGCGAAACCCATATCACCCTCACCATGAACGTGCGGGAGCTATTGCACTTTTTCTCCCTGCGCTGCTGCAGCCGCGCCCAGTGGGAAATCCGTGCCCTGGGGGCCGAAATGCTGCGGCTGTGCCGGCAGGTGTCCCCCACGCTGTTTGAAAACGCGGGGCCTGGCTGTGTCCGCGGCGCGTGCCCGGAAGGGGCAAAAAGCTGCGGCCAGGCCGAAGCCGTCCGCAAAAAATTCCGTTCCCTGTAATACCGAAAGGAGTTCTTCATGCCTTTTTATCAGGATGTTAAGCCTCAAAAGATTTCCCGGGCGGAACATCTCCGCCGGGAGAGCCAGCGTGCCTGGGAGGAAGAGGGCAGCCGCTACCGTGATCATAACAACAAGAAGAAGAGCGGCGCTTCCGGTTCTTCGGACAAGCCTGCCCAGGGCGGCAAGGGCGGCCGCAGCGCCTCCCCCGCCGCACCCCAAAAACAGCATGCCGAAAAGCCCGTTTCCCGGGAACGCAAGCCCGCCCCCGCGAAACAGCCAGCTCCCCGGCAGGAGGATCGCCGCGTCCCCGACGTGCCTGAAAACCTGCTGGCCGGCCGCAACCCCATCCGGGAGGCCCTGAAGGCGGGGCGGGATATCGAAAAGCTGCTGGTGGCCAAGGGCGAGCTTTCGGGTTCCGCCAAGGAAATTGTGGCCATGGCCAGGGAGCGGCACATCCCCGTGCAGACGGTGGAACGCAGCCGCCTGGACGAAATTACCCGGAACCACCAGGGCATGCTGGCTTTTGCCTCCGCTTATCGCTACTATGAGGTGGAAGATATGCTGGCCGACGCCGCTGCCAAGGACGAAATGCCCTTCCTGGTGGTGCTGGACGGGGTGACCGACCCGCAGAATTTAGGGGCGGTCATCCGCGCGGCCGCCTGCGTGGGCGCCCATGGGGTGATTGTGCCCGAGCGCCGGGCCGCCGGCCTGACGCCCTCCGCCGTGAAGGCCTCCGCCGGAGCCATTGAAACGGTGAAGGTGGCCCGGGTGACGAACCTGGGCCGCACCCTGGAGCAGCTCAAGAAGCAGGGCGTCTGGCTCTATGCCGCCGATATGGTGGGCGAGGATTACCGCAAGGTGGATTTCAACCGCCCCATGGCCCTGATTATCGGGGCGGAGGGCGACGGGGTCAGCCGACTGGTGCTGGAAAACAGCGATTACCGGGTGTCGCTGCCCATGCGGGGCGGCGTGGGGTCCCTGAACGCCTCGGTGGCGGCGGGCGTGCTGCTGTACGCCGCGTTGAGCTGCCGGGAATAACGCGGTTTGCGCTTGGAGGAAAAAGCCTTGGATGATGCATTCATGACGGACGAAGAGCGGGAGTTTGCCCGCTTCCAGTCCATGACCGATGAAGACGCGGTGGTCCTCGCCCAGCAGGGCGACGGCCAGGCCTTGGCTTACCTGCTCAACAAGTACAAAAACTTCGTCCGCTCCAAGGCCCGCAGCTATTTCCTCATCGGCGCGGACCACGAGGACATCGTGCAGGAGGGCATGATCGGCCTGTACAAGGCCATCCGGGATTTCCAGCCCGCCCGCCTCGCCTCCTTCCGTTCCTTTGCGGAGCTGTGCGTCAAGCGCCAGATCATCACCGCCATCAAGGCCGCCACCCGGCAGAAGCACGTGCCCCTCAACAGCTACGTTTCCCTCAATAAACCCCTCTACGACGAGGAATCGGACCGCACGCTGCTGGACGTCATCGAGGGCCGCGTCACCAATCCCGAAGACCTGTACATCAGCCAGGAGGAGCTTTCCAACATCCAGGCCCAGATCGACGAACTGCTTTCCGACCTGGAAAAAAAGGTACTGGACGCCTTCATGGACGGCAAAAGCTATCAGGAAATCGCGGAACTGCTGGGCCGCCACGTAAAATCCATCGACAATGCCCTGCAAAGGGTCAAGCGGAAGCTGTTCAAACTGCTGGAAGAAAACAAATAAATTTCCCTCTAAGAAGCGCTCGGAATTGATTTTCCGGGCGCTTTTTGGATGGATTTTGACAATTTTGCATTGACAAAACGAGGAAACCTGCGATATGATATGAAAGATGAATCGTATCCAAATGTAAGTTCGTTCTTTTCAGCGCAATCAAAAAATCAAGGGGAGGCTGTTTCCATGCGAAAGACAAAGATTATCTGCACCGTCGGCCCGGCCTGCGCCGACGAGGAAACCATCCGCGGCATGTGCGAGGCGGGCATGAACGTGGCGAGGCTCAATTTCTCCCACGGCACCCACGAATACCACCAGCACTCCATCGACATTCTCAAAAAGGTGCGGGAGGATATGAATATCCCCCTGGCCATTATGCTGGATACCAAGGGCCCGGAGTACCGCATCGGTGTTTTCGAAAACGGCAAAATCACCCTGAAGGACGGCGACCCCTTCACCCTGACCTGCGAGGATATCGTGGGCAATCAGGAAAGGGTGTCGGTGAGCTACAAGGGCCTGTGCAAGGAATTGAAGCCCGGCGACCGGGTGCTGATCAACAACGGCCTGGTGGCCCTGGAGGTGCTGGAATCCAATGACACCGAGGCTAAATGCAAGGTCGTGTATGGCGGCGACCTGAGCGACCGCAAGTCCATGAGCTTCCCGGGCCGCCTGTTCAGCCACGAATACCTGAGCGAGCAGGATAAATCAGACCTGCTCTTCGGCATCGAGCAGGACGTGGATTACGTGGCGTGCTCCTTCGTTTCCCGCAAGCAGGACCTGCTGGACGTGCGGGAATTCCTGGACGCCAACGGGGGGCAGAATATCGAGCTCATCGCCAAGATCGAAAACCGCTCGGGCGTGGACAACATTGAGGACATTGCCACCGCCTGCAGCGGCATCATGGTGGCCCGGGGCGACCTGGGGGTGGAAATTCCTTTCGAGGAACTGCCCGCCGTGCAAAAGCAGCTGATCGATCAGTGCCGGATGCTGGGCAAGCTGGTCATCACCGCCACCGAAATGCTGGAATCCATGATCAACAATCCCCGCCCCACCCGGGCCGAGATTTCCGACGTGGCCAACGCCGTGTACGACGGCACCAGCGCCATCATGCTGTCCGGCGAAACAGCAGCGGGCAAATATCCCGTCCTGGCCGTGCAGACCATGGCCAAAATCGCCGTGGAAACCGAGCGGCACATCCCCTACGGCAAGCGTTTCACTTCCACCGAATTCGCCATTCATAACGTGGTGGACGCCATTTCCCACGCCGTGTCCACCATGTCCATCGATATCGGGGCCAAGCTCATTGCCGTGTGTTCCCGCTCGGGCATCACGGTGCGCATGGTGTCCCGCTTCCGGGGCCCGGTGGACATCCTGGGCGTCACCACCAACGAACGCACCTGGCGGAAACTGGCCCTCTCCTGGGGCGTCACCCCCGAACTGATGGAGCAGTTCGATTCCACCGACGTCATTTTCTATAACGCCAAACGCCTGGCCAAGGAACACTACAACCTCAAGCCCGGCGACCGGCTGGTCATCACCGGCGGCCTGCCCAACGGCACCTCGGGCAGCACCAACATCATTAAGGCGGAAATTATCTGATTGATTCAAAAAAGCGTCGGGCATATCCCGGCGTTTTTTTCATTGACGGAAAGCGGACGTTCAGGAAAAGCTGCACGTCCCGGTCATCCGCGCAGCGCGCTGACCACCGTTCCGATATCTTCATTGATACAGAGGGACTGCCCGGCGATTTCCGGCGGGCAGACAGCCTCGCCGTAATTGATACAGGCATACGTCGCCGCCTTATTCTGCGCGGTCATTTGCCAGAACGGCAGCTTGATAATCCCCGGCGTATTGTAGCCAACGCCCAGTTCCAGAAACAGGATCCGCTCATTTCCCCGCGTCCGCAGAAAATTCTCATACCGCGCCGCCGCCTGATGCCAGCCTTCGTCCTCCACAAACCTATCGTCCGAACGGAGGTTCATGGTCAGGGGCTTGCCGCAGTGCGGGCAGACGGGCAGCAGTTCCGAGGGAACCCGCATATCCTTTTGCTGTTCCATCATCTGCCGGACCGTTTTCTCGTTATCAAAGGTTTCCTGGCGGCACGGTTCCGAGCACTGAAACAGGCCGTAATCGCCCTGGGTGTAGAAAAGCCGCTTTTTATCCACACCCGCTTTCTGAAAGCAGTGATCCACATTGGTGGTGATGACGAAATAATCCTTTTCCCGCACGAGATCGAATACCTGCCGATAAACCGGTTTCGGCGCATCCATATAACGGTTGATGAAGATATACCGGCTCCAATAGGCCCAGAATTCTTCCGGTTCGGTGAAGGGATAAAATCCCCCGGAATACATGTCCGAAAAGCCGTATTTCCGGGCAAAATCGGCAAAATACCGTTCGAACCGTTCCCCCGAATAGGTGAACCCCGCCGAGGTGGACAGCCCCGCCCCCGCGCCCACCACCACGGCCTCCGCTTTGTCCAGCGCCTCCCGAAGCCGTGCGATGTTATCCGAGCAGCTTCCGGTAGATTCCGTAATCGGCATCCTTGAAGACATTGAAAATCACCCTCGTGTTCCCTTTGTATTGCCGCACCGCATCCACGGCGATTTTGGCGGCTTCTTCATTCGGAAAGTGAAATTCCCCCGTGGAAATACAGCAGAATGCCACGCTTCCGATTCCGTTCTGCTGCGCCAGTTCCAGACAGGAACGGTAACAGGAGGCCAGCAGTTCCCGGTCTTTCCCGGTCACGCTGCCGTATATGATGGGGCCGACGGTATGCAGCACATAATCGCAGGGCAGATTATAGGCGGGCGTCAGCTTGGCCTGTCCGGTGGGCTCCTCGTGCCCCTGCTTCTCCATCAGTTCCGCGCAGGCCAGCCGGAGCTGCACCCCGGCATAGGTGTGGATGGCGTTGTCAATACAGCCGTGACAGGGGACATAACAGCCCGTCATACCGCTGTTGGCGGCGTTCACGATGGCGCCGCATTTGAGGGTGGTAATATCCCCCTGCCAAAGGCAGATACCCGGCTCCACAGGCGTGAGACCGGCGATATCCGTCACGCCTTTCCGGACGGTTTCTTCCCGCAGATACGCGTCCTGCACCGCGAGGAAATCCTTTCCGATGGGTTTCGGCGGGCGGACGTTCATCAGGGCGCGCAGGAGGCTTTTCTGCTCCGCTTCACCGGAGGGAATCTGTAAATCCCGATACCGGTGCTGTTCCTCCAGCAGTCTTTGAATGAGAAATGTTCTTCTTTCGGCTTGTGTCACTTTATCCCCGCTTTTCTACCGCCTTTTGCGGGCAAACCGCAAAGCAGTTTCCACAGTGCAGGCAGTTGTTTTGCCGGATACGGCAGGGGTTTCCCGGTTCGATGCACCGCTGGGGACAGGTTTTCAGGCATTTGCCGCAGCCGATGCACCGTTCGGTAATAAAATACCCCTTTTGTGTGAGAATTCCTGCACCGAGGCGATAGCTTTCCCGGAAAATCGGATGGACGCCAAGATTGAAATACTCAATTTCCGCGTCCCTGATTTCAAAGACAATCCCTGCCA
>CANQKI010000091.1 GCA_947624355.1 uncultured Clostridia bacterium | reverse complement strand
GTATTGAGCGCGATCCGGATCAGCCACGCTTTGTCATTGCCGGGGCAAAAGCCGGGATGCTTCTGCAGGTATTTCCAAGCTTTGAGGAAGGTATCCTGCATGGCGTCCTGGGCTGAATCTGCGTCCGCCAATTGAAGAAAACATAGCTTCGATATCTCGCCCGCATACAAATGCACCCATTCTTCCAGGGTCTCGGCCATGCCGGGTACCGCGGCATGCTCCATGATCCTTCGCCTCCCTTCTAATTTCTTCGCATTCCAGCCCTGTGGGCTGTAACGCTCTCCCAGGAAAGTCTCTTGTGCTCGCTTCATCGGCCCTTCGGCCCGATTCCGCAAGTTTTGTAAGGCCCTACACTTATAAGACGAAAAAATCCTCGTTTTTTTCCACTTTTTCAAAAAAATATTTTTGGAGCGGTTTATGCAATAATATTTGCCGCCAATCTGCATATGTGTGCGCGGCGACAAAAATAATAAGTTATCTTCAGAACTCTGTCAAGGGCGTCAAAAGGAACATTGGCCCAGGGGCTTGACAAATGCGGGAAATTTTCCAGGAAATTGCCTGAACTCTTCAATTTTCAAAAGGGCTGTTTTGCCTTATAATTTAATTGCACTCAGGGAATGAAACCCAGGGCAGCAAACGAAAGAAAGAAGATGATTCCATTGGGCTAAATCAGGGCGTGGATGATCCTGTGAAACGAGCTTGGCCGCTGCCACCCTCAAAGAGATGGGGGATGGACGTTCTGCAAGGAACATAGCACGCAGCAGCACAATCATGTGCTTTCAGCATCCCGTTTACGTAATCGACAACACAATCATAACAACAAATCAAAAAACGAAGGGCAGCACTTCGATGCATTTCGTGCGCCCTAAATCGAAAGGAGAATTTTCAATATGAAGAAGTCTTTGATTAAGTGCATTGTTGCACTGGCTCTGGTCATTGTGTCTGTTTTCGCTATGTCTTCCGTGGCTTTAGCCGAGTATAACACCATGTATATCAATTGCCCGGTGGGCGAAACTGTCCGCCTGCGTGAGGGCCCTGGCACCTCTTACGATGTTGTGATCAAAATCCCATATGGTACAGCCGTTCAGGCCGAATACTACAACTCCAGCTGGTACAAGGTGAAGTACAATAATTACTCCGGCTACATGATGGCTGAGTTTCTTTCCTCGACGCGACCCTCTGCGGATCAGGATACGTTCGGCTATACCAAGTACCTTGGTGGTACCGGTTCGTCCGAGAATCTGATAAAAGGAAGTACTGGCCCCAGGGTTAAGAACCTTCAGCTCATGCTGAATTTTCTTAAATACAATTGCGGAACTGCCGATGGTATCTTCGGTTCTGCTACTCTGACAGCAGTTAAGAATTTCCAGCGATTTTATGGTCTGTCCGTAGATGGTATCGTTGGCAAGGATACAAAGGCGGAAATCTGGAGACTGCTCGATGGTACGATCCCTGATGGTTGTGTACAGGTTAATGATTAATCCAAGCAGGAGGGGGCATAGCCCCCTCCATTTCGGGTCATTTTAGTAATATTTCAAATCAATTTCATCATCCTTAAAGGTCGGCATCCATGGGAATTCTTCCGCAAGAATGATGTCGCCCGTCTTGGAGTCGATGATTACCCGATAGCGCAAACCGTACCAGTCATCGGGGTTTATCAGAACAAACTTCCACTTTGTGTTGTTCTCATCTGTAATGTCAAAGGCTTCATAGATTTTAGAATAGCATTTTGCCTGATCGGAAGTAAGCCCGTATTCTGCCTCAATCGTTTCATATGCCTTGTTCAACGCATCTTCATACGGCATATCGTCGCTTTGGGGAAGCCCATAACGATAAATCGTCGATTCACCCACTTCCCATTGCAGCGATTCCAGATCTTTGGTGAGCGGAAAGATTTCTGTAGAATATGCTGCTTTTTCTGTATAGGGCCACTCCCAGAAAGGATTCAAGCCATTTTGCTCCGAATATTTGCGAAACACAGTCATATATTGCGGCTTTTCTTCTTCCTTGCTTTCGCGCTGCATTTCCGCCTTTTCATAGATACTCGGTTCAGCAATATCAGGATCGGCAATCACTTCGCCGTTTTCGTCCACAACGACGATGTATTCTTTTTCCATATAGCTGCCGACGCCATCCGGGTACTGCTTGAAGTGAATGATCCAGCGCCTGTAATCCGGCCGCACATCTGTCACATACAGATAGGTAACCGGCGTAAGCCCGTCCATGTAGGCTTCGTCAAAGCCGTAAGCCTCCATCACGGCGGCCCGGCCAATCCGAACGGCTTCTTCCTCCGGCAGGTCCTCTTCGGTTGGAGCAATCAGCGTATCAGGCGCTCCGTCATCCCCATACATGGTGATGATGCCGTTCCACCACGCCCGCTGTGCGGGTGTCCATGTATCTTCATGCCCCATGATGGCGTAAGTAATCAGGGTGGAGTGAACCTCCCTGACGTCGTCCTCCCCGGTAAGCTGCAGCATCAGCCGGTCGGCGGCCGCCGCTTTTTCCTGTTCAGTCGCCGTTTCGTCGGACAGAATCCTGGTATCTTCCGAATCTTCCAGATAGCCCATGGCCAGGATGTCTTTCGCCAGCTGAATCCGCTGGGCGTCCGGCCACTCATCGTAGTCTCCAAGTTCATGCTCTTCTTGCTTCATTTGCGGCACATAATCCCGCCACAGCAGCGTCGCTGCTCCTGCACCTGCCGTGACGCAGGCCAGCAGGATCGCCAGCACCAGCGCGAAAGAAATATGTTTCTTCATGACTTTTTTACCCTCCAATGTTTCTTGCACAATCCGGTCGCATTGACGGGCGGAAGGCTCCAGGCAGGAAAGGGTGCTGTTCACCGATTTTTGCAAACGTTCCTTGAATTCCCTGTCAGTCATCGTCCTCACCTCCCGTCAGCGCGGCCATGAGGTATGCTTTGCCTTGTTTATAGCATCTGTGAACGGAAGTAAGCGGGATGCCGAGCAGCTTCCCGGTTTCCGCCATGGTCATGCCCTGCAGTCCGTGCAGGATCATGACCTGGCGCTGCTTCCTGGGCAGTTTGCCGAGCAGCAGCACCGCCGTCCGGTCTTCTTCGGGTGCGGCGATGGGAAGCTCCTCCAGGCTTTTCCGCATATCCACCTTTTTGAACCATTGCGATCTTTGATAGTCTTTGCACGTATTGAGCGCGATCCGGATCAGCCACGTCTTGTCATGATCGGGGCAAAAGCCGGGATGCTTCTGCAGGTATTTCCAGGCTTTGAGAAAGGTATCCTGCATGGCGTCCTGGGCTGAATCTGCGTCCGCCAACTGAAGAAAACATATTTTCACGATCTCGCCCGCGTATTGATGCACCCATTCTTCCAGAGTCTCGGCCATGCCGGGTACCGCGGCATGCTCCATGATCCTTCGCCTCCCTTCTAATTTTTTCGCATTCCAGCCCTACGGGCTGTAACGCTCTCTCAGGTAAATTTCCTGGCTTCCGCTCCATCGGCCCTTCGGCCCGATTCCGCAAGTTTTGTAAGGCCCTACACTTATAAGACGAAAAAATCCTCGTTTTTTTCCACTTTTTCAAAAAAATATTTTTGGAGCGGTTTATGCAATAATATTTGCCGCCAATCTGCATATGTGTGCGCGGCGACAAAAATAATAAGTTATCTTCAGAACTCTGTCAAGGGCGTCAAAAGGAACATTGGCCCAGGGGCTTGACAAATGCGGGAAATTTTCCAGGAAATTGCCTGAACTCTTCAATTTTCAAAAGGGCTGTTTTGCTTTATTATGAAATCACATTCAGGGAATAGGAACCTGAACAGCAAACGAAAGGAAGGCGATAGGAATGGATGCCATGATGTTGTTGACAAATTATAACGCCTATTGTAGTGGAGCAAAAAATCATCGCGCTGAGCGAAACCCAGAATCCCCTTTTGACCCTTCTACCGATTATTCTGCTCTGCTCAACCGAGTCAGAATTCAGGCAATCGAAGGAATGTTCATCCTCTTAAATGCAGATGAACGTGTCGTAATTCGCCAAATCATACGCGCATATTCCGGCGATATCACAAACCAGGATGGCCGCCTGATAAAATGGATGCAATCCTTGATTATAGAAAACATATCGCCGCTCGTGCTGCGACAAAATGCTTTGCGGAAGCTTGATGCGTATTTATCAAAGCATGACGATATATTTTCAAAGTTATTTGAGAATACGTGAGTGCCCAACGCGATGGTTAATGTTTTTTCCTTTCGTGCTATTCTGCTATGTTATCAAAACAAAAAATAAGGTTGTCGTTTGAAATCTGATGGAAAATGGTAATTCGAACACTTATTAATTTTGCTTTTGCTGTCATTCATTTTTGAAACACAATCATTCAGAACGTTTCATTTCTTGATATAGTGCTGAACAGACGGCATACATGGGTTTCAAAACATCATTTGTGGCTTTGTCCACTAACTCGTGCATTTTCTGACGAACAGGGTCAGGACTTTCTGGTATATCCTCCGTTGCTTCTTCGCAGCAGTATTTCAAAATCGTCATCTCATCAATATGATATAAATGGCAAAGATCATACAGTCGATTCAAATTCACACGAATCCTTCCCGCCTCGATACGGGCGTAATAGCTATCAGACATATCAAGCTGAGTGGCAACCTCTGCTTGTGTCATGCCACATTTTTTTCGAGCATCTCGAAGCCTTTGACCGATCAATTTGTCATCAATAGTTGCCACATAATTCACTCCTTCGTAAAAAGAGGATCATCCATTCCGAATAAATAAGGTCGATGATGAATGATAATGTTATTTTAAGCATTTGCAGCAATTTTATGAAGAAACTAAAAAAGCAAATCCGAACATATGAGTTATTAATCCAATCAAACTTTTCCTGTGCGTGATATGTCCACACATTGTAGCAGATATGAACCAGCGCATAGGGCTTTGGACACTCTATTTACCGGACGAGTATATTGTAGACCAGCAAGCAATGCAACTCGGCCCGAATTTGCAAAAAGCTTGTTGGATGGCTCGCCCCCAAGCCCCTGAAACCAGAGCAAGGCTCTGTGGTTGTGTCGTATTCCTGCGTCATATGACCTTTTAATTGTTCCGCTAATGAAAAAAAGGAAAAGCCCCTGCGCCTGTATGTTGTTATTTCAGCATCAGACGCAGGGGCTATATTATCGCTCTTGGTAGTTTTCCAGACGGATGTATTTCTCATCAGGCATATGGTCACGTTCCAATATATCGAAATTATACTTGATGTGATTCAGGTCTGTAAGCTTCGGTTTCATTTCTTCAAGGATTGCCGTGTCAGATTCTTTCTCTTTCTTCAAAGCATCGTATTCCGCTGTCAGTTCTTTCAGTGTCGGCATCTTTCCCTCAACATAGGCATAAACGTTCTGCGCGTTCCTGTGCGCTTCAATTTCTTCCTTATGCTCATTGTAAAATTTCGGAGACCAGCCCGATTCCCGAAACTGTGTGTAAACCTCTTTCGTTCTTCCGTAATCCCGGATTGCCTGACGCTGCCGGTTGATTTCTTTCATGCGCGTTTGCTTTTCCCGGATGGCGGCATGAAGCGCATTGCGTTCAGAACGCAGAACATGAATTTGATTTTCCAGTTCACTGATTGACCCAATGTTATGCTCTTTCAGATAAATGATCGACTGGGCTTTTGCATCAATGTTGTTTCGCTCAGCCCACACCTGATAACCTTTGCCTTTTCCTTCCCGGAGTTTTGCTTCAATATCCACCAGCCGCTTGACCTGACTTGCATTGAAATCGCTTCGCGGGATTTTCGGAATGTGTACGTGTTCGTCTGCCAGCGTCCGCCGCAAAGACGCTTCAGAATATTCAGGCCCCAGGGTATCGAGGCGAATGTATCGTTTTCCTTCAGGCGGTTTAATGCTGATCTGTGCGCCGCGTTTGATCTGACATCCCACTTCTTCCATCAGCTGCATGAGTGCATCAAATCCGTCCGGCTGCATCCGCAGAGCAGCGTCAATGGTTATTCGCAGAGAATCGCGGACGGTCAACTTTGCACGATCACCTTCCCACTCGTTGTAAGGAATTGTTTTGTTCTGTGGATTGTGGATAACGGAAAGTTGATGTTCACGACATAGCTCATCGCTGATTTCAGCGACAAGACGGCTGGAGTTCCACACATTTCTGAATTTATGACTGCAGTCGAGTGAGGTTGCGCAAAAGATGATATGATTATGAATGTGATTGCAATCCGTGTGGGTTGCAACGATAAAAGCGTACTCTCCGCGAAGCAGACGGTCGGCAAGTTCATAACCTATTTGATTTGCTTCTTCAGCAGTGACTTCACCGGGAGCAAAAGATTGACGAAGCTGATAAGCAATAATTTCGTTTTTCTTTTTGCAATCGCTTGTCATCAGATACTGATTTCTGGCAAGAACAAATTCCTGATCTGCTGTTTGCGGAGCACAGGCAAAGGAGGAAATCAATTCGCCGTTTTCAGTCTTATCAGGATTTTTGACATAATCCAACCGTGCTTTCATGCACTGAGCAATCGTTTTCCCTTTGTTGATGTGCATCGGTATAATGCGTGTAGTCGCCATATTATTCTCCATTAAAAAAAGCGGCGATCTGTGTTTTGCACAAACCGCCGCAGTAACGTTGTTTTGTATCAGGAAAGATGTCCTTCAAAGAAGCCGAGAATATGATCCACTCTATTCAGAATGAAGCTTGAAATTGCGGGAAGACCAATGGGACTGGCAAGAAGCGCAAGCAGCAGAAACGCAAAACCGTTGTGGGTGTAACCGATAGCAAATTCAATTACTGACAGGATGATGAACACACCAACGATCAATCCAAGAACAGAAGATGCGATTGATGTAATGAAAGCAGCGAGGCCGAGCATGATTCGTGCAATCAGCATGAACGGCATCAGCATGATTCGCAGCATACGATTCATTTTCGTTTCCTCCTAAATGTGAAACTGTCCCACCCCTGTTTGTTCTAACCTTGCAAGAATCTCACGGATTGCGATCCAAATTTGCTCAAGCATTTCTTTGAGATCGTCAATTTCTGTTTCGTAGATGGAGCCACGCTCATTCAATCGTTTTGCAATCTGATTCACATTGTTTGTCAGGTTTTGCAAAAGCCGGAGCACCTCTTTGATTTCGGGAAGGTCAAGCATAAGAAGGTAACCGTTGAGAACAAGTGACCGAAACAGGAGCGATTTCTTCTTAATTCCCAGCACTTGCATTTTTTGACGGATGATTTCATCTTCAGCTTTTGTGGTTCTGAACGTTTGATGAACCACTACACGTTCGTCCTCCGTCAGCATTATTATCTCTCCATCCCTTTATTTTTGCAACGCTGTCGCTGCTGAGGTGTGGGCGCAATCTGATGGTCTGATTTCACCAGAGGCGTCAAACCGAAAGCTTTTGAAATCTTGTCAATGGAGATTTTACGGATACTCGCAAGCTGCTTAGCCAACGTGAAAGCATCATCTTTTGTCAGCAGCTGCAAAGATTCCTCTCCCGCGCGAATAAGCAGCGCATTGCCCACAATTGCATCACCATGCCGATCAGAACCGTACAGATTACTGGCAATGCAATTAACCGATACCGGACCGTTCCGCAGTTTCCCCTCCTCGTCAATCAACATCATATATCCGTTTGGTACTGGCGACTGCGGTTCGACCAGTTCAATCCATTCGCAGTCAATCTCTGCGCGGGCAATCTCAAATATTTCTTCCTGCGGATCACATTCGAGGATTTTAACTTCCTGTTGATCTGTCAGCAAGATTGCAAATTTCTTTTCATCCATGTTTATCACCTTTCAGCGTTCCTGTTGTGTGTTTTTTTCAGCGGTTTGTGGGGTGGATTGTTCATTTGTTCAGCATCACTCTTTTCGGCTGCGTGTTCTTTCGCGCTGATCTCTTGACGTACAAGTCTGATGACTCCGTCCAATACGGCAGGATGCGTATTAACGGCATACTCGTTTCTTCGATCGAAGCCCATATTGTCGATGGGGTCGGCAAAACTGAAAGTAAACGCCCAGTCCTTATTCTCAGCGGAAAATCGTCCATCCCAGGGCTTTGATTGTATCGTTGCTGCCAATACAAGCGATATACGTTCAGGTTTGTCCTGGGCCATGATTTCGGAAATTGCGCTCCGATCCAACCACATACCGTTATAGTGCTTAGCGATTGCCTGCTCGATATGCTGTTTGCATTGGATATTCGCCCAATGGGATTCTCTGTATTGCTGCAGTTGCCCGTGCTCGCGGGCATATGCAGCAGACTGATGATATACGGGTGTTTTGTCAACTGGTTCCATGTTCTAATCCTCCGATTGATTCATTTTTGAGATTAACGTTCCTGCACAGCTTTATTCTTCTCAGCAGTTGGATGATCCAGATTCAACTTCGCGTCCAGTTCAGCCAAACGTGAGCACTTGCTGCGGAGTTCTTCCTCCTGCGGGAAAGGTTTCCCAAGTTCAGCTTTTGCACTTGCCATTTGTTGCTGCAAATCGGACAATCTGTTTTCAACGTCCTGCATCCTCTTAGGGATTCCTGCCAACGCATTGTCGATTCTCGTAATGTTGCCGCGAGCATCATTGCCGATCTCAATCGTATGGGACATGGCTCCGCGCAGCGTTAACATATACATATGCGTCATAGGATTGTACATCAGGCCCATCGTGAAACCGCGATATTCGCCAATGGAATGATTATCGTCCTTAAAATTTTTACAGGCTTCCAGGATACCTTCGCCCGCATCTTTCGCCACGGTGTATGTCTTCCCATTGACTGTCATACCGACAAATGATTCTTCCAGCAAGGGATGTGATGCGACCGTCGCCTGATCCTGCTCAAAGCCCTGCAGGTAAGCCTTATTCCGTTCGATTTCCTGGGGGAAATACTTCAGCAGCCGGTCTTCCAACCGGTACTGCTGGGCTTGATGGTCTGCTTTCATGAGGCGCAACCGGGCCACATCCACATCCAAATCCATCTTTTCTTTGATGTTCGGGTCGCCCGCGCACAGGGCCTTGATTTCCGCATAAGAGAGGGCCGTCTCGTCGATGTCCTCGCAGGAGCGCACCGGGGATTTTGATGTCATGATCTGGGAAATGAATTTCTGCTTGTTTTCGACGGTTTGCCAAAGATAGCTGTCAAACGTTCCCTCGGTAGCATAACGATAGATTTGAACATCCGGATTCATATTGCCCTGTCGGATAATGCGACCAGAACGCTGCTCCAGGTCGCCTGGACGCCAGGGACAGTCCAGGTCATGGAGGGCAATAAGGCGATCCTGACAGTTCGTTCCAGCGCCCATCTTGGCAGTGCTGCCTAAAAGAACGCGCACCTGTCCGGCGCGCACTTTGGCAAACAGTTCTTTCTTTTTTGATTCTGAATCGGCATCATGGATAAAGGCAATTTCCTCAGGTGGAACACCACGCGCAATCAGCTTATCCCGGATGTCTGCGTAAACGCTGAAATTGCTATCCGCAGCCTCGCTGGATATTTCCGAAATATCCTCCATCGACCCGAATGACATAACCTCGTCATCTTCAGGAGAGGACGAAAATGTCTCCTGCTGCCCGGCTTTTTCTGTACCCTTAGGCGTAGAAATATCACAGAATATCAACTGCGTCAGACGGTTTTCGGTGCCTTCCTGCCAGATTCGGAAAACATTGTTTACACAGGCATTGACCTTACTATGAGGATCATCTGGCAATAAAGGATTGATAAGCCGCTGATCCAGCCCCAGCTTTCTGCCGTCGCTGGTAATCTTTAGCATATTATCAATTCGAGAATCGATCGACCCGGAATGTACCCGTGCGGCCCGTTTGGACAGACTTTGCACCATGGCTTTCTGAATTTCCGTGGGCTGTACAACGACGGTTTCGTAGTGTGGCGTCGGAGTAGGCAGGCACAACTGGTCTGCGGTCTTAACATCAGCAGTTTCCTTAAATATGCTCATCAATTCCGGCAAATTGAAAAACTTTGCGAACCGCGTCCTGGCTCGGTAGCCGGTACCCTCGGGTGCAAGTTCGATAGCCGTTGTAGTTTCGCCGAAGGTAGAGGCCCATGCGTCAAAATGATTCAGTCCCATATCGTGCAGCATTTTGTTTTGCAGATAACGCTGCATGGTGTACATTTCTGTCATACTGTTGCTGATGGGAGTGCCCGTTGCAAAGATGATGCCTCGCCCGCCCGTGATTTCATCCATGTATCTGCATTTCAGGTACATATCTGTTGACTTTTGAGCTTCCGAGGTTGAAAGCCCAGCTACATTCCTCATTTTTGTAGTTAGAAAAAGATTCTTATATGAGTGCGCTTCGTCAACAAAGAGGCGGTCTACGCCTAGTTCCTCGAATGTAACAACATCATCTTTTCGTTCTTCTGCCTGTAATTTTCGCAAGCGTCCTTCCAACTGTTTTCGTGTGCGCTCCATTTGCTTTATGGTAAATTGTTCACCGTGTATGAATTTCAATTCCTGGATTCCCTGCGTCACCTCTTCAATTTGCTCTTGAAGCAAGCGCTCCTGTCGCTCTTTTGACATGGGAATCTTTTCAAACTGAGAATGGCCGATAATAATAGCGTCATAATCCCCTGTGGCAATGCGGGAACAGAAACGACGGCGATTGTTCTTTTCAAAGTCTTTCTTGCTCGTAACCAGGATATTGGCAGATGGGTACAACCGAAGAAATTCAGAAGCCCATTGCTCTGTAAGGTGATTCGGGACAACAAACATAGATTTGCTGCACAGTCCCAAACGCTTGCTTTCCATTGCGGAAGCAGCCATCTCATATGATAGCGATAGGTAATTCTTTGGGCGGGATACGCAGCCGCAGGCTGCCTATCCGTTCCTCCGAATTTTCCCCCGCTCCAAACCGTGCGTGACAGTTTCCCATCACACGGCTTTCCATCGTCAGCAATTTTTTTTATGACAATCTATACATCAAACAGATTTGCCCTTTAGAAAACGAGTTCCGGCATATCTGCCATCACACGTAGCTTATTGAGCTTTGCCAACTGCTTTTTA
>CANQKI010000090.1 GCA_947624355.1 uncultured Clostridia bacterium | reverse complement strand
CGTGGTGCGGGAAACAGGACTTGAACCTGCATGTCCGAATGAACACATGAACCTGAATCATGCGCGTCTGCCAATTCCGCCATTCCCGCGAATGGCGCATTTCCTTTTTGGGGAAATGCGGATGGTGGGCAGGGGTGGATTCGAACCACCGAAGTCAGTGACGGCAGATTTACAGTCTGCTCCCTTTGGCCACTCGGGAACCTACCCATGAATGCTGATTTTGAAGAACCGCCCGAACGCCGCTTTCCAGAGAAAACGATGATCGGAAAAATGGAGCTGGTGAAGGGACTTGAACCCGCAACCTGCTGATTACAAATCAGCTGCTCTGCCAATTGAGCTACACCAGCATTCGCCCAATCGTTTGAAAAAATGGCGACCCGGAAGGGGCTCGAACCCTCGACCTCCAGCGTGACAGGCTGGCATTCTAAACCAACTGAACTACCGGGCCGTGTTTGGTGGGCCTTCAGGGACTTGAACCCCGGACCAACCGGTTATGAGCCGGCAGCTCTGACCAACTGAGCTAAAGGCCCAAGCGCCTGATGTCGGCAGGAACATGGAAATGGTGACCCCGCCGGGACTCGAACCCGGGTTACCGCCGTGAAAGGGCGGTGTCTTAGGCCGCTTGACCACGGGGCCACGTTTTCACCCTTCGTGTTTCTTACAAAACTGGTCGGGGTGAAGGGATTTGAACCCCCGGCCCCATGCTCCCAAAGCACGTGCGCTACCAGACTGCGCTACACCCCGAAGGTCTTCACGCCGCTTTGCACAAGCGACATGGCATATTATATCGAATTCCGCGGGGATTGTCAAGGGCTTTTTGAAAATTTTTTAGCATATGAAAATTCTGTTCTGGGCGGGCGAGGGGAGAACCTAGGCGTTGGTTCGGGAACCAAAGGCTGCGGGTTCACATTGAAAAATATTTTTGCAAGTTTTTTTATTTCCCCTTGACAGAAACCGGGCATACCGTTATAATATGCCCGTGGTTAGCGATGGCTAACTATATGTTTTGCCCATTGGTTAGCCAAAACTAACCAAAAAAGACAACCAGGGAGAAAGGAGAAGCATCGTGATGCCGCTGACATTGGCAAGCCCCGGGGAGGAAAACATCATCCGGAAGGTCGGGGGGAACCCGGAGGTCAAAAAACATTTGGAGGACATGGGCTTTACGGTGGGGAGCAGCGTATCGGTGGTTTCCCGGATGGCGGGCAGCGTGATCGTCAACGTGAAGGACAGCCGCGTGGCGGTCAGCCGGGAAATGGCCCAGAAAATCATGGTCTGATCCGAAAAAATGCGGGAGGTTGAAAAAATGAAAACGCTGAAGGAAGTCAAGATCGGGGAAACGGCGGTGGTGCAGAAGCTCCACGGGGAGGGCGCGGTGAAGCGCCGGATTATGGACATGGGCATTACCAAAGGCGTGCCGGTGTACGTGCGCAAGGTGGCGCCCCTGGGGGACCCGGTGGAGGTGACGGTGCGGGGATATGAGCTGTCGCTGCGCCGGGCGGACGCGGAAATGATCGAGGTGCAGTGAGCGCCCGCAAAGGCCGGCAGAGGCGGAAGGCCTTTTCTTTCGGCCGGACGGTTAGCTATAACTAATTAGAAATATCAAATCGAAGGAAGGTACGAGGCAATGGCACAGATCAAGATCGCCCTGGCGGGCAATCCCAACAGCGGAAAAACCACCCTGTTCAACGCGCTGACGGGCTCCAACCAGTTTGTGGGGAACTGGCCGGGGGTGACGGTGGAGAAGAAGGAAGGCAAACTCAAAAAGCACGACGACGTGACCGTTACCGACCTGCCGGGCATCTATTCCCTGTCCCCCTACACGCTGGAGGAAGTGGTGGCCCGGAATTACCTGATCAACGAGCGTCCGGACGCCATTTTGAACATCGTGGACGGCTCCAACCTGGAGCGGAACCTGTATCTGACCACCCAACTGACCGAGCTGGGCATCCCGGTGGTCATCGCCATCAACATGATGGACGTGGTGAAAAAGAGCGGCGACAAAATCAACACCGCCGAGCTGAGCCGGCAGCTGGGCTGCAAAATCGTGGAAATTTCGGCCCTGAAGGGCACGGGTATCGAGGAAGCGGCGGCCGCCGCCATCGACGCAGCCCATCATGGCAAAACCGTGCCCATGCACACCTTTTCGGGCTGCGTGGAGCACGCCATCGCCCACATCGAAGAGGCCGCCGTCCATGGCCTGCCCGAGGAACGGCAGCGGTGGTACGCCATCAAGATTTTTGAGCGGGACGAC
The DNA here is from genome assembly GCA_947624355.1 of uncultured Clostridia bacterium. Classification (GTDB taxonomy): domain Bacteria; phylum Bacillota; class Clostridia; order Christensenellales; family Aristaeellaceae; genus RUG563. The sequence continues at coordinate 9,127 of CANQKI010000090.1, read as the reverse complement.
AAGGTGCTCACCCAGCTGAACATTCCCAAGGAAACCCTGGAGCATATCGAACAGGACATCCAGGCCGCCGAAACCGAAATGGACGACGACGCGGAGTCCATCATCACCAACGAGCGTTATGTCTATATCGGCCAGATTCTCAAGGCCTGCTACCGGAAAAAGAACGCGGGGGGCCTGTCCGTGTCGGATAAGATCGACCGGGTGGTCACCAACCGCATCCTGGGCCTGCCCATTTTCGCCGTGATTATGTTCCTGGTTTATTATATTTCCATGGTGACGGTGGGCTCCATGGCCACGGACTGGGCCAACGACGGGGTGTTCGGCGACGGCTGGCACCTGTTTGGCATCGGTACGGCGCAATATGAAGAGGCCGCCGAAACCTACGGGGACAGCGACCTGGTGATCGGCGCGTTCCTGGATGCGTACGGGGATGAAGAAATGGCCGCCGCCCTGGACGCGGAAAGCGAAGCATATGACGAAACCGCCGCGGCGGAAGCGCTGGGCGCGCTTGTGGCCGCCGTGCCGGAGGACGCCATGGTTTCCTATGACGTGGAGGACGAGGAAACGCTGGAGGTTGCCACCGTCGATAACGTGGGCCGGGATCAGTTGGAGGAAGCCGCGGCCCAGTGGCTGAATACCGAATATAAGGACGCTTACGGGGCCCCGGATACCGCCGCTTACGGCGTGTGGGTGCCCGGCATCCCGGTGCTGATCGGGAACGGATTGGCGGCCGTCGGGTGCGCCGACTGGCTCAGCGGCCTGATTCTGGACGGCATTGTGGCGGGCGTCGGCGCGGTGCTGGGCTTTGTGCCGCAGATGTTCGTGCTGTTCCTGCTGCTGGCCTTCCTGGAAAGCTGCGGCTATATGGCCCGCATCGCCTTTGTGCTGGACCGGGTGTTCCGTAAGTTCGGGCTGTCGGGCAAATCCTTTATCCCCATTCTTATCGGCACGGGCTGCGGCGTGCCCGGCATCATGGCCAGCCGCACCATCGAAAATGAGCGGGACCGCCGCATGACCATCATGACCACCACCTTCATTCCCTGCGGGGCCAAGATGCCTTTTATCTCCATGGTGGCCGGGGCCATTTTCGGGGGCTCGGCGTGGATTGCCACCTCGGCCTATTTCGTGGGCATGGCGGCCATCATCGTATCGGGCATTATGCTGAAGAAGACGCGGATGTTCGCCGGCGACCCGGCCCCCTTCGTCATGGAGCTGCCCGCCTATCACTGGCCGACCGTCGGCAACGTGCTTCGCAGCATGTGGGAGCGGGGCTGGAGCTTCATCAAGAAGGCGGGCACCATTATCCTGCTTTCCACCATCCTGGTGTGGTTCACCACGTATTTCGGCTTTGTGGACGGCCAGTTCCGGATGCTGGGCGAGGACGAAATTTCCTCCTCCCTCCTGGCGGCCGTGGGCGGCGCTGTGGCCTGGCTGTTTAAGCCCCTGGGCTGGGGCAACTGGCAGGCGGCCGTGGCCTCCATTACGGGGCTGGTGGCCAAGGAAAACATCGTGGGCACCATGGGCATCCTCTACGGCGGCGCGGGCACGGTGTACGGGAACCTGGCGGCGGCCTTTACCGGGCTGTCGGGCTATTCCTTCCTGGTGTTCAACCTGCTGTGCGCCCCCTGCTTTGCCGCCATGGGCGCCATCAAGCGGGAAATGAACAGCGCCAAGTGGACCTGGTTCGCCATCGGCTATGAGTGCGGCTTTGCCTACCTCACCGCCCTGGCCATTTATCAGATCGGTCTGCTGGTGACGGGGCAGGGGAATGTGATCGGCTCCGTCGCGGCCTTTGCGGTGGTGGCTGCCATGATCTATATGCTGGTGCGGCCCTACCGGGAGGCCACCCGCCTGGAAAAGACCGTGAACGCCTGAAAGGAGCAATGAACCATGCTGCAATGGTTTGAGCAGAACCTGGGCACCCTCGTAATCGGGCTGGCCGTGCTGGCCGTCGTTGCGCTCATCGTGTGGAAAATGGCGAAGGACAAGAAAAACGGCCGTTCTTCCTGCGGCTGCGGCTGCGCCAACTGCGCCATGCGCGGGCAGTGCCATAAGGCGCAATGATTCCTGGAAAAAAACAAACGGGACGCCGGAAGAGATTTCCGGCGTCCCTCTGCGTGTCGAAAAAGCGACGTCTTGTCTTTGGGGATGCATGAAGGGGCCGCAGCCCCTTCATATGTAATCCGCAGGACAGGCTGCGCCCGTCAAACGCGCAAGCGCGTTCGCCGGGTACACGGCTGTGGAGCCCTTACGGGCTGTCCTCGCCGTTAGTCGGCCCTGCGGGCCTCCCTTGGGCTTTGCCGGTTCGAGGGCCGTATCCCGCCGCCGCCTGTGGCGGATACAGGCGGGAGAAGGCCCAATAAGGCAAGGAGCGTGGCAAGCGATAGCGCAGCCACACGACTATGCCGAATTGAGAGTTCCTCTATCATTTTCCGGCCGTGATGCATAGCATCACAGGAAAATGATGTGATCGATGCAGGAACGCGAAAGCGATCCTGCATCGTATTTATTTCAGCATGCCCTCTTCCCAGCAGTCATAGGGCTTCACGCCCAGCAGCTGCGCCACCGTGGGGGCCACGTTGGCCAGGCCGAAGGCGGGATCGTCCTTCAGCTCATGGCGGCCGTCGGGGTCATACACGATGAAGGGAACGGGGTTCAGGCTGTGGGCCGTGCGGGGGGAGATATTGCCCTTCTTGTCCTTTTCCAGCATCTGGTCGGCGTTGCCGTGATCGGCGGTGACCAGCAGGATAGCACCCGCTTCCTCCACGGCCTTCCGGATGCGGCCCAGGCACAGGTCTACCGTTTCCACGGCGATTTCGGTGGCCAGGCAGTCGCCGGTGTGGCCCACCATGTCGCCGTTGGGGAAATTGCAGCGGATGAAGCCGTACCGGCCGCTCTGCAGCGCGGCAATGACCAGGTCGGTAATTTGGGTGGCCTTCATCCAGGGGCACTCGTCAAAGGAGCGCACGTCGGAGGGCACCTCTTCCCAGGTTTCCAGCGCTTCGGAGAATTTTTCGGAACGGTTGCCGTTCCAGAAATAGGTCACATGGCCGTACTTCTGGGTTTCGGAGCAGGCGTATTCGGCAATGCCGTTTTCCACCAGCAGCTCGGTGAGTGTATGGCGAATCTCGGGGGGATTAACCAGGTACTGCCGGGGCAGGTTCAGATCGCCGTCGTACTGCAGCATGCCGGCGTACTGGACGCTGGGCACGCGGCCCCGGTCAAAGGCGGTGAATTCGTCGCCGCCGTCAAAGGCCATGGAGATTTCCAGGGCGCGGTCGCCGCGGAAATTGAAGAGAATTACGCTGTCCCCGTCGTTGATGGCGCCCACGGGCGCGCCGTTTTCGGCAATGACGAACGCGGGCAGGTCCTGGTCGATGGCGCCGGTTTCGGCCCGGTAGGTTTCAATGGCCTCCCGGGCGGAGGCAAACTGCCGCCCCTCGCCGTGAACATGCACGTTCCAGCCCGCCTGCACCATGGGCCAGTTGGCCTGATAGCGGTCCATGGTGATCTTCATCCGGCCGCCGCCCGAAGCGATGCGCCCGTCAAAGGAAGCGTCGTTGAGGCCGGCCAGCGTTTCTTCCAGCTGGTCCACATATTCCAGGGCCGAGGTGGCGGGCACATCGCGCCCATCCAGCAGGATATGGCAGCGCACCCGTTTCACGCCCTCGCTTTTGGCTTCCCGGAGCATGGCGATGAGGTGGCCGATATTGGAATGCACGTTGCCGTCCGAGAGCAGGCCCAGAAAATGCAGCGTGCCGCCGCTCTTTTTCACGTTTTCCACCAGCGTCTTCCAGGTGTCGGAGGAAAAGATTTTGCCCGAGGCGATGGACTCGTTCACCAGCTTCGCCCCCTGGGAATACACCTGGCCGCAGCCCAGGGCATTGTGGCCCACTTCGGAGTTGCCCATATCGTCGTCCGAGGGCAGGCCCACCGCCTCGCCATGGGCGCGGATGGTGCGCCAGGGGTTTTGGCTTTTCAGGGCGTCCAGCGTGGGCGTGGTGGCCTTCATGACCATATTGCCCAGCTCCACCGGCGTTTCACCCACGCCGTCCATGACCACCAGCACAACGGGTTTTTTATTCATACGGATACTACCTCCCCGATCCAGTAATAATGGTAAGAAAATCCCAATGCTTACTATAAAACGCGGGGAACGGTTTGTCAAGCGCCGGGAAACTAAAAAACGCATCGCATTCCTACGCGCTGGGGCGTCGAAAAAACGGTATCCCCAAGGTTATGTTGCGGCTTTTTTGACAGATAGAAGGGACGCAGGAAATTGCTTCCGGCGTCCCTTTCATTGAATGAGAATTTATTGGGAAGAAACGTATTTCCGCATATGCATCAGCGCGTTTTTTTCCAGGCGCGATACCTGGGCCTGGGAAATGCCGATCTCTCCGGCCACTTCCATCTGCGTGCGGCCCTCGAAAAACCGCAGCCGCAGAATCTTCTTTTCCCGGTCGTTCAGGCGGCGCATGGCCTCTTTGATGGCGATTTTTTCCACCCAGCTGTCGTCCTGGTGTTTATCGTCCTTGATCTGATCCATAATATAAATGGCGTCGCCCCCGTCGTTGTACACGGGCTCGAAGAGGGAAACGGGGTCCTGAATGGCCTCCAGGGCAAACACCACGTCCTCCTCGGGCAGGTGCAGGTCCGCCGCCATTTCGGCCACGGTGGGCTCCCGGTTCAGCTGAATCACCAGCCTGTCCCGGGCCTGCAGGGCCTTGTAGGCCGCGTCCCGCAGGGAACGGCTGACCCGGATAGGATTGTTGTCCCGGAGGTACCGCCTGATTTCGCCGATGATCATGGGCACGGCGTAGGTCGAAAAACGCACGTTCTGCGTCACGTCAAAATTATCCAGCGCTTTGATGAGCCCGATGCAGCCCACCTGAAACAGGTCGTCCAGGTTTTCGCCCCGGTTGCTGAAGCGCTGCACCACGCTGAGCACCAGCCGAAGATTGCCGCGGATAAATTCCTCCCGGGCCGCGCGGTCGCCCCCATGCACCAGCGGGAACAGTTCGCGCATCCGTTCATTGGTGAGTACGGGCAGCGTCGCGGTGTCCACGCCGCAGATTTCCACTTTGCCCATTGCCATACTGCCACCTCCCGTCAAAAGCAGTATGGCACCGGAGAAAGGGGGTTATGCAGCAGACAGGACGGAAAATTCCGCGCACGCCCCTTCCCAAAGGGGAACAAATGTGCTACAATAGGGCCGATCCCGGTTTATTGGAGGCAGTATGGAAGAGAAGATTATCGTGCGCGGCGCACGGGAGCACAATTTAAAAAATGTGGATATCACCATTCCCCGCAATCAGCTGGTGGTGTTTACGGGCCTGAGCGGGTCGGGCAAGTCGTCCCTGGCATTCGATACGATTTACGCGGAGGGGCAGCGGCGGTACGTGGAGAGCATGTCCGCCTATGCCCGGCAGTTTCTGGGGCAGATGGACAAGCCCGACGTGGACAGCATCGAGGGCCTGTCCCCGGCCATTTCCATCGACCAGAAGACCACCGCCCGGAACCCCCGCTCCACCGTGGGCACGGTGACGGAGATTTACGATTATTTCCGCCTGCTCTACGCCCGGGTGGGCACGCCCCACTGCCCCAAGTGCGGCCGGGAGATTAAGCAGCAGACGGTGGACCAGATGGTGGACGCCCTGCTGGCCCTGCCCGAGGGCACGCGGCTGCAGATCATGGCCCCGGTTGTCCGCGCCCGGAAGGGGGAGCATGCCAAGCTGCTGGAGGACGCAAGGAAGGGGGGCTTCGTCCGGGTGCGCATCGATGGGGAAATGTACGAACTGGACGACGTGCCCGCCCTGGACAAGCAGAAGAAACACGCCATCGACATTGTGGTGGACCGCATCGTCATCCGGGACAACATCCGCCAGCGCCTGGCGGACAGCCTGGAAACGGCCATGCGCCAGTCCGGCGGCCTGGCCTCCGCCCAGATCGTGCCGGACGGGGACGAAATGCTCTTTTCCCAGAATTACGCTTGCCCGGACTGCGGCGTGAACATCGAGGAACTGACGCCCCGGATGTTTTCCTTCAATAATCCTTACGGCGCGTGCCCCGTGTGCAGCGGCCTGGGCGAACTGATGAAAATCAGCGAGGACCTGGTGGTGCCGGATTCCACCTTGTCTCTCAATCAGGGGGCGGTCAGCTGCATGGGCTGGAACAGCGGCGAGGGCAATTCCACCGCCCATATGATGTTCAAGGCCATTGCCGATTTTTACGGCTTTTCCATGGATACCCCCTTCCGGGACCTGCCAGAGGACGCCCGGAAGAAAATCTTATACGGCACGGGCGGCCAGAAAATCCGCGTTCAGTTTGAGACTGGCTCGTACCAGACTACCTTCGAAGGGGTCATCCCTTCCCTGGAACGGCGGTATCAGGAGACCCAGAGCGAGGGCATGAAGGCCGCCTATGAGGAATATATGGCCCACGAAACCTGCCCGGCCTGCGGCGGGCGCAGGCTGAAGCCCGAATCCCTGGCCGTGACGGTGGGGGAGGAGAACATCGCGCAAATCTGCGAATGGAACATCCGCAAGTGCCGGGATTTCCTCCGCGGTCTCACCTTTTCGGAAAAAAATACCATGATTGCCGCGCCCATCCTGCGGGAGGTGGACGCCCGGCTGGGCTTTCTGTGCGACGTGGGGCTGGATTACCTGACGCTGGCCCGGGCGGCGGCCACCCTGTCCGGGGGCGAGGCCCAGCGCATCCGCCTGGCCACCCAGATCGGCAGCGGCCTCATGGGGGTGCTCTATATCCTGGACGAGCCTTCCATCGGCCTTCACCAGCGGGATAACGCCCGGCTGCTGGCCACCATGCGGCACCTGAAAGAGCTGGGCAACAGCCTCATCGTGGTGGAGCACGACGAAGAAACCCTGCGCAGCGCCGATTTCCTGGTGGACATCGGCCCGGGGGCGGGGGAACATGGGGGCCGCGTGGTGGCGAAGGGCACGGTGGAGGACGTGATGGCCGCCCCGGAATCCGTGACGGGGCAGTATCTCTCCGGCGAAAAGCGCATCGTGGTGCCGGCAAAGCGCCGCATGCCCACGGGCTGGCTCACCGTGCGGGGGGCGCGGGAGCACAACCTGCGCAACATCGACGTGCGGTTCCCCCTGGGGGTCTTCTGCTGCGTCACGGGGGTATCCGGCAGCGGGAAAAGCAGCCTGGTGAACACCATCCTGTACGGGGCTCTGGCCCATGACCTGAACCGCGCCCGCGCCCGCAAGGCGGATTTTGACGGCATCGAGGGGGAGGAGCAGCTGGACAAAATCATCAACATCGACCAGTCGCCCATCGGCCGCAGCCCCCGCTCCAACCCCGCCACCTATACCGGGCTTTTCGACCTGATCCGCAAAGTGTTCGCCCAGCAGACGGAAGCGAAGATCCGCGGCTACAAGGAAAACCGCTTTTCCTTCAACGTGAAGGGCGGCCGGTGCGAGGCCTGCGCCGGGGATGGGCTGCTGAAAATCGAAATGCACTTCATGGCGGATATTTACGTGCCCTGCGAGGTGTGCCACGGCAAACGCTACAACCGGGAAACGCTGGAGGTGAAGTTCCGGGGCCTGTCCATTGCCGACGTGCTGGACCTGACGGTGGAAGAGGCCATGGGCATATTCGAAAACCATCAGCTGATTATGCAGAAGCTCCGCACCCTCTACGACGTGGGCCTGGGCTATATGCGCCTGGGCCAGCCCAGCACCACCCTGTCCGGGGGCGAGGCCCAGCGGGTTAAACTGGCCACCGAGCTGAGCCGCCGGGCCACGGGCCGCACCATCATCCTGCTGGACGAGCCCACCACAGGGTTGCACATGGACGACGTGAACCGGCTCATCGCCGTGCTGCAGCGGCTCACCGACGCGGGCAACACCGTGCTCGTCATCGAGCATAACCTGGATATGATCAAGACCGCCGATTACATCATCGACCTGGGCCCCGAGGGGGGCGACGGGGGCGGCACCATCGTGGCGGAGGGCACCCCGGAGGAAATTGCCCGGGCGAAGGGCAGCTATACGGGCCAGTTCCTGCAGAAAATGCTGTAATCCTTCTTATGTCCATCCGGCCGGGAGGCGCGGGAGAGGTCAAGCCCCTTTCATGCCGGTCACGAAGAATCCTTTCTCGCTTTATGGCATGATAGAGTTAATCAGGAAAGCAAAGGAGTGTGGCAGCCATGCTGGGAGCCATCATCGGCGATATTGTCGGATCGAGGTTTGAATTCAACAACCACAAAAGCAAGCAGTTCGAGCTGTTCACCCCGGAGTGCTTTCCCACCGACGACAGCATCATGACGCTGGCCGTCGCCCAGGCCATTATGGACAGCCGCGCCGGCCGCAGCGACCTTGGGCAGTGCGCCGTGCGGGCCATGCGGGAGATCGGCAGGCCGTATCCCGATTGCGGCTATGGCGGACGCTTTTTTGAATGGATGTACAGCGACCGGCCCCAGCCTTACAACAGCTTTGGCAACGGCGCCGCCATGCGCGTCAGTCCGTGCGGGTTTGCCGCCGCCTCCCTGGAAGAGGCCAAGGCGATGTCCCGCGCCGTTACCGAGGTGACCCACAATCACCCGGAAGGGATCAAGGGCGCGGAAGCCGCGACCGTGGCCGTTTACATGGCGCTGCATGGCAGCACGCTTCCGGAAATCCGCGACGAGATCAACGCGCATTACTATCCCATGGACTTTACCCTGGACGGTATCCGGGCCAGCTACCGGTTCAACGAAACCTGCCAGGGCACAGTGCCCCAGGCCCTGATGGCGTTCTTTGAATCCACGGATTTTGAGGACGCGATCCGCAACGCCATTTCCGTCGGTGGCGACAGCGACACCCTGGCCGCCATCACGGGCGGCGTCGCGCAGGCTTATTACGGCATTCCGCAGAGCCTGCGGGAGCGGGCGCTCAGTTACCTGGATGAACGAATGACGCCCATCCTGACGGCCTTTGAGAAAACGTTCATGGGACAATAACAAATCAGCCCTCCCCGGACAGAAGTTCCGGGGAGGGCTTTGTTTTTCCGGGAAATGGCTGGCCGAACCGCCGATTATGGAGGCGGCTTTATTATCCGGTCTGCCGTCCGCCGGCGCGGAGTATCAGGCTGCGGCGTTCTGACGCCGCAGCAATCACCTGGT
>CANQKI010000089.1 GCA_947624355.1 uncultured Clostridia bacterium | reverse complement strand
CCGCGTTTTTTGCCCCTTGCCATTGCCCGGCGTTTTCGGTATAATATAGGTTGGTTTTCGATCAGGGAAAGCATAGGCCTGGCCGTGTTCCCTGAAATGACCGGAAAGAGTTTGATTTCATGATCCGTTCCTACTGCAGCAAATGCAAGCACGAAAGCGCGGGGGATTCCTGCGATACCTGCGGCCGCCGCGCCACCGCCGCCTCCCTCCGGGACGTGTGGACCGTTTCGGCCCTGCCCCTGGCGGACGGCCGGATCTGGCTGAGCGTGCTGGGGGCGCTGATTGCGGTCGTTGCGCTGATGCTGGCGCTGGTGTTCGGGCTGGAGGCGCTGCTCAGCGGCAACCTGAAAACGGCGCAGCTCTGGGCCGGGCCCCTGCCTACCTACATTTTCAGCGTGGTGCCCCTGGGGCTCATGGCCGCGTTCCTGTTCCTTCTGTGGCAGGGCAGGGAAATGGTGGTGTTCATCCTGGATAAATCCGGCGCCCATCTGCAGACCTGGCACGAGCCCTCCCTCATCAAAAGCTGGGCCCGGCTGCAAAGCGCCGATCACACCCGGGATATCCCCCAGCCGGACGGGTCCGTGCTGCATTTGGCCCAGGAGCGGCACATGCTCTGGGCCGACGTGCAGAGCGTCCGTTACAGCCCGGGCAAGGGCGTCATCCGCCTCTACCACACCCCCCACTGCGCCCCCATGGTGCTGCGGATGCCGGAAGGCGAATACGAAAACGCCGCCGCTTTCGTGGGCAAGTACTGCAAGAACAAATAACGCCGAAGGGATGAACCCATGAAAAGACTGATTTGCCTGTTTTTCTGCCTGACGCTGCTGCTCCCCGCCGCCCTGGCGGAGGAAGCGGCCTATGCCCTGCCCATCGATTTTTCGGGGGGCTATAAGCCCAACCCCGCGGCCTATACCAAGGATTCCTACGAGGACGCCAGCCTGTCCGTCCGGATGGAAAAGCGGGATATCGACGGCGTGCGGTACGATATCGCCTGGATCAAGGTCAAAAGTCCCACCCAGCTGCGCACCTATATCGCCGGCACGCCGGACAACGAGGTGGCCGAAAAGCCCGGGCGCATGGCCCGCGCGATGAACGCTGTGGTGGCCATCAACGGCGATTTCTACACCCAGCGCAACGACGGCCTCATCATCCGCCAGGGAACGACGATTATTTACGACATCAACCCCGAAAAGGACGTGCTGGTGATGGACGAAAACGGCGATCTGCACGCCTTCCTGGGGTCGGATACCCAGGTGCAGGAAATCGTGGATTTCCTGTCGGCGGGGCACACCATCGTCAACGCCTTCACCTTCGGCCCCGCCATCGTCAAGGACGGTAAGGCCCTGCCCATGCCCGACACCTATCAAACCCGGTTTGACAGCGCGGTGCGCGCCCCCCGCACGGTGCTGGCCCAGGTGGGCCCGCTGGAATACGTGTTCGCCGAGGCCGAGGGCCGCAACGCCATTTCCAAGGGCGTCACCACCGACCAGATGGGCCTGTTCATGGAAAGCCTGGGGGTGCAGACCGCTTACTGCATGGACGGCGGCAACACCAGCATCCTGCTCTTCGGCGGCAAATATTACGATTCCAATTACAGCGATATCGAACGCCCCTGCAGCGACATCATCTATGTCGCCACGGCCGTGCCCAACCCGTAAGCACTATATAAGGTAAAAAAAGCGCGATAGTTTTCGCGCTTTTCTTTGAAGGGAAGAAATGACGATGAAAAAACGCGCCCGGATCGCGCTGATTTTGTCGCTGGTTATTTTTGCGGCGGCGCTGCCGTTCCTGTGCACCGACTGTAAAATCAATGCGGACGCTTCCGCCGCCTACCGCACCCGCAAAGCCCAGCAGGACGCCGCCGGGGACGACGCCCAGGCCCAGTTGATGGCCCTGCTGCTGGGCCAGGGTGGGGCGGCGCAGGAAGCCCCCGAATTTCCGGGCGTCCGGTTTTCCTGGTACGGCCTGGCCCTGGCGGAGGCCATGGCCCTGGGGGTGTCCGCCGTGCTGGCCCTGGCCCGGAAAAAATCCCCCGGCCTGCTGCTCGGCCTGGCCCTGGCGACGCCCTTCGGGTTCATCGGCGCGCGGCTCTTTTACTGCCTGTACGACCTGCAATACTACCTGGTCAGCATCCGCGCCCCTGGGGCCATGCTGAAAACCTGGGAAGGGGGCCTGTGCCTTTCCGGTGCGGTGTTCCTGGCGGCGCTGGGCGGCGCAGCCGGGGCGAAAATCGCCGGGGAAAAGGCAGGAAACGTCCTTAACGCCATGGCTCCCGGGATGCTGGCGTTCGTCCTGGCCGCGCGGCTGGCCGAAATCCCGGTTCAGGCGGGGTTCGGCCCCGAAATGGAATTTTCCCTGCCCCTGCTGACACGGATGTACGCCGATGTGCCCCGGCTGAACACGTCGCTGCTCATGGCCCTGACCGCCCTGGCGATTCTCGCTTGCACCCGCAAATGCGAAAAGTCCTTCGCCGCCTCCGCCTTCCTGTACGGCGGCACGCTGATTCTGCTGGAAAGCCTGCGGCGGGACGGACATATGCTCTGGGGCTTCGTTCACGCCGAAATGGTATACGCCCTGCTCATGGCCCTGCCCGCCATGTTGTATATGGCCCGGGGAAAAAAACGGAAGATCCTGGCCGTGCTGTCCGCCGCCCTGCTGGCCGGGGTGGTGACTGCCCTGGAGTTCGCCCTGGATCGGGCCAATCTTCCCGATCTGCTTCTGTACGCCGCGTACGCCCTGGTTATCGGGGGCTGGCTGTACCTGGGCTTCCGCCTGGGCCAGGAGCCATTGCGAAGCAATAACGCCGTGTAAAACTCCACGCCAGGGGACCCGGGGGCTTCTTGGGGCCTCCGCGGCCCCAAACCCCGCGCCAGGGGGATGATCCCCCTGGACCCGCGGTTGCGGAACGTTGTTGGCGATTGCTTCTATGTTACGTGCCGCTGTTACGTTGGAACACGTTTGTTAGACGGCCCCAGGGCACAATGAAAAGGCAGGAAAACCTATCGGGAAAGCAAGCTTTCCCGCACGGTTTATCCTACCTTTTCCCCGGAGGGCAAACCCTCCGGGTTGGCGGCGTACCGCCGCCGTGCCCTGGGCCTGCGCGGGTGGTTCCTTGCTATTGTCGTGTGCGCTGCATAAATGCCAGCCATATTTCGCCTGCCGGGAGAGACTACACTATCGCTCCATGCATTCTTTCACGTTTCGCATGTGATGCGGATTTTTGTTCTTGCGCGAAGAAAATAAGCCGCCTGCCTTGCAAAAGGCCGGCGACTGTGTTATAATAACACCAGGTGAAGCAGCTTCCTGGTGGTGACAGGACGCGGCATCTCCCTCAGAAGATAACCGTTACCTGACCGGGGCGGTTATTTTTTTATTGCGGTGACAACTACTAAAACAACTGTGGCGAGAAGACTGAGCAATTGCAGAATTTCTGTAACTGTCATGTCATCGCCCCCTTTCGTACAGGGAACATGCCGCACTGCTTCGCCCGGGCCGACAAAGGGTGTCGAAAAAAAGTTTTCGACACCCTGCGATGCAGGAACGTTTCCACGTTCCTGCATCGACTGCATCATTTTCGTTTCGCCCCGCGCTACTCCACTGCGTGGAAGCGCGGGCATCGGGCGGCAATTCAAGAATTGCTCGCCCTCGGTCGCCCTGACGGGCGACGCTCAGTGCTGCTTTGCATCACGGCCGGAAAATGATATAGGTAGAAGACTGACTTCTCCTCGAACCGGCAAAGCCGGTTCTGCGGATTACATATGAAGGGGCTGCGGCCCCTTCATACATCCCCGGAGTTATGATGTTTATTTTGAATGTATCACGATTTTCGCGGTTTGTCCACTTTTTTTGAGTTCAGGCAACAGGACGAACGAAACGTTTTGCGAGTGCAGCGAAAGACGCGTTCCGCTTCTCAGCAACGCTTGCACGCGACAAGATGCATTGTCACCATCCCCCCGCTGGGGCAGGGCGGCCATGGGCCGCCAGCCGGAGGGCTTGCCCTCCGGAGAAAGACAAAATGCCCGATCCGCAGGGCGTGCTTGCACGCTTCTCGGTCGGGCTTTTGGCTTTCGTGCTGCCCCGGCGTCTTCCTGCGACACCTAAAACAGCTCCAGCGGCACATTGTTGGAATATCACGTCCGCCCCGTTCCGCAGCCGCGGGTCCAGGGGGATCATCCCCCTGGTTCGGGGGCTTAGGGGCCGAAGAGGCCCCCAAAAACCTACCATGCCTTCTCAGCGTCCTTGAGCATTTCCCGGGCGTGGGCGCGGGCGCTCTGCGGGTCGCCGCCCAGCATGCGGGCAATTTCGTCCACCCGCGCCTCGCCGGAAAGAAGGGTGAGACGCGTGCGGGTGCGGCCGTCGCTGAAATATTTTTCCACCAGGTAATGACGGTCTGCCAGAGCGGCGATCTGCTGCAGGTGCGTGACGCAGAGTACCTGACGCCGCCGGGCGATGGCGGCCATTTTTTCGCCCACCACCTGGGCGGCCCGGCCCGAAATGCCGGTATCGATTTCGTCAAAGATCATGGAGGGCACGCCCTCGCGCTCGGCGGCCACGGATTTAATGGCCAGCATCAGGCGGGACAATTCGCCCCCGGACGCAATTTTGGACAGGGGCTGCAATTGCTCCCCGCGGTTGGGGGCGATAAGGAACGCGGCGGTCTCGCTGCCGGATACGCTGGGGCCGCAGGGGGTGAACTGCACGGAAAATTTGGTGCCCGCCATGTTCAGGTCTTTGAGCTGCGTTTCGATTTCGCTTTCAAACCGCTTCGCCAGGACACGGCGGGACGCGGTCAGGGCTTCGGCGGCCCGGCGGTAGGTTTCCGCGGCGCGCTTTTCCCGGTTTTCCAGGTCGGCAATGATCCCGTCCAGGTTCTCATAGCCCGCCAGCTCTTCCTCCATTTCATGAAGGCGCGCCAGCATGGCTTTCGTGTCCGCGCCGCCGTACTTGCGGCTCAGGCGGCGGATGAGATCCAGGCGGAACTGCACTTCCTCCGCCCGGTCCGGGTCGCTGTCCAGGTTTTCCAGCAGCCCGCGCAGGGTCAGCCCGGCGTCCTCCGCCTCATAATACAGCCCGTCCAGCCGCGCCCGGAGGGCGGCATAGGCGGGATCGAGGTTTTCAATGGCCGCCAGACGGCGGACGGCGGTCTGCAGCGCTTCGGCGGCGGGGTTCGCCCCGGCGTACACGGCGTCGTACGCGTCCCGCAGGCCGGATTCGATCTTTTCCGCGTTCCGGAATTTGTCCCGCTCCAGTGCCAGCGCGTCCTCCTCGCCCGGGGTCAGGTCGGCGTCCCGCAGTTCACGGGCCCTGATTTGCAACAGCTCCACCCGCTCCCCCGCCTCGGCGGCCTGCCGACGGCGCTGCTCCAGTTCCTTCGCGGCCTGCTTCCAGGCTGCGCAGGCGGCGGCAACCTCCTGCAGCAGGGCCTGGTGCGCCTCATTGCCCGTGGCGTCCAGAAAGCGCAGATGATTCTTTTCGTCCATCAGGGACTGGTGCGCGTGCTGGCCGTGGATATCCATCAGCAGGGCGGTGATCGCCTGATACTGGGCCAGGGGCAGCAGCACGCCATTGGCCCGGCAGGCGGAGCGCCCGGCCAGGGTAATTTCCCGGCTGAGGATGAGTTCGTTTTCTTCATGGTCGATTTCCTGATCGTCCAGCAGCGGCAGGGCGGCGGGGCAATCGGATAAATCAAACACGCCCTCCACCCGCGCTTTTTCACACCCGGCGCGGATCAGCTCCTTTTGCGCCCGGCCCCCCAGCAGCAGGGTAATGGCGTCCACCAGGATGGATTTGCCCGCGCCCGTTTCGCCCGTGAGCGCGTGAAACCCGGCGGAAAACTCCGCGTGCATTTCGTCCATCAGCGCAATATTCTGAATATGCAGGGACAGAAGCATAGGTTCCTCCTCGGCCGGCGCCGGTTATCGCAGCATGGTCTGCAGCCGCTGCGCAACGGCCACGGCCTCCTGTTCGTTGTGCACGATGACGAGAATGGTATTGTCCCCCGCCATGGTGCCCAGCACCTCGGTCATATGCATGGAATCCACGGCCTCGGCGGCGGCGTTGGCGCTGGCCGCCAGGGTCTTGACCACGATAATGTTTCCCGCCGAGGCAATGGACAGCACGGAATCGGCAAAAATGCGGGCAAAGCGGTCCGCCAGGCCGTTCACCGCCGGGTCGGACGCGGCGTATTTATACCCGCCCTTGGCCGAAAGCACCTTCACCAGCCGCAGTTCCTTGATATCCCGGGATACGGTGGCCTGGGTGACGCTAAAGCCCGCCTCCCGCAGCAGGGCGGCCAGCTCCTCCTGGGTACGGATATCGTTTTCCTCCACCAGGTCCAGAATCACCGATTGACGCGAATTTTTCATCAGCGCGGTTCACTCCTCCATCTGCCTGTTCCAGGCGCTTTGCTTTTGCCGCAGGGTATGGAAAAACCTGGGCGGATCGGGATAAAGGAGCAGCGTCTGCTCCTGCGCCAGGGCAAGCGTAATCGAAACTTCCTTTTCAATGGGCAGCAGCGTCTGCCCGTCCAGGGCCAGCTGCAGCCGCCGTCTTGCGGAGCCCAAAGCCGTGACCGTGATCCGCGCGTTAAGCGGCAGCACGGTGGGGCGCAGCAGCAGCTCCCGGGGGCTGAGGGGCACGGCCACCAGGCAGGGCACGTCCGGGGTCACAATGGGCCCGCCCGCCGCCAGGGCATAGGCGGTGGACCCCTGGGGCGTGGCGATCACGACCCCGTCGCCGCAGGGGCGGAAGACCAGTTCTCCGTCCGCGTACACCGCCGTGTCGATGACCCCCGGATGCTCGCCCCGGGTGAGGGACACGTCGTTGAGGCAGAGGAACCGCTGCCCTTCCACCCGCGCTTCCAGCATGGGGAACGCACTGCGGAAGCAGGCGTTTTGCGTCAGCTTTTCCGCGGTTTCGTCCGGCGCGTCCGCCGCAAAGGGCATCAGAAAGCCCACCCGACCCGTGTGCACCCCGGCCAAGGGGGTGTTCTTTTCCGCGGCCAGGGGCGCGGCCCGGAGCAGCGTGCCGTCCCCGCCGAAGCAGACGATGGCCTCCACCCTAGCGGGCAGATCGGAAAATGCGCAGCCTTCGCCCACCCCCTGCCCGGCCAGCCACGGGTCCGCAAGCACCCTTGCGCCACGCCGCTGCAGGCAGGCAAAAAGCGCCCTGGCCGCGTCCAGGCTCCGGGGCTGATAGGGATTGGCATAGAAGAAAAAAATCGGGCTCATACGCCGCCTCCTTGATTGCATAAATATCATAGCATATTCATGAAAATTTCTCAAGAGCGGCTGTTTAAATTCTGTCCCCGCCCTTGACAAACGCCGGGGAAACGCCTATCATGGTGCACGCGAAAGGGGTGTTTATGATGCGAAACGCAAAGCAGATCGCCTATATCGCCATGGCGTCCGCGCTGGTGGCAGTGGCCACGCTGTTTATTCATATTCCTGTGCCCATGCTCTCCGGCTACTGCAACCTGGGGGACGGGGTGATCCTGTGTTTCGGGGCGCTGCTCGGCCCCTGGGCGGCCCTGGCCGGGGCCCTGGGCAGCGCGCTGAGCGACCTGATTCTGGGCTACGCGGTCTATGCCCCCGCCACGGCCGTAATCAAAGGCCTCATGGGCTGGATTACCGGGACCGCCTGCGTGAAGGCGCAGAAGGTCTGGCAGCGGGCGCTGTGGATGGCCCTGGCCGAGGTTATCATGGTAGGCGGCTATTTCCTGTTTGAAACCGTGATGTACGGCGGGGCCACCGCCGTGGGCAGCCTGGCCGGGAATGCCGCGCAGGCCGCCGCCGGGCTGATCGTGGGCGTGGTGCTGTGGCCGCTGATGGCGCGCGTCCGGAAAATGGTTCCGTAAGGGAGAAAAAATGGATACGTTGTTTTTGCCGGCGACGGAAGAAAACATAAAAACGGCGGCCGGGCTTTTGCGCCGGGGGCAGGTGGTGGCTTTCCCCACCGAAACGGTGTACGGCCTGGGGGCCGACGCCCTGAACGAAGCCGCCGTGGCCGCCATTTTCGCCGCCAAGGAGCGGCCCGCCGATAACCCGCTCATTGTCCATGTAGCCGAGCGCGCGCAATTGGACGGCCTGTGCCATGTGACCGATATCGCCCGGGCACTCATGAACGCCTATTGGCCCGGGCCCCTGACCCTGCTCCTGCAGAAGACCAACCGGGTGCCCGGCATTACCACCGCGAATCTTCCTTCCGTGGCCGTGCGCTGCCCCCGGCACCCCGTCGCCCTGGCGCTGCTCCGCGCGTCGGGCGTGCCGATCGCCGCCCCCAGCGCCAACCGTTCGGGCCGGCCCAGCCCCACCTCTGCCCGCCATGTGCTGGAGGATATGCGGGGGCGCATTCCCCTGATTCTGGATGGCGGGCCATGCGAGGTGGGCGTGGAAAGCACCGTGCTGGACCTGACCGGTCCCGTGCCCTGCATCCTGCGCCCCGGCGCGGTGACAAAGGAAATGGTGGCCGCCATCGCCGGTGATTGCGCCGTGGCCCCCAGCGTCATGCGCCCGCTGCGGCCCGGCGAGGCCGCTCCGTCCCCCGGCATGCGCCACCGGCACTATGCGCCCCGGGCAAAAATGACCGTATTCGTGGGGGACGAAGAAAAAGTGATTGCCGAGATTTGCCGCCGGTACGACGAAACCGAAAACGCCTGCATCCTGGCCCACGAAAACGCCGTGCCCGCTTTCGGCGGCCGCCGGGTGCTGTCCCTGGGCGATACCAAGGAACAGGGCGCAAACCGCCTCTTTGCCTGCCTCCGGGAAACGGACGAAATGGGCGTTTCCTGCGTCCTCGCCATGGGCTGGGACGAAGAGGGCGTGGGCCTCGCCGTCATGAACCGCATGGCCCGGGCGGCCGCCTTCGATATTGTGCGCTGCGGGTAGTTTTTTGGGGGCCCACCGGGGGCTTGTTCAGCCCCCGGACCCCTGAACCAGGGGGATGATCCCCCTGGACCCGCATTTGCGGAACCAAGTTGCATGTGAATCAAACAATGTGCCGCTGGCGCTGTTTTGGGTGTCGTAATAAGACGCCGGAGCAGCACGAAAGCCAGAAAACCCCTCGGGATGTGAGCAAGCTCCCACCCGAGGGATTTTTTCTGTCTTTCTCCGGAGGGCAGGCCCTCCGGGCGGCGGCCCATGGCCGCCCTGCCCCGGCGTACGAATTGCGATAAAATATCCTGTTGTGCGCAAGCACCGTACCGAAACGGAACGCGTTTTCCGCTACACTCGCAAAATGTTTCGTTGTACCTGTTGCTTGAAAATAAAGAATTCGCTTGTCGCGTGCAAAGCGTTGTTGCGAAGCATAACTTATTTTCCGCTGTACTTGCAAGGCGTTTCGTTAATCCCGATACAAACGGCAGTAGAGAAACTTGCTGTGAGCAAAACATTGAAAGAAAGCGCTGCATGCTTTTGCTTTGCGAACAAATTTTTTCGGATAACGGATACAAAGCAGCTTGCCGCGTGCAAAACATGGTGGCGATCAAGCTGCGCAATACAAAAGAAACGAAGAACCCCGCACGTAGGCCCAGGGCACGGCGGCGGTACGCCGCCAGCCCGGAGGGCTTGCTCTCCGGGGGAAAAGCCGGGAACAACCGATCAGGAAGAGCTTGCTCTTCCCTGGCGGTTTTCCCGGCTTTTCATTGTGCCCTGGGGCCGTCATGCTGCCGCGTACCCATAAGTTACAGCGGCACATTGTTTGAAGTAAACGTCAACATCGTTCCGCAACCGCGGGTCCAGGGGGATCATCCCCCTGGCGGGGTCTGGGGCAGAGCCCCAGGAACCCCGTCTCAGGTTCACTCCTTCACGGCATCGCGGTCCCTGAAGAGCAGGGAGATGCACCAAAGGCCGGCAGCGCCCACGAGGGTGTAGATGATACGGCTGACCAGGGCGCCCTGGCCGCCGAAGATGTAGGCCACCAGGTCGAACTGGAAAATGCCGATGAGGCCCCAGTTGACCGCGCCGATGATGGTAAGCAGCAGCGCAATTTTATCCGCCATTTTTTCTTCCTCCTTTTCCGGATTTCAGGCATAGTATGGCGGAGGCCGCGGCAGGTTATGCGCGGAAAAAATTCAGGTTGTCAAAAAACAAGTTTTTGACAACCTGCGATGCCGCTGCACCGCACGTCTGAGCCTGCGGCTCATCCGCGCTACTTAAGCAAATTGCTTGGCGGTGTTCCGGCGTGGCTCCGCCCCGCCTCCACAATGCTTTGCACATCAGTTGTGGTTCGCTACGCTCACGGCCGGAAAATGATAGAGGTAACTCTCAATTCGGCATAGTCGTGCGGTTTCGTTGCCACTCACCGCACTCCTTGTCTCATTGGGCCTTCTCCCGCCTGTATCCGCCACTGGCGGCGGCGGGATACGGCCCTCGTCCCGGCAAAGCCGGTTCTGCGGATTAAAAATGAAGGGGATGCGGCCCCTTCATGCATCCCCCAAGTTACGATGCAGCTCTTTTGACAGACAAAATTGTTTCATGTGAAACATTCATTCTTCCGTGTGCTGGGAAATTTCGCCGTTTTTGATTTCCAGGACGCAGGCGGGGTTCGCGCCGATAAAATCGCTGGGGTCGGTGCAGGTGAGGAGCGCCTGGGCGCGGCCGATGCGGGAAATGAGCCGGCGGCGGCGTTCGGGGTCCAGCTCGCTGAGCACGTCGTCCAGCAGGAGGATGGGCGGTTCGCCCTGGGTTTTTTCCAGGTCATCCAGGGCGGCCAGCTTCATGCTGAGGGCGGCGGTGCGCATCTGACCCTGGGACGCGAACGCTTTCATGGGCTCGCCGGATAAGGTCAGGTCGATATCGTCCCGGTGGGGGCCGAAGCAGGTGGCCTGGCGGCGGATATCCTCTTCCCGGCTGGCGGCCAGGCCGCGGAGCATGTCTTCCGCGGGGTTCTCGCTTTCGGAGAGGCTGCCCCGGTACTGCATGCGGAAAACTTCGTCCACACGTCCGCTGATAAACAGATAATGCCGGGCGGCGTAACCGTTCAGCGTGGCGCAGCTTTCCCGGCGCACGCGCACCAGGGTGGCGGCGGCGGCGGCCAGTTGTTCGTCCCAGGCGGGGAGCTGACGGTAATCGCCGGTTTTGAGCAGCGCGTTCCGCTGCCGCAGGGCGGCGGTATAGGTTTGCAGCGCGTAAAAATACGCCTGCTGCCGCTGGGACAGCAGCATATCCAGAAACCGCCGCCGGGCCTGGGGCCCGTCCTTCACCAGGGCCAAGTCCTCCGGGGAAAAGATCACGCAGTTGGCGTGGCCCATGAGCTCGCCCATGCGGGAGGCCGTCTTGCCGTTCACGTACACGACCTTTTTCCGCCGCGCGTTTTCGAAAAGCCGCACGCCCACCTCGTGCTTCCCGTCCCGGCGAAGCACGTTCAATTGCACGGCGGCGGTCTCCTGCCCCCGGCGGATCATTTCCCGGTCGTTGGCGGTGCGGTGGCTGCGGCCCAGGCAGCACAGGTGCACGGCCTCCAGCAGGTT
>CANQKI010000088.1 GCA_947624355.1 uncultured Clostridia bacterium | reverse complement strand
TTCTTCCTCGTTGGCCTTGAGGCGGTTGAACCGCTCCAGGCACGCCTGCTGATGGGCGCGGTAAAGATCGGAAATCAGGCGGGGCATAGATTTATCCTTCCTTTCCTAAACTTTGCAGAGCTTACTTTTTCATGATTTTTTCTTCATTCTGGCCTGTCCATGATGTAGATGACCCGCTCCGGTTGTTTATTGTTTGTAATAATTAAAGCCATATCGTCATAACGAAATTCCTGATAGTTTGTATTATAGGAACCGTATAAGCCCAGCCTTTTTGCTTCCGCATCCGAAATTTTCCAATCAATACTGAGTGTTAGTTGCATATAACCCACTTCTTCAGAAAATGTACACACTGCTTTGTTTTTGTATATTGTATCTCCGATTTGGTTTTTTACTACAACTGTTGTTATAAAAGGTATTCCAAACCCCAAACAGTTATTTTCGCAACGGTATTTGAAAATTTCATCAACTGAATAATTCATGATCTTCCTCCCTTTCTTAAATCAGCGAATGTTTTTTGAAATCCAACAGGGTTTCAATGGTTTCTGTCAGCGCCTTTGAAATCCAGCAAAAAATCATGCTGCCTTCTCCTCTGAATACAATTCTTCTTTTGCGTATATCTGACCGTTTGCGTTTGGCAGATTTAATGTGATTGTCATACGATCATTCCTCCCAAAACTAACCTTTATATATGCAAATAGAATGTCATTTTGAAATCCGTTGCGATTATGTGCAAAATAAGGTTCCAGATACTTTGCCGTGTCTGATGAGCTGTCAAATAGAAGAAGCATAACGATATGATCGTTTACAAATTTAGACTGACTTCGCCCAGAGTCATAATCCATATGTTCAACCGATAAATTTCCAATTGTCTCATTAGAGGGAAACCCATTATGAATAGCAAGTGTCTTACCTTGCTTTCGTTTATTTGTTTGATACTCTCCGTTAAACAATTCATCAAATAGCAACTCTTGACTAATTTTCCTATACTTAGTGCAACGTTCCCGAATGATTTTCACAATGGCATCAAGTTGCTCTTCAGTGATTCGGTTTTCCAGTTCTCTAATCATTTGTTTTTCCTCCTTTAAATCAGCGGATGTTTTTTGAAGTCCCACGAGGTTTCAAAGGAATCCCAGTCGGCGCGGGATAGATAAATACAATTTTTTGAAAGTTGATTTATAGTTTCATCATGTACTACTTTAATGGGTAAATTTTTTATCTCTCCACATTGGCAATTGATAGTGGGTGATAACAATTGTAAAAACATCTCTGCAACTTTAGAATTCAGAAATGCCAATATTTCAAATGCAGATGATTGTCCAATAAAAGCTGGACTTGCATCGTCAAAATATATCTGACCTGAATTCCGTCTGAATCCGGTTTTATAACTCGTTAGTTTCGTCCAAACGATAGTTGGATTTCCAAAGTATTTGGAAGCACCTAATCCCGCACTATTATATGCTCTCAATTCCTCTGCATTGTTTTCCCAGTTTATTACATATTCAAGATTCCCGTACCAACGTCTAAAATCTCCTCCCTTGCTATAGTGAATCCATTTTGTGTTTATTTTTGTACCCTCTATTTCAAACCATAATCTAAGAAAACGAGCATTATCACCTGTAAATATGCCTTTTGTAATTGCATCAAAAAAGCAACAAATAGATGGATTTTCAAATCCTTTAGTTATTGCTACGCTTACCCAATATGCCACCGGCGTACCGGGGATTTTGGTGAAATTGTCCTGCTGGGCAACAAAACGGTTTTGCTCGGCCAGGAACATATCTTCCTTGCCCTGCTGGGTGGTGGGGTCGATCAGGCGGCAATAGACGGCCCGATACCCCGGCAGGCTGGCGTTGGCCAGGACGAAAGCGGTGGTCTGCACCACTTCGCCGCCGATTGCCTCAAAGGCCCTGGCCCCGAGGTGGGCCATATTGACGGTCTGCTTTCTTTGCAGCTTCACCCGCAGGGTTTCAAAGCCGGAAAGAAACATCCATGAATGTTGGGTAATCATTGCCTGGAAGCCGTTTTTCCGGGTATAACTGCCGCACCGTTCCATGAACACCGCAAAAAGATCGGCCTTGCTGTCCGGGAAATTTTCCTTCACATACCGGGACAGCTTTTCGTTCATCCCCGAACTGCCCATATAGGGCGGGTTGGTCACCACCACGTCATAGGTTCTGCCCATGATTTCGGCCTGATCCACTAAGGGGAGCAGGGCGGCGCGGAGGGCGCGGGCGGTCAGGTCGTCCCCCACACCTTGGAGCCGGGCGCGGAGGGCGGCTAGGGCGGCCTCCGGCACGTCCACAGTGAGGATGCTGCCGTACTCTTTGGCATCGGTGAACAGGGCCTTGAGGGCCAGAGCCGTGGCGGCGTCTGTTCCCAGTCGGTCCCAGGCGGGGTCGGGCAGGGAAACGCTTTCCGAAATGGCGCACACGTGGGGCTGTACGCCACGGTGGAGGAAGCGGTGGTCGTATTCGCAGGCCTTCATCATCACGGCGAAATAGCCCAGCTGGGCCGCCCGGTTATCAATATCCAGGCCGAAAAGATTGTTTTCCACGATGGAGCGCACCGCGTCCCGGTCGGTATAGCCCTGAAAACGGTAAATGTCCATGAGCACGTCAAAGGCGGCCACCAGCATATGGCCGCTGCCCATGCAGGGGTCCAGCACGGTGATTTCCTCGGGCCGCAGGCTGACGGCGTCCCGGCGCAATTGGGTCAGCCGCTCGGCGGTTTCGGGGGTCTGCTCCGCCTCGTCCAGGTAATACCGCCAGCGCACCCGCAGGTGCTTTTCGGGGTGCCCTTCCAGCCAGCGCCGGCCCACGCTGTTTTCCACCATGTAGCGCACAATCCATTCCGGCGTGAAAAGCTGGGTGGCCGGGCCGATGCGCTCCTTGGTGATTTTCACGTTCTTTTTGAGCAGGTCAAAAGTTTCGTCTTTCAGTTCGGTATTGTAATACTGGTACAGCCAGCCGATCACCTCGATGCTCTGCCAGTCCTCGGGGGCCAGCTCGCTCATGCGGGCCAGCACGGAATCGGGCCGGAGCAGGCCGTCCGGGAACAAAAGCTCGGTCTCGTCCCCAATGGATTCAAACATCTGGGGCAGCCAAGGGTTCAGGGCATTGCACAGGGCAATGAGCAGCAGCTTATACAGGGCCTCGGTGCGGTTTTCCTCGATCATGGTCAGCACCGTTTCCCGGCTCACCCCGGGCAAAAGCACGTCCTGGGCCTCCGCCACAATCTGGGGGATTTCGCCCGGCCGCCGGGGCAGCACCCGATGCAGCACGGGCAGCAGGCCGTGGGCCTCCATATAGCGCAGGGCGGTGAGGCGGTTGAACCAGGTGTAGGCCGCTTCCTCCATCACCTGGCGGAAGCCCCGGGCCCCCGCCGCCCGGATCAGGGCGTCCCGCTGGCGGATTTCTTCCGGCGTCAGCAGGGAGCCGTCCGGCTTCTGATAACCGGCGCTGGGGACGGGATTCCCGGCGGTTTTTTCGTTTATGCCGTAAATGGCGGCCCGGTCGGTCACCCGGCGCAAAAGCTCCTGCCGGGCGGCGATGGCAAAGGTGCGGAGGGCGGTCTTGTTCATGGAAACGCTTCCTTTCGTATCTCTTGTGACGGGCGGGCAGCAGGGCGGGTCAGTCCCGGATGATTTCAAAGCGCGGGGTGCGCAGGTCGCGGCCGTGTTCCCGGGTGCCGCATTTTTTGAAGGCAAATTTGCTTACATCGCAGTTTTTCGGCACGTGAACCTCGTGAAGGTTCTCGATATAGCAGAACGAGTTGCCGCCGATGCTTTCCAGCGTGGAGGGGAAAACGATTTCCCGGATATCGGCGGAAAGATGAAAATTATGTTCGCCGATTTTCCGCAGCCCTTCGCCGAATATGACGGTTTTGGCATGGGTGCAGAATGCGGGGACGCCGTCTTTGGAAATGGCCTCGATGCCCGGCGCAAAAACGAGGCGGTCGATGTCGATGCGGTCAAAAATGTATCCCGTTTCGTTGTTCAGGGTCTTGAGGCGTTTGCCCTTGGGCATGGTCAGGGTGACGCATTTGAGGGAACGATTCGGCCTGTCGTCCCGCCATTTTCGGGTGTAGAAAATGTTGCCGTCTATGACCTTCTCGGCCACCTTCGCGGTGGCGGGAAAGGTCAGCTCGGCCAGGCTTACGTCGCCCTCAAAGGCATAGCTCAGGATTCTTTCCACGCTGCCGGGCAGGGTGATTTTTTTCACGCGGGGCAGGTGCGCCAGCCCTTCCTCCTCGATGACCCGGATGCCCTGGGGCACGGTGATTTCCCGGACGGAATCGGCGGCCGTGGTGGAAAGCAGCCTGTCGCCGCTCACCTTCATTTCCACGCCGGGCAGGGTCAGCGTTTCGATAGGGCCGTCAGGCTCAATTTCCGCCGCAGCAGGCTGGTAACGGGTAACGGAGAACTCCGGGGCGGCCAGCTTTTTTCCGTCCCGCTTGGCGCCGCAGCCCTTGAAAGCGTCCCTGCAGATTTTGCACTTTTCGGGCAGGGTGACTTCATGCAGGTTGGCGCAGCCCTGGAAAGAATTGTCGCCGACAAATTCCAGTGTGCCCGGAAAAATAATACGGGTCAGGCTATTCATCGCTTTGAAATTATCGACGCCGATTGCCTTCAGGCCCTTGCCGAATTCCAACGTCTGCGTTTCCTTAAAGAAGTATGGGAATTCTTCGCTGGCAATCTGTTCCAGGCCGGGGCCGAAAACCACATGCCGGGGCGATATACCGGCGTAATACAACCTTTTGGAGAAAGCCCTGGAAACGACGACGTCGCCTTTATCCTCGGGCACGGTCAGGGTCAGCTTCTCCAAAGGCATACGATCTGCGGCGCCGACGGCCGGCCGCACGATCATCAGCGCGCCGTCCTTCAGCGAAGCCGTGAGGGGAAACGTCAGCTCCCGCAGGTTCACATCGCCAAAAAGCGCATGATACCCGATGGAACGCACGCTGCACGGCAGCACGATTTTTTCAATCAGCGGCAGGTGGGCCAGGCCCTCGTCCGCAATGGTCTTCACCCCGTCCGGCACGATCAGCTCCCGGTCGTCCGGCTCCTGTTCCGCCGAGACAAGCGTATTTTTCACAATATTCAGTTTCATCGGATGTATCCTCCTTATGATTGCTTCTCGTTCACACCGTCAGATGGCCTCAAATTCTGCCCCGACCTCCCGGGCCAGCTTTTCAATATTGGTGCCCGCGTGGCCGCGGATCAGCTTGGGAAACGCCCGGATTTGGGGCCGCAGCGGCCCGATGTCCTTCAGGTCGCCCAGGAAGGTGACGTCCTCAATCCCCACAAAGGCTTCTTCCCCGATCGTTTCCACGGAAGCGGGAATCACCGGATGCAGAAGCCGACAGCCGCAGAAAGCCTCCTGACCGATGGCTTTCAGGGTTTCCGGAAGCTCCAAGCGTTCCACCCAGGCGTATGCAAAGGCATTCCTTTCAATCGTTGTGACGCCTTCAGGCAGCACCACTTCTTTGAGGTTTTCGCAGGCCGCAAACGTTTGGTATGGAACCACGGGCACATTCCTGCTCCAGACGGCGCGGCAAAGGGTTTCGTTTCGTGCAAACAACGCATCCGCAATCCGGGTGACGCCCGCCGGGAATGCAAATTCCGGCTCCGACCAATTGACCAGCATTTTGGTGCCGTCCGTGCAGGAAGCAACCTGCACGGGGCAGCCCGAAAAGGGGCCGTTGACCCGGATTTCAGGGGGCAGGGTGACGTTTTCCAGCGCGGTACAGCCCTGAAACACTTTCCCGTCGATCCGCTCCACAAGGGGTGGGACCGTCACGGATTTCAGGGAAGAGCACCCGGCAAACGCTTCTCCACCGATATCGGTGAGGGAATCGGGCAGGTCGATCTGCGCCAATGCCGTGCAGCCTTTGAAAGCGTTGATATGGATGTACTGAAGCGGCGCGGGCAGGGCGATCGATTTCAGCGCCGTGCAGTTCATGAAAGCCTTATAACCGATTTCCCGGACATGGGGTATCGTTACGGATTGCAGCGCGAAGCACCCGGCAAACGCTTCATTCCCGATTTCATCAAGGGATTCGGGCAGAACGATCTGCGTCAGCGACGTGCAGTTCTTGAAAGCACTGCCTTCGATCTTTTTCAAGGTGGAGGGCAGCGACACGTTTTCCAGCCTGGCGCAGTTCAGAAAAGCATACTGCCCCACCTCGGAAACGCCCTCATGCAGCACCGCTTCCCGCAGCGACGGCAGACGCGGAATGTGGAAAAAGCCGCTGCCTGTGTCCTTCTGCTTCCGTTCCCGCCCGAACACCTCCAGGCGGCGCAGGGCGGAACACCTGCCGAAAGCGTCGCTCCCGACGAAAACCCATTCATACAGGGCCAGCTCTTCCAGCCCCGTGCAGCCCGAAAACGCGGCCGGGGCGATCTTTGTCATGGTCGATGGCAGGGTCACCTTGCGCAGCTGCCGCTTCATCGCAAGGGCTGCCGGACCCAGCGCCGTCACCCCTTCCGGGATGTTGATTTCCGTTTCGTTTTCCGTCAGTTCCGCCGACAGAAGGACACCGTCCTGAATGTTCAGTTTCATGATGTTCTCTCCCTTTCGCCTTGTTTCAGTTCAGTTGAATCACGTCGCAGGACTGCAATTCGCCTTTGAGCTTTTCGCCGATATTCTTCAGGTACGCGTCCACCTCTGCCGGAGAGGCCAGCCGTCTGGCGGGCATCACATCGTACCGGCGAAGGGTGCGGATTTTCAGTTCGGGGGCGTCCCCGCCCTGGTGCAGCAGGGCCTCCATCCGACGGCAGACCCCGTCGGTATAGGTCAGAATCTGGGTGATCATGGCGTCCAGTTCGGTGGGCCCGGCGGCCTGGAGGGCGCTCTCCCGGCGGCGTTCCAATTCGGCGTCGGCAGCGCGGATCAAATCGCGCACCTCCACATGATCCCCGCCCAGGGTGTGCAGGTCGCCCCGGGCCTGCACGATGGTTTCCGCCACCCGCGCCCGGCGTTCATCACACACCCGGTCATAGGCCTCCCGCACGGTTTTCATCAGGTCGGGCAATTCCGCAATGCGGCGGTAGGGGCGGGGGCTGTGAAGAATTGCATCCGTTTCATGCAGGGCGGCGGCAACGGCGTCATCCCCGGCAAAGTAATTGTTTTCCCGCTGGGCACGGTTCCAAAGGGCCAGCGCCTCGTCAAACAGGGGCCGCTGATGGGCAAAGAAGAAAGCGATTTCCCCGTAATCCTCCCGCCAGTCCGTCATTTCCTCGATGTTTTCATGGAACGTTTGGAGGAAAGCGCCGTTGTCCGTCCGCTTTTCCAGCACCCGGCGCAACAGCCCTTTCGCCTTTGCGGCCGCTTCCCGGCCGGGATAAGCGGGGTTCTTTTCGTAATCCGCGTCATAGGCTTCCGTTTTCCGCTGGAATTCCAGCAGCAGCGCCTGCATCTGCTGGCAGAGGGTTTCTTCGTCCTGGGCCAGATCCATAGTCTGGAACAGTTCGGAGGCGTCCTTCCGGGCCTGACGCAGTTCCGCTTCGGATGCCATCACCCGCAGCTTCACGGACGTGCGCTCCGTATCCGCCCGCTTGCGCAGGCAGGAAAGGGCCTGTTTATCCCCGGCGGGGACGGCCTTTCCGTCCAGCACCAGCTGAATCCGCTGCCCCCGCAGCAGCGTGGCCAGCAGGGCGGCGATATCGGTTTCCTGCCAGCCGTAGGGGATTCCCCGGTACCGCTTCATCACCGAGGCCACCGTTACGGGCACATGCTGCTGCTCCCTGATATCCAGGAACTGCAGCATATCCCGCAGGGCGGCGGCGTTTGGCTGATCCACGGCCAGCATGGATTCCTGGACGCTGGCGGCGGTCAGAATGGTCTGCACGTCGCTTTCTCCGCGCACGGGAGCGTTGACGGCATCCAGTTTGCTGTACACCGCCTCCACCAGCAGCCCCATGGCCCGGTCCAGCGCCTCCTTGGCGGAACCGCAGTGCAGCGGCACCCGCTCCCCCAGAATATAAAACGCGCCCTTGGCAATGGATTCGTTCAGGAGATTTCGCACAGTGTGCTCCCTGTCCCGGATTTCCTGCTGCTTGCCCTGAATGATCTGCCGGATGGAGGGCGGAAGCTGGGCGGTATTGAGCCGTTTCAGGTAATTGCTCAGCTGCACCAGCTCCTGGGTCTCGCGGAAGTAGCCGGTTTCCCTGTTCAGCAGCACGATGGCCTCGTTGCCGGCGGAAGACAGCATCAGCAGGCGGCTGTCTGCCCCCTCGTCCGCCAGGTCGGAGGCCAGGGTCACCAGCCGCAGTTTAATTTCGCCCATGGGCTGGCCCACCACCGCCTGATCCACCATGGGATCATAGGGAAAATCGTAACGGCCGCGGTATCGGAAGCGGCGGCCCTCGTACAGATCGGCAAACACGATCTGGCCGATTTTATGAATGATGTCCGTGCTGTCCGCCGGGGTGTTGCGGATCTCCCGGTTGATGTCCTGTTCCTCGTCGGTGAGGAACAGGTACGTTTCGCCACTGCGGGCCACGTAATTTTCCCGCACCAGCCGGTCCAGCGATGCCTGGATGCCGCCGCGCATTTGGATTTTATCCGCATGCAGGGAATCCACCATGAGGGTGGTGAGGTTCTCCAGGTTTTTGGGCACTTCATCCACATAACGGACGAGAAACAGGAGCTTGAGAATTTCCACGTCCTCCGCTTTGAGGCCGTTTCCCTGGGCCGCGGCCTGCTCCGCCCGGTCGATCACCCGGCGGATGGCCCCATCCAGGAAGGAATGAATGGTGTCATAGAATGCGGAAAAGGGCACCAGGGCGCTTTCGTCCCGCTCCTGCAGCTTTTCCGCCGCTTCCTTGAAGGCGGACAGCATACTGCGTTCGCCCCCGGATAAGTGCTTGCCCGAAGAACCGTGGCGGCGTATCTGCATGAGCACATTCTGCAAAAGCCGGAACTGATAGGGGATGAAGGGGTAGGTGTCGGCAAATTCTTCTTCGCCGGAAAAGCCCTTCAGGTCGCCCTGGGCTCCCGAAAACACGAACAGGTTCCGCAGTACGGAGGCCTGCTGCCTGTAAACCAGGCCCAGCAGCTGCCGGGCTTCTTCGTTTTTTTCCAGAATGCGGCGCTTGATCACCTCGTCCACCGACGCGGAAGACAGGCTGAGCCGTGTATTGAACCGGCCCTGGATTTTGGAAAAATCGTTGCCCTTCACATGGGTGACCGAATCGATGTCCTCCTGACTGGTGACGATGACCCATACCTTGCCCCTGCATTTCGCTCCCAGTTCTTCCACCACGGTCTGCAGATTGAGCATCAGGCCGGAATCGTCGCCGATATACTGGCCAATTTCGTCCACCAGAAAAATCAGATGGAAACCGGGGCCCTTGCCGTCCACGTATTCCCTGATTTCCCGGGCCAGGCGGTCGATGCTGATCTGGCCCGTTTCGGTCCCGTTGAACCAGTTTCGGGCAGCCCCTTCGGAAATATCCGTTGTTTCCAGCAGAGCGGCCACGATTTCGTCCTCCCGGAAGGCGAAGGCCGCCCGGTCTTCCTCCCATTTTTCCCCGGCAATCCGGGCAAAGGCGTCCCGGAAGGCTTCAAATTTTCCCTGGCTGAACAGGAAACGCTCAAAGGATGCGATTTTCAGGTCGTCCCCATAAAAGCCCAGGTGTTCGTAAAACACCTTGGTAAACACCCGGAGGATGGATTGCCCGTCCTTCCCCATGGGGGATTTAGCATCAATGTTGAACAGAATCGTTTCGGCGGGGTATTCCGATACCCGGCGCATCATGGCATAACGCAGGGGATCGAAGCCGAATTTATCCTCGAAATAATCGATCACCCGCCGGCCCGCCACCTCATCATTGGCCAAAAGGTACGACAGGATTTTGAGAAAGTGGGATTTGCCGCTGCCGAAGAAGCCGCTGATCCACACGCCCATCTGATCGGTAGGCGCTTCCAGGCTCTGTTCGTAGCGGTCGTAAAAGGCGCTGAAGTGCTTTTGCAGCTCCCGCGTGATGACGTATTCCTCCAGTTCCTGCTTTCTGGTTTCCTCATCGGTCTGCATCACTTTGATGACGCCGTTGACAGGCCGTTTGATGTCCCTGAAAAACATACTGCCGATCTTCATTGGTATCCCTCCCTAAAATACGGCGGAAAAACAGGTCAGACGATATTAAACGCACGATAATAATGATCGTCCGGGAACGCTTCAAACAGGGTCAGGCTTTGCCCGGAATACGCCCCCGGATAGAACATCACGATGGGAATATCGTTCAGGATGCTCTGGATATTGTTGAGAATCAGGTGCGCCCGCATATACGGGTACACCCGGCCCACCCCCGTAATCAGCGCTGCGTCCCCCGGGGCGTGGGGCGTGCGGGCAATGTGCTGAATATACGCTTCGGGCGGCGCCAGGCGTTCCAGCTGGCTTTGAATGAACGCCCGGCCCTTTTGCTTCTCCATGGGCGCGATCTTGTCCAGCAGCCGCCGCTCCCGGCAGATGTCCAGCAAAATATCGTACAGATCAAATGCCAGCACGCGGCAGGGGCTTCCTTCGCCGGTCATTTCGCCCCGCAGTCGTTTCACGAAGGCGCGCACCGCCATTTCGTCCCGGGGCGGATAGGCAAAGATGTACAGGCCCACTTCGTTGCTGAGCCCCCGGTTGGCCAGAAAATCCGCCTGGCAAAGGCGTGTGCGCAGCTGATCCAGCCTGTTTTCCAGGGCAGACATAGGCTTCATCCCCTTTCCGTTAATCGTCCGGTATGTTGAACGCGGGCAGATACGCAAAAAGCCCGCCCCGGCGAAGCGCCTCCCCAAAGGCGTCCGACGGATAGACGGGCAGCAAGGTATCGTCCCGGTCGTCCCGAAGGTATTCCGCTTCCACCAGGCAGCGCCGCAATACGCCGCGGATGCGGGCGGATGTGGCGTCGCTCCATGCGGCCACGGCGGGCACACGCTGCCGCGTTTCCATCAGAAACAGGCCTATATCCCCACGGGTAAGGCTCGTTTCGCCCCGGCGGTATTTTCCCCCCACCACCTGCCGCATGAAATCCTCAACCAGTTGATTCTGCAGCATCATGGCCGCCAGCGCCGCCAGCCGCGCTTCGCCCAGCGTGCCCTCCGCCAGCGTTTCCGGAAGCGGGGGAACCTGCTCCAGCAGACGAATGCGGGCCAGGCATGCCCGGCATTTGCTGCGTATTTCGTTTTGGGTCGGATACTGAAACAGGTTTTCGGCAAATACTTTATCCAGTATTTCCGCATCGCGCATGCCGCTTTGCCGCATCCGTGCCGTCATGCGCATTTCCCGGAACATGAATTGTTCCCGGGTCAGGGAACCGCTGTACGTCCCCATGTTCCCATCCGTCCTCTCCGCTATGCTGTTTTCGCGCATAACAAGGGAGAAAAAGGCATCCTTCCGTTGCAGCGCGACTGCCGCAAAATTATCCATTTTGCGGCGTGCGGCAGAGATAACGAAACAACACCGCCTCTGCCGCGATACGGTTTCATTGTACC
>CANQKI010000087.1 GCA_947624355.1 uncultured Clostridia bacterium | reverse complement strand
ACCCGGGACGCGCCGGAAAACCGCTATCCCTCCCTCCAGGCGTTTCTCGGGGCCTGGCGGGAGGCCGTGGCGCATCTTTGGGTTTATTAAGGGAAATATTCATCATTTTCTAATCCTGTTTACGCTTTGTTTTTCATCTTCGGGTCTTATGATGATGCCGTATCCCGGAACAATGAAAACATAAGACCTGCAAGGAGGAAAAAACATGGATCATTTTGAATTGGTGGAAAAGCTGCGGCAGAAGGCCGACATCACCTATGAAGAGGCCCGGGACGCCCTGGAGGCCACGGACTGGGATATTCTGGACGCGCTGGTGCTGCTGGAGGGTCAGGGCAAGGTGCGCCCTGCGGAAAAGAGCGAATACTCCACCCAGCCCGAGCCCGAACCCGAACCCAGG
The DNA here is from genome assembly GCA_947624355.1 of uncultured Clostridia bacterium. Lineage (GTDB taxonomy): Bacteria > Bacillota > Clostridia > Christensenellales > Aristaeellaceae > RUG563. The sequence goes on along the minus strand of CANQKI010000087.1, from coordinate 11,140 downwards.
ACCAGGGGCGGCGTGGACACCACGGCCTTCCGCAAATTTTTCGCTTTCCTGCGTTCCCTTTTCCAGAAGGGCAACGCCAATTTCTTCACCATCACCCGCAAGCAGGAGGAAGTTGTGTCTATGCCGCTGACGGTGCTGGTGCTGCTGCTGATCATTTTCTGGCCCTTCTCCTTTGTGGTGCTGGGGGTAGGGATGTTTGTGGGCTTCCGGTATTCCTTCCATGGCCCGGATATGGGCGCAGGGGTCAACAACGCCATGAACCGGGCCGCCGACGCGATCCAGGATAAGGAAAACCGGGTCGAATAACGGAAAAGGGAGAAATCGCAGTGAATAAAGTGCTGCTGGTGGAGGACGAGGAAAAGCTGGCCCGGTTCATCGAGCTGGAGCTGACCCACGAAGGCTACGCCGTGGACAAGGCCTTTGACGGCCGCGCCGGGCTGGAGGCCGCGGAAAGCGGCGGGTACGATCTGATCCTGCTGGATATCATGCTGCCCGGTCTCAGCGGCCTGGAGGTGCTGCGCCGTTTGCGCAAATCTTCGCAGGTGCCCGTCATCATCCTCACTGCCCGGGACGCGGTCATGGACAAGGTGACGGGCCTGGATACCGGCGCGGACGATTACATCACCAAGCCCTTTTCCATCGAGGAACTGCTGGCCCGCATCCGGGCGGCCCTCCGCAAGCAATCCGTGGACGCCGAAAAGGACAGCGGCCGCCTTTCCTGCGCCGATCTGTTGATGGACGTGTACCGCCACCGGGTCAGTCGGGACGGCCGGGAAATCGAGCTGACGGGCCGGGAATTCGCCCTGCTCCAGTATTTCCTGGAAAACAAAACCATCGTGCTGACGAGGGAGCAGCTGCTTCAAAAAGTGTGGGGCTATCAATACATGGGGGAAACCAACGTGGTGGACGTGTATATCCGCTACCTTCGCGGAAAAATCGACGACGGGTTTGATCTGAAATTGCTGCACACCGTCCGGGGCGTGGGCTATGTCCTGCGGGAGGAGCCATGAAGGACGACCGCCGGATCCCCTCTATTGCCAGGCGCATTTCCCGCGCCTGGTTTTTCCGCACGTTGGTGCTGTTTATTTTGCTGGATCTTCTGCTGCTGTTCCTGATGCATTCCATGTTTTCCGCGTTGTTTCCGAGGGAAGGAGGCAGCTTTTTCCTTATTGTGCTGGCAGCCGAGGCCGGCCTTTTGCTGATTCAGTATTTTGCCGTCATCCGCAAATCCCGGAAGCTGCTGCGGCCCCTGGAGCAGGTGGCCCAGACGGCCCAGGAGCTCAGCCATTACGACCCCGCCAAGCTCCATAGCCTGGAGGACGCCATCGCCGCCGTCAACCCCCTGTCCACCGGGGCACGCCTGAAAACAGGGGACCGGGAATTGCAGGGCATCGAGTCCGCTGTCAACGACCTGCTCCGCCGCACCCAGGAATCCTACCGGGAGCAGACCCGGTTTGTGTCCGACGCTTCCCATGAGCTGCGCACCCCCATCGCCGTCATCCAGGGCTATGCCGATATGCTGAGCCGCTGGGGCAAAGAGGACGAAAAGGTGCTGAACGAGGGCATCGCCGCCATTCAGAGCGAATCCGCCCACATGAAAACCCTGGTGGAGCAGCTGCTTTTCCTGGCCCGGGGAGACAGCGGCCGCAATCCCTTCCATCCCGCCCAGATGGATTTAAGCGAAATGATGCGGGAGGTGTACGACGAATACTGCATGATCTGCCCGGACAGGAGATGGCGGCTCCGGGCCGACCTGCCCGTGCCCATCCTGGGAGACGCGGCCATGCTCAAACAGGCGGCCCGGACCCTGGCGGACAACGCGGTCAAGTATACCGACCCCGGGGCCAGCATTACCCTGTCCGCCGCCTTTCGGGAGGATGTGCCCTGCTTTGCCGTGCAGGATAACGGCATCGGCATCAAGCAGGAGGACATGAGCCACATTTTCGACCGTTTTTTCCGGGCCGACCCCGCCCGCAACCGGGCCACCGGCGGCACGGGCCTGGGCCTGTCCATCGCCAAATGGATCGTGGAAAAACATGGGGGCTATTTCGATGTGTTTTCTCGGGAAAATTTCGGCACCCGGATCAGCGTGCTGCTGCCGCAAAAGCCTCTTCGTCCCGAAAACGCCCCGCCGACGTCCCCGGAATAAAGCATACTTAAAACACCCGCTCATTTGAATTGAACGGGTGTTTATTTTAGCCGTTGCCCCGGCGTTACCGGATCAGAATGCGGAAAGCGCCATTTTCGATTTTGACGGAGGCGTAATCCAGAATCCCGTCGAAACGACCTTCGATGACCAACCCCTGGGCGGTTTCGTTCTTGGATACGATCTTCAGGTGGAAATAATCGTTTTTGCCGCCCCATTCACCGCTGCGGGTGAAGCTCTGATAGTCAAGAAGCAGGCTGCCGTCAATGTACAGGTACATGTATTCCGGCGGATTGGAGGGGGTCCAGGTATATTCCTCGCCGGCCTGCATGAATTTGGGGAAACGTATGGAGACATGGCCGGGGACCTGGTCGAAAGCGAAACAATCGAACTTGTACTGGTACGCGTCATAAGAACGCATGAGGTCCAGCCCTTTGCTGTCCACCATCATTTCGCGGCCGTTGTAGACCATACGCATATAGTATTCGGGCAGGGGATCGCCGAAGGTCATGCCGTTTTGCACCATCAGCATCATTACGTTTCCGTACTGGGGCAGCAGCAGCGCCGCCAGGCCGCCGCTTTCCAGCCGCCAGGCAGCATAGCCTTCCACCTCGGTTTCCGTCGTCTTAAACCCGTTGGCCTTTGCCTGATTCAGGTAAGCGTCCAGGAAACCGGCGTCCGGCAGGGGATAGGTATAAACGGTGCAGATGAAATCGGATGAAAAGTTATAATTTTTGGCATACACCGTGCCTTCGCTGCCGGTTAAATCGGCGGGATCGGGCAGCACGCCGGCATCGCCGGACGTTCCCTCGAGGCTCGGCAGACCCAGCCCGCCCAGGCCTGACGCCGAGGCCGTGAGGGGCAGAAAAAGCAGGACGCATAAAAGCAGCGTACAGATTCGTTTCATTTTGGAGGCGCTCCTTTCGTATCGTTTTGCATAAAATGCGGGAAAACATGGTCGTTCCCGTTCCCGGGGCTTTCCCGGAATTTTCCTCATCATACCACAGAAAGAGAAATTCAGTCAATCGTTTTTCTGCGGCAAATAGGTGTTTTTGATTTACCGAAAGGGTTGACATTCCGAAAACAACATTGTATAATATGGTAAAGTTAACCGATAAACCATCAGGGATATTCAGGCTTCGGAAAAGCGGGAAAGGGGGAGACGGCGGCTTTTCCGGGCAAAGGACATGAAACGACGAAAAAATCAACGGAGGGAATCATGGTGAATCAGAATCGGAAACATGGATTTCAGCGTATTTGCAGCGTCCTGCTGGCGCTGCTTTTCCTGGTTACGGCGGCGGGTGCCAATCTGCCTGCCCTGGCAAATGCGGAAGAAAGCGGCGGCGTGACCATCAAACTGCATTACCACCGGCCGGACGATACCTATGACGGCTGGGACGTATGGTTCTGGGAATTCGGCAAGGACGGCGCGGGCTATCCCTTCGCCGAGGAAAACGGCGAAATGACGGCGGTCTTCGAAGCCGCGCCCGGCGTGGAAAAGGTGGGCTTCATCGTCCGCAAGGCCGCCGACTGGACCAAGGACGTCAGCCAGGACCAGTTCATCGAAATTCCGGCCGGCTTTGTGGGCACGGTGGATATCCGCGTGGAATCCGGCGTGCCGGGCTATGAACAGGAGCTGCAGCAGCAGGGCATCGTGCTGAAGCTGCATTACCACCGGCCGGACGAAACCTATGACGGCTGGGACGTGTGGATGTGGGCGGACGGCATGGACGGCGCGGGTCATCCCTTTGCGGAAGAGGACGGCGAAATGGTCGCCACCGTGGAGCTGGAGCCTGGCATCACCCAGGTGGGCTTCATCGTCCGCACCGCAGACTGGACCAAGGACGTGGACGCCGACCAGTTCATCGACATTCCGGGCATTATCGCCGGCACGGTGCACGCTTATGTGGAATCGGGCGAGCCGGGATACACGGAAAAGCTGGGCGCGGACGCCGTGGCCGGGGTCCGGCTGGCTTCCGCCCGGTATGACGCGGACGCGGGCACGGTGATTGCCGCCCTGACGGGGGCGCTGACCGAAGACCCCGCCCAGGCGTTCCGGATCCTGGACGGGACGGGCGCGGAAATCGCCGTTGCGGCTGCGGAAGCGCGGGACGAAAAAACCTATGCCCTGACCCCCGCCCAGGCCCTGGAGGCCGACGGGGATTACTGCCTGGTTTTCGCGGGCAGCGAGCAGGCGGTCAAAATGCCGAACGTCTACTCCACCGCGGCTTTCGAGGATGCCTATACCTATGCCGGGAATGACCTGGGTGCGACGTGGACGCAGGAAAAGACGTCCTTCCGGGTGTGGGCCCCCACGGCGGAATCCGTAAATGTGAACCTGTACGCTTCCGGCACGGCGGGGACGGATGATCTGATTGAAAGTATCCCCATGACCGCCGACGCGAACGGCACCTGGATTGCCGAAAAAGACGGCGACCTGAACGGGGTGTACTACACCTACACGGCAGTCGTCAAGGGCGAAGCCCACGAAACCATCGATCCTTACGCCCGCACGGCGGGGGTCAACGGCAAGCGCGGCATGGTTCTGGACCTCGCATCCACCGATCCCGAGGGATGGGCGGAAGACAAAAACCCCAACGCGGACCTTTCCTATAACGACGCCATTATCTACGAGCTCCACGTCCGCGACCTGTCCGCCGACGAAAGCGCGGGGATCACGAACGTGGGCAAGTTCCTGGGCCTGACGGAAACGGGCACGAAGACGGCGGGCGGCATCGCCACGGGCTTGGATCACATCCGGGAGCTGGGCGTCACCCATGTGCATCTGCTGCCCGTGTACGATTTCGGCTCGGTGGACGAAAGCAAACTGGATGAACCCCAGTTCAACTGGGGCTATGACCCGGTGAATTACAACCTGCCCGAAGGGTCTTACGCCACCGACCCGTACAACGGGGAAGTGCGGGTCAAGGAAATGAAGCAGATGGTGAAGGCGCTGCACGACAGCGGCCTCAGCGTGGTGATGGACGTGGTGTACAATCACGTACAGAGCGCGGGGGATTTCAGCGTCAATCAGCTGGTGCCCGGCTACTTCACCCGCATCAACGACAACGGCCAGTATTCCAACGGCTCGGGCTGCGGCAACGACACCGCCAGCGAGCGGAGCATGGTGCGCAAGTTCATTGTGGATTCCGTCAATTACTGGGCGGACGAATACCACATCGACGGCTTCCGGTTCGATCTGGTGGGTCTGCTGGATACGGACACGGTGAATGAAATCGTGGAGACCGTGCACCAAAATCACCCCGGCGTGATCTTCTACGGCGAGGGCTGGACCATGAGCACCGACGTGACCAAGGCGGGCGTCACTCTGGCCACCCAGGTCAATTCCGCCCAGACCCCGGGCTTTGCCTACTTCAGCGACAACATCCGCGACGCTTTGAAGGGCAGCGTGTTCGACCACAACCCTGGCTTCGTTTCGGGTGCGTCCGGCATGGAAATCGCCATCCGGCAGGCCTTCATGGGGATCGCGCCCTGGTGCGTTTCCCCGGCCCAGAGCGTCAATTACGCTTCCTGCCATGACAACAATACCCTCATCGACCGCATCGCCCTGTCTGTGCCCGACGCGTCCCGGGCCGACATGATCCGCATGAACAACCTGGCGGCGGCCGTTTACCTGACGGCGGAAGGCATTTCCTTCATGCAGGCCGGGGAGGAAATGCTGCGCACCAAGGTCAATGCCGACGGCACCTTCAATGAAAACAGCTACAGCGCCCCGGACGCCGTAAACAGCCTCAAGTGGAACACGCTGGAGGAGGACGAATACCGGCAGGTCTTTGAATACTACAAGGGCCTCATCGCCTTCCGCAAGGCTCACGCGGCCCTCCGTCTCGGCAATCCGGAAGACGTGCAGCAAAGCGTGCATCCCGTGGACGGTCTGCCCGCCAACGTGGTGGCCTTCCAGGTGGACGGCGGCGTCAACGGCGAAACCGCCGGCAGCATCTTCGTCATTTTCAACGCCGCTGCCGAGGTCCAGGAAATCGACCTCCCCGAGGGCGCCTGGGACGTGTGTGTGGACGGCGGACACGCGGGGACGGAAGCCCTGCGGACAATCGAAGGCAAGGCCGCCGTGGAACCCATCTCCGCCATGGTGCTGGTACAGAATCCCGCCGCCGAGTAAAACCGGCGTTCGGCAGACGTGTGAACCGGCGAAATTCATGATGATATACAGCTTGAATCCGCCGGGAAACCATGTTATAATGGAAAAGGACGGTTGAGCGCTGCTCGGCCAGGTCGGCGTGTGCGCGTCCGCGGCACGCCGATTTTTATGGAAAAGGGCAGTCCTGCCGAAAATAAATGGGAGGGAAGAACAATGAAGAAAATCTTAGCGCTGTTCCTGTCGCTGGTCTTCATGGTTTCGGGCGTTACCCTGGTTTCCGCCGAAGGCTTCACGCCCGGTACCTATGAAGGTTCCGCGCAGGGCTTCGGCGGCACGGTCACCGTGAAGGTAACGGTGGACGACGCCAAGGTGACCGCCGTTGAAATCGAGGGCGAAAGCGAAACGCCCGCCGTTGGCGGCGCGGCCATCGAAGGATTCAGGGAATCCCTGGTGGGCATCGCCTCCGCCGACGAAATCGACGCCGCGACGGGCGCCACCATCACCAGCACAGCCGTGAAGGACGCCGTGGCCCAGGCGCTGAAAAGCGCGGCGGGTTCCGGTTTCACGCCGGGCACCTATGAAGGGTCCGCCCAGGGCTTTGGCGGCAAGGTCACCGTGAAGGTGACGGTGGACGAATCCAAGGTGACCGCCGTTGAAATCGCGGGCGAAGACGAAACGCCCGCCGTTGGCGGCGCGGCCATCGAAGGATTCAGGGAATCCCTGGTTGGCATCGCCTCCGCCGACGAAATCGACGCCGCGACGGGCGCCACCATTACCAGCACCGCCGTGAAGGACGCCGTGGCCGCCGCGCTGGCCCAGGCTGCAGGCGCTTCCGCCGAAGAAGCCGCGCTGGCCTTCACCGCCGGCACCTACAGCGGCACTGCCGCGGGCTATAACGGCGACGTGACCGTGGATGTCACCTTCAGCGACGCCGCCGTAACGGACATCAAAGTTACGGCCACCGCCGAAACCGAGCACGTAGGCGACGTGGCTTACGACATCCTCATCCCCGCCATCATCGAAGCCAACGGCACGGGCGTGGACAGCGTTTCCGGCGCGACCTTTACCAGCCGCGCTCTCAAGAACGCCGTGAACGCCGCCGCCGAAGAAGCGGGCTGTACCAACCTTTCCGCCTTCCAGGCCAACACCCTGACCGTGGAAGCCGAAGCGCCCATCGACGTCACCTATGATGTGGTCATCGTGGGCGCGGGCGGCGCGGGCATTGCCGCGGCGGCCCAGGCCGCCCAGGACGGCAACACCGTGCTGGTGATCGAAAAGAACGCCGAAGTGGGCGGCAACACCCTCGTTTCCGGCGGCCAGTACCAGAGCGTGATGCCCTACCTGGTGTGGGATCCCGCCGATCCCGACGCCACCACGGGCGTGAGCCCCATCGACGGCAACACCTATGACAAGGTCATGTCCGTCCAGGGCTGCATCGACGAGCTCAAGCACATCCTGGCCTGGAACGAAGAGCCCTTCGACGCCGATTACTACGTGGATCACGAGTATGTGGCGGGAGATATGGTGGAGCTGTCCAAGCATGGCGTCCACGCGGATTATCTGCCCGTTCTGCAGGCCCTGAAGAAGGAAATTCAGGAATACCTGGATTGGGCTCAGCCCAAGCTGGACGCGGGCACGCCCGAAACCCAGCTGCCCCTGTTCTCCACGTTGAACCTGCATATCTTCCAGACCTATTACGGCGGCCTGCGCCAGAGCGCGGACAAGACCGAATGGATTTACGGCGATGTGGACCTGGTTTCCCAGTTCATCAACGACGGCCAGGAAATCAAGCCGTGGCTCATGGCCATGGGCTCCAAGTTCCTGGAAGGGCAGCCCACCCTCATCGGCGCTCTGTGGTACAGGGAAAATGAGTATGCGGGCGCGGACGTGGATACGGACGGCGACGGCGAGACCGAGTTCTATGCCGACCGCTGGGGCTCCTACTTTATGGCCCCCATGACCGCCTTCCTCAAGGCCAACGAAGCCAATCAGGTCATGCTGCGCACCACGGCCAACAGCCTGATCACCGACGATACCGGCCGCGTGACCGGCGTGAAGGCCACCCGCTATGACGGCACCGAGGTCACCGCCCATGCCACGAAGGGCGTCATCCTGGCCACCGGCGGCTATGCGGCAAATATCGCCGAAGTCGTGGACAAGAACGTGTACTGGTCCAGCGAATACCTGTCCACCTCCACCAAGACCACCAACCGCAGCTCCCTCCAGGGCGACGGCATTGCCATGGCCGAGGCCGTGGGCGCTGCCACCACCGGCATGGGCTTTACCCAGCTGATGCCCATTTCCTGGATCGACAACGGCAACCTGGCCTTCGGCGGCGGCAACTACGCCTGCTGGATCAACCCCACCACGGGCAAGCGCTTTGTGGACGAGGGCTCCGAACGCGACGTGCTGTCCCTGGCCGAATTCCGCAACGGCGTTGAAATGAACGGCTCCAAGGGCGTGTTTGTGGAGTTCTACAACGTCACCGAGCGTATCCCCGGCCCGCCCTCCGCGCAGCTAGGCGAAGCGGATTACGAAGGCCGCTACTACACCATCAAGGCCAACGAAAAGGAAATCGGCGAACTGTTCGCCAAGCTGGGCTTTGAGGCCGATCCCGCCGTGGTTTTTGAAACCATCAAGAACTACGACATGGCGGTCATGGGCCAGGGCGAATATCCCGACGTTGGCAAAGCCATCGCTTCCCGCACGGTGGGCGACGTGGAAAAGAACGAGGACGGCTCCTACAACGTGGAGACCTATGACCTGGAGAACACCACCGTCCGCGTCCGCCTGATGGCCCCCTCCACCCATCACACCATGGGCGGCGTGGTTGTGGACGTCAACCGGCATGTGCTGGATGCCGAAGGCAACGTGATTCCCGGCCTGTACGCTGCCGGCGAGGTCACGGGCGGCATCCATGGCGGCAACCGCCTGGGCGGCAACGCCATCACCGAAATCTTTGTTTCCGGCCGCACCGCCGCGCAGGCTGTCACCGAAGATAACAAAGACTAATCCAAAACAAAAACCGTTCCGCCCACAAAACGGGCGGAACGGCATCTTCCAGCGCTCCCGCGTTTTTTCGCGGGGGCGTTTTTCGTTAGTCTGCGTCCTCTTCCAAGGCTTCCAGCAGGAAGCTGACGGGGCGGAAGCCGTCGTTGCAGGAAATCATGGCGGATTTTTTGTTCTTCATCCAGCCGTTGTAAATGTCCTGCCCGCCGCAGGCCAGGGTCAGCACAAAGGGGGAAAGGGAATCCCACGCGCTGCCGCAGAAGCCTGCGGGCCTTTCCCAGCCGTTGGCGATGAACGTCTGCCCCTCTTCCATATCGCAGGGATGGGGCAGGGGATTTTCGTACTGCGCGATGAGGTCGGGATAATTCGCCCTGCGCATGACGGTGATTTTGACCTTCTTCATTTTTTCCTCCAAAGAGAAAGCCGCCGGGCATCGCCCCGACGGCCTTGTTTGCGGATAGGATTATTTGCTGACCAGCTCCAGGGTGTCCCGGGCAATGGCGATTTCCTCGTTGGTGGGGATCACCAGGATCTTCACCTTGCTGTCGTCCGCGGAAACGACGGCCTCGTGCACATTGGGCCAGGCCAGGGCCTTGTTCTTTTCCACGTCGATCTTCGCGCCCATGAATTCAAAGCCCTGCATCACGTCTTCCCGCAGCTTGTAGTTGTTTTCGCCGATGCCGGCGGTGAACACGATGGCGTCCACACCGTTCATGGCGGCGGCATAGGAGCCGATGTACTTCCGGATGCCGTATACCAGCATATCCCGGGCCAGCTGGGCGCGGGGATTACCCTTCGTGGCCGCGTCGTCCACGTCGCGCATGTCGTTGGATACGCCGCTGATGCCAAGCAATCCGCTCTTTTTATTGCAGATGTTCAGCATTTCGGACACGGTCAGCCCCTCGTTATTGCAGATGTATTCCACCACGGCGGGGTCCATGCTGCCCGAGCGGGTGCCCATCAGCACGCCTTCCAGGGGGGTAATGCCCATGGAGGTGTCCACGCACTTGCCCTTGTCCACGGCGCAGAGGGAAGAGCCGTTGCCCAGGTGGCAGGTGATGATGCGCAGGTCTTCGGGGTTCTTTCCCAGGAATTCGGCCGTGCGCTTGCTGACGAAGCGGTGGGACGTGCCGTGGAAGCCATAGCGGCGCACATGCAGCTTTTCGTAATATTCATAGGGCACGCCGTACATATAGGCCTTGGGAGGCATGGTCTGGTGGAAGGCGGTGTCGAACACGGCCACCATGGGGGTGCCCGGCATGACGGCCCGGCAGGCGCGGATGCCCTGCAGGTTGGCGGGGTTGTGCAGGGGGCCCAGGGGAATGTTTTCCTCGATGGCGGCCTCCACCGCGTCGTCGATCACCACGGAGGCGGAGAACTTGCTGCCGCCGTGGAGCACCCGGTGGCCCACCGCGCCGATTTCGTCCATGCTCTTCACCACGCCGAAATCCTTGTCCGTCAGGGCGCTTAACATCATCTGGCAGGCCTGCACATGGTTTTCAATGGGCGCTTCGTTCCAGTCCACCACTTTTTTGCCGTCGATTTTGCATTCGTGATGGCCCTTGGTACCCATGCCGATGCGCTCCACCAGGCCCTTCGCCAATGTGGATTCGTCCTGCATGTCGATCAGCTGGTATTTCAGTGACGAGGAGCCGGCGTTCACAATCAGAATTTTCATAACGATCGTACCCTTCTTCCTTTTATCATGATGATTCGGGCAATTACCGTCCCTTATTATACAGGAAATCCCTGCATTTGGCAAGGCAAAAATAGGATGTCGAAAAACAAGTTTTGTAAGTTTGTCAAACAAATAGGACAGTAAAGTAATTCCGGAGGAAAGAACGAGGGGATAACCAGCCAAGCGGTCT
>CANQKI010000086.1 GCA_947624355.1 uncultured Clostridia bacterium | reverse complement strand
TAAGCTTGATACTGTCTTTGCAGGATTCTTACTCTTTGCGATGATCATCGACTCTCTAGTGTGAACACACCCTAGTTCCTTATGAAAGTAAACGCGAAAGCTTGCTTTCCACCCGACGGGCTTTTTCTGTCTTTCGTGCTGCCCCGACGTCTCATTACGACACCCAAAAGCAACAGCGGCATATTGTTCGAATTATACGCCAATCCTGTTCCGCAAATGCGGGTCCAGGGTACTCAGTACCCTGGCCGGGGGTTTGGGGGACGGGGAGTCCCCCAAGAAGGAGGCTGAAGAAGCCCCTGGGAAGTCCACGTAAATCAGTCATTTCGTCTGATTTCGGTAGCGACGTAAGCGGTTTCAAAGGGGGCGTCGGGGTAATCGGCGCGGAAGGTCATCAGGCGGGCCAGGCGTTTGCCCAGGGCGCCGGTATCCACGTGCACGGTGGGAATCTGGTCGGCCACGTTGGCGTATTCCATGCTGTGGTCAAAGCCGGTGAGGACGAAACCGGCGGGGGTTTTCCGGCCGGATTCCTGGAGGTAGCGCTGGACGAAATGGGCGATAAAGTCGCTGGCGCAGACGAAGCCGTCGGGCAGGGCGGGGAGGCCGGCCAGGAAGCCGCTGATTTCCTCATAATGGGCGTGAAGACTGAGGGGGCCGGTGAGGCTGAGGGCGGGGTCGGGGCGGAGGCCCCGGGCGGCGTGGGCATCCAGGAAGCCCTGGTAGCGGTCGGTATTGGTGAGGGCGTAGCCCACGTCGCCCAGAAAGCCCAGGCGCTTATGACCCGAATCCAGCAGACTGCCGGTGATCCGGCAGACCTGTTCCCGGCCCTCCAGGATGACCAGATCGCCGGAGAGGGCGGGGGGCGTGAGGCCGGGCACGGTATCCAGGAACACCTTGGGCGTGCGCTGGGCGGCCAGGAGGCGGAGCAGGCGCTCGTCGTAAACGTTGAGCACGATCAGCCCGTCCACCTGGGACAGGGAATCGGGCAGGGCATAGCCTTCCCGCCAGGCGGAGGGCATATAGGTATAGAGCAGGCTGGTGCCCAGGCCGGTCAGCTCCTTGGCGATGTGGTGAATGATCTGCATCCAGAAAATGGAGGATTCGGGCCGGGAAACCACCACCGAAAAGGTGCGCGTTTCCGTGCCCTGGGCGGCGGGCGTAAAGCCCAGTTCCGCGGCGCTCTGCTGCACGGCCTGCCGGACGGCGTCCGAAACGCCGGGCCGGTTGGTCATCACCTTCCAGACCGTAATGCGGGAAACCCCCGCCGCATCGGCCAGCTGCTGCATGGTCGGCTTGCCCATGAAAACCCTTCCTTTCAAAGGGAAAATTGCTTCATCCATAGAATACCTGATTCTGCGAAAATTGTCAATGATAATTTTTAACATTGTTAAGGAAAATTTTATCCGATGCTGCCCGTATTTTAACGGGAATTTTGCACATTATGGAAGTATAACCACCAAATTAAAAATATTTTTGTTTTGGTATTGCATTTCGCAAATTGGTGTGTTAATATATAGTTACCAGAATCGTTAACTAATGCAAACTGCCCGCAGGAAGGAGGACGCTTTCATGATCGGAAAAGCAGTTCAGACCGCAGGCAAGACCCGGAAAAAGCGTTTCCGCTGGACGCGGGACGATTTTGAATTGAGCCTGCTGGGACTGCCCACGTTCGTGTGGTATGTGCTGTTCAGTTATCTGCCCATGTTCGGGCTGATTATCGCATTCAAGCAGTACAGGGTGTTTCCGGGGAAGAATTTTCTGCAGAATCTGTTCGCCAGCGAATGGGCGGGGTTCAACAATTTCAAGTTCTTCCTTCAGAACAACACCTTCGGCATGCTGATGCGCAACACCCTGCTGTACAACCTGGTGTTCATCGTGCTGGGGATTGTGATTCCCGTTTCCCTGGCCATGATGATCAACGAGCTGCACTCCCGGCGCAAGAGCAAGGTGTATCAGACCATGATGTTCTTCCCTCACTTCCTAAGCTGGGTGGTGGTGAGCTACTTCGTGTACGCCTTCCTGAACCCGGAAAAGGGGCTGCTCAACAGCATCGTCCTGTCCTTTGGCGGGAAGAGGATCATGTGGTACTCCGAGGCGCAATACTGGCCCTTCATCCTGGTTTTCATGAACGTGTGGAAGGGCACGGGGTACAACATGGTGGTGTACCTGGCATCCATTACGGGCATCGACCACAGCCTGTACGAGGCCGCCATGCTGGACGGGGCCAGCAAATGGCAGCAGGCCAAATACATCACCCTGCCTATGCTTAAAACCATCCTGATCACCATGTTCATCCTGAACATCGGCCACATCTTCTATTCCGATTTCGGCCTGTTCTGGCAGGTAACCCAGGGGCTGCCCAACAGCCTGCACAAGGTGGCCTCCACCTTCGATACCTTCATTTATTCCGCCCTGCAGGGCTCCACGCCCATCGGGCGCACGGCGGCGGCCTCGCTGTTTCAGTCGGTGTGCTGCTGCCTGACGGTGCTGCTGGCCAACTTCATCGTATCCAAGATCGACCCGGACAGCGCCATTATCTGACGGGAAAGGAGGCGCGACGTTATGGCAAAGGACATGGACGATCTCCAGATCGATTCCGCAAAAATGAACCGCATCCGGCCGGTCACCAACGCGGGGTTCAACACCCTGTTCGTGGTGCTGGCGGCCCTGGCCATCCTGCCGGTCATCTTCGTGTTCATCATTTCCATTTCCTCCGAAGATTCCATCCGGCAGGTGGGCTACAGCTTCTTTCCCCGCAGCCTGTCCGCCTCGGCGTACAAGTTTCTGTGGAACGAGCGCAGCACCATTCTGCAGGCGCTGCTGATTTCAGCCTCCGTCACGCTGCTGGGCACGCTGATGGGCCTGGTGCTGACCACCACCATGGGCTACGTGCTGTCCCGGCCGTCCTTCAAGCTGAAGGGGTTTTACACCTGGGTGGTGTTCATCCCCATGATTTTCAACGGCGGCATGCTGGCCAGCTACGTGGTGAACGCCAACATCCTGAACCTGCGCAACAGCCTGGGGGCGCTGATCTTCCCCCTGGCGGTGTCGTCCTTCAACATCATCGTGTGCAAGACGTTCTTCCGCTCCACCATTCCGGACAGCATCATCGAATCGGCCAAGATCGACGGGGCCAGCCAGCTTCGCATTTTTACCACCGTGGTGCTGCCCATTTCCACCCCCGTGCTGGCCACCATCGCCCTGTTCCTCACCTTCGGCTACTGGAACGACTGGTTCCAGTCCTCCCTCTACATCACCAACCCCAAGCTGGTCTCCCTGCAGGCATTGCTCAACAACATGATGCGCAACCTGGATTATATCGCGAAAAATCCTTCCGCGGGCCTGAGCATGCAGCAGTACCGCAACCAGATGCCCAGCGAATCGGTGCGCATGGCCATCGCCGTGGTCATCGTGGTGCCCATCGCCTGCGCCTATCCCTTCTTCCAGAAATACTTCATTTCCGGCCTGACCATCGGCGCGGTGAAGGGATAATTTCCATTTTGTTCGTTGCCCCCGCGGTATGCACGGGGGAGGAGCGATAGAACCATTTTAAAAGGAGGAACCCTACCATGAAAAAGATCCTGGCAATCCTTCTGGCCCTGACGATGCTGCTCGGGCTCTCCGGTGCGGCCGCCCTGGCGGAAGACGAAGTGGTGACCCTCAAGTGGGTTTCCGTCGGCAACGGCATGCCCCAGAATTACGACAGCTGGGCCGCCAAGCTGAACGCGTACCTGGAAGAGAAGATCGGCGTTCACGTGGAAATGGAAACCATCGGCTGGGGCGATTGGGACAATCGCCGCTCCACCATCGTGAACACCAACGAGCCCTTCGACATCATCTTCGGCAATGACGGCACCTTCAACAACGACGTGCGTCTGGGCGCCCTCATGGAAATCACCGAGGATATGCTCAAGGAAAACGCCCCCGGCCTGCTGGAGCTCACCGCTCCCGCCTACTGGGACGCCTGCCGTATTGACGGCAAAATCTACGCCGTGCCCACCGTGAAGGACACCGCCGTGGCCCAGTTCTTCGTATGGGACAAGGACCTGCTGGACGCTAACGGCCTCACCGAACAGGCGGAAGCCGCCCATTCCCTCCAGGAAATCGAGCCCATCCTTTACGCGCTCCAGGGCAAGACGGACAACACCCTCTTCGAGCTCAACAGCGGCGGCTGCTACCAGATCCTGACCCATGACAGCTTCTCCTGCGGCCTGCCCGCCGTCGGCGTGGCGCTGGAAGATGAGGACATGAAGGTTGTCGCCACCTTCGAGCAGGAAAAGATGATGGAAGACCTGAAGCTGCTTCGGAAATGGTATAACGACGGCATCATCAATGCCGACGCCGCCACCCGCGCCGAAAGCAACAACTATCGTCTCTGCTACATCGCCCAGGGCTGGCCCTCTGCCGCGAAGACCGTTTGGGGTCCCAACATGGGCGTGAACGCCATCGCCGTGGCCTTTGGCGTGCCCACCCTGTCCACCGGCGCTGTGCAGGGCTCCCTGAACAGCATTTCCGTCAACTGCAAGCATCCTGACAAGGCGCTGCAGCTGCTGAACCTGGTGAACACCGATCCCTACGTGCGCGACACCTTCGCCCACGGCGAAGAAGGCGTGAACTGGGAGTATGCCGAGGATGGCCGCCTCCACCTGATCACGCCCTCCTGGGATATGCCCGCTTACACCCAGGGCACCTTCTTCACCCTGACCCAGCTGGACACCGAAGAAACCAACCAGTATGACGAGCTGAAGGTGCTGGACCAGCAGGCGGTTTCCTCCGTGCTGATGGGCTTCGCCTTCGATTCCACCCCCGTGGCGGACGAACTGGCCAGCTGCATCGAAATCTACAACCGCTATCGCGGCGAGATTCTGACCGGCACCGTGGATCCTGAGGACGAAGGCCGCGGCGTGCCCGCCATGATGAAAGAAATGCGCGACGCCGGCTTTGACGCCATCGTTACCGAGGCCCAGGCCCAGATCGACGCCTGGAAGGCCGCGAAGTAATCCCGAACCCAACCTGATCCCAAAATAGGATCGCGCCCGTGCGGCATGAGAGGGGACTGAATTTCCGTTCAAATCTTCTGTTCCTTTCCCTGCCCGCACGGGCTTTTCATTCCAATACGATTCTGCTATAATGCAGGCGGGGTTTCGGGGGCGCTTCCCCCTGGCCCCGCCCGGGCGCACGGCTTCCCGGAAAGCACGAGAAAGAAGGAAATTCCATGGCAAAGATCATCGGCAGTCCCCTGCCCAATATCCCGTGGCAGGAAAAGCCCGCCGGCACGGCGCTGCCCGTCTGGCGTTATTCGGGCAACCCCATTATCGGGCGGAACGGCAACAGGCGCTCCAACAGCGTGTTCAACAGCGCGGTCGTGCCCTTTGGGGACGGGTTTGCCGGCGTGTTCCGGTGCGACAGCCGCTCCATCAGCATGGATTTGTTTGCCGGGCGCAGCGTGGACGGCATTCATTGGCAGATCGACGATAATCCCATTCCCTTCACGGGCGCCGACCCCGAAATAGCGAAAAAGGAATACCGCTACGACGCCCGGATCACGGCGCTGGAGGGCAAATATTACATCACCTGGTGCAACGGCTATCACGGCCCCACCATCGGCGTGGCCTGGACGGAGGATTTCAAAACCTTCCACCAGCTGGAAAACGCCTTCCTGCCCTTTAACCGCAACGGCGTCCTCTTCCCCCGGAAAATCGGCGGGATGTACATGATGATGAGCCGCCCCTCGGATAACGGCCACACCCCCTTTGGCGATATTTACGTGAGCCAGTCCCGGGACCTGGAATTCTGGGGCCGCCACCGGTACATGATGGGCACGGTGCCGGGCAACGATTCGGCCTGGCAGTCCACCAAGGTGGGCCCCGGTCCTGCCCCCATTGAAACGGACGAGGGCTGGCTGATGATTTATCACGGGGTCATTACCACCTGCAACGGCTTTGTGTACCGCATGGGCAGCGCACTGCTGGATCGTGATGAACCCTGGAAGGTGAAATACCGCTCCAAAGACTATATCCTGGCCCCCACCGAGCTCTATGAAATGGTGGGCGACGTGCCCAACGTCACGTTCCCCTGCGCCGCTTTGGCGGACAGCGACACGGGCCGCATCGCCATTTATTACGGCTGCGCCGACACGGTGACGGGCCTGGCCTTCACCACGGCGGACGAACTAATCCGATATACCAAGGAAAATTCCTTCTAAACATATCCATTAAACGGGGGAAGGCGGCGGAAAAACATGGTTTTTCTCGATAAGCGGATCCAGGTCATTTGCGACGAGCTGAAAAAGCTGTCCGTGCGGCAAAAAATCGCCCTTGCCGACTGGCAGGTAAAACCCGGCCTTTTCATGACGCCGGAGGAAGCGGGAGATGAAGGCTTTCAGCCCTTTGACAGCGGCCGCGACCATTGGTACGGCCCGGACGAACATTACTGGTTCCGGGCGGAGGCCGCCGTGCCGGACAGCTTTGACGGCCGCAGCCTGTGGCTGCATGTGCGCACCCAGATCGAGGAATGGGACGACGGCAAAAACCCCCAGTTCCTTTTGTTCCTGAACGGCAAAATCGTCCAGGGGCTGGATATGAACCACCGGGACGTGCTGATTGCCCGGCAGGCCAAAGCGGGGGAAACGTACCGCATCGACCTGCAGGCCTACACGGGCACTCTGCATACCGAGTTCAGTTTAATTGCCGAATGGCAGGAAATCGACCCGGACATCAACGGCCTGTACTGGGATTTGCAGGTGCCTCTCCAGGCCTTTTCCCGGCTGGACCCGCAGAGCCGCAGCCGCATGGACCTGGAAAAAGCCCTGAACGACACCGTTAACCTGTTGGACCTGCGCACGCCCTATTCGGACGCGTACATGGATTCCGTCCGGGCGGCGAGGGCGTATGTGCAAAAGCACGTGTATGAAGACCTGGCGGGGCACGACGAGGTGATTGCCACCTGCATCGGCCACACCCACATCGACGTGGCCTGGTGGTGGACCGTGGCCCAGACCCGGGAAAAGGCGGCCCGCAGCTTTGCCACCGTGCTCAAGCTCATGGAGGAATACCCGAACTACCGCTTCATGTCCAGCCAGCCCCAATTATACGCCTTTGTGAAGGAACGCTATCCTGAACTTTTCGCCCGGATTAAAGAACGGGTGAAGGAGGGCCGGTGGGAGCCCGAGGGCGGCATGTGGGTGGAGGCCGACTGCAACCTGACCAGCGGCGAAAGCCTGGTGCGCCAGTTCATCCACGGCAAGCGCTTTTTCCGGGAAGAATTCGGCGTGGAAAACCGCATCCTGTGGCTGCCCGACGTGTTCGGCTATTCCGGGGCGCTGCCGCAGATTATGAAGCAGTGCGGCATCCAATATTTCATGACCACCAAGCTGGCCTGGAACCAGTTCAATAAGCATCCCTACGACACCTTCCGCTGGCGGGGCATCGACGGCACCGAAATTCTGACTCACCTGATCACCACCCTGGGGGTGGGCCAGGACGTGAAGAATTACTTCACCACCTATAACGGCATGCTGCACCCCGACGCGCTGATGGGGGGCTGGGAACGGTATCAGAACAAGGACATCAACAACGACATCCTCATTTCCTACGGTTACGGCGACGGCGGCGGCGGGCCCACCCGCGCCATGCTGGAAACCTCCGACCGCATGGAAAAGGGCGTCACCGGCCTGCCCAGGGTCCGCCAGGCCTTTGCCCGCACGTATTTTGACGAATTGAAAGAGAGAGTGGCGGGCAATCCCCGGCTGCCCGTGTGGGAAGGGGAACTGTATTTCGAGTACCACCGGGGCACGTACACCTCCATGGCCCGGAACAAGCGGGCCAACCGCAAGACCGAGCTGCGCCTGATGGACACCGAGCTCCTCGCCGCCCTGGCGTCGGATAAAATGGCCTACCCCGCCGCCGACCTGGACAAAATCTGGAAAAACGCCCTGCTCAACCAGTTCCACGATATTCTGCCCGGCTCCTCCATTCACGAGGTGTACGAGGTGACGAAGCAGGAATACGCCGCCATGGAGGCCCGCCTGAAGGAGCTGGAGGGCGAACGGCTGCGGGCCCTGTTCCCGGCATCGGACTGCGTGACGGTGGTCAATACCAAGGGCTTTGTATCCGACGAAACGGTAAACCTGGGGAAGGTTGACGGCGCGGCGCTGGTGGACGGCCAGGGCGGCCGCTATCCCATCCAACAAACGGAGGACGGGGCCGTCGCCTTCCTGCCCGCCCTGCCCGCCAAGGGCTGGCGCACCTACGCCCTGTCCCGGGAGGCGGGGGACGATTTGTGCGACAACATCACCTGCCTGAACACCGACTGCGCCCGCAATTCGCCCTTTACCCTGACGGGCGACCGCCATCTCGTCACCCCCTATTACGACGTGACCTTTGATGAGCACGGCCTCATGGCGAACCTCACCGACCGGGAGAATGGCCGGCAGGTGCTTTCCGCCCCGGGCAACCTGCTGCGGATGTACGAGGATAAACCCATTTATTATGATAACTGGGATATCGACATTTTTTACACCGAAAAATCCTGGGACGTGACGGACGTGCAGTCCTTCCGCTGGACGGAGACAGGCCCCGTCCGGGTGACGCTGGAGATCGTGCGGAAAATTTCCAACAGCACGATTTCGCAAAAGATTCATTTCTACGCCCACAGCCGCCGCATCGATTTTGAAACCACCGTGGATTGGCGGGAACATCAGCACCTGCTGAAAGTGCACTTCCCCACCACCGTCCACAGCGACGAGGCCACCTTTGAAATCCAGTTCGGCAACCTGAAACGCAAGGTGCACACCAATACCTCCTGGGACGTGGCGCGATTTGAAAGCTGCGGCCAGAAGTGGATGGATTTCTCCGAGGGCCATTACGGCGTCAGCCTGCTGAACGACTGCAAGTACGGCCATTCCGTCAAGGACGGCTGCATCGCCCTAACGCTGATTAAATCCGGCATCGAACCCAACCCCATGGCCGATCAGGAAACCCACATGTTCACCTACGCCCTTTATCCCCACAAAGAGGATTGGAAAGCGGCGGGCACCGTGCGGGAGGCCTACCGGCTGAACCTGCCTGCCCTGGCCGTTCAGGGGGGCGAAGCGGGGAAGGAATACTCCCTTGTCTCGGTAAACATGCCCAATATCGTGCTGGAAACGGTCAAGCGGGCCGAGGACGGGGACGGCTGGATCGTGCGGATGTACGAATCGGAAAACGCCCTGACGGACGCCTGCCTGACTTGGAACCGGCCCATTGCTTCCGTGGAAGCGTGCAACTGCCTGGAGGAGCCGGGGGAAAAGCTGGCGGCGACGGGTGGCCAAATTCCCTTTACCATCAAGCCCTATGAAATCAAAACCTTCCGCATCCGGGAAAAGGAGTGAGCTTTATGGATTTCCTGCCCATGCCCCATCATATCGCCTATGGCGAAGGCATTTTCAGGGTCGGCATCGATACGAAGATCGTGCTGGAGGGCACGGAACCCTCCGCCCTGCTGTACGCAAAGCTGCTGCAGGAAGCGGCGGCGGATTTTACAGGGCTGCAGCTGGAGATTCTGAGGGGCTCGGCCCGGCCCGGGGACATTGTCCTGACGGTGAATAACAGCCTGCCCCAAGGCAGCTATACCCTGTCCGTAAAGCCGGAGAGCATTACCGTGACGGGGGCCGGGGACGAAGCGCTGCTGAACGGCGTGATGACGTTGCGCCAATGGATGCAGCGGCACGGCGCGCTGCTGCCCGCCCTGGAAATCGAGGACGCCCCCGACCTGGCCCACCGGGGCTATTACCTGGATTGCTCCCGGGGCCGGGTGCCCACCCTGGCAATGCTCAAGCGGTACGCCGACCTCCTGTGCCAATACAAGATCAACGAATGGCAGCTTTACATCGAGCACACCTACCTCTTCCGGGACCTGAGCGAGGCTTGGCGGGAGGATACGCCCCTGACGGCGGAGGAGATCATGGAACTGGACGCTTACTGCGCTGCCCGGCACATTGAACTGGTGCCCTCCCTCTCCTCCTTCGGGCACATGTACCAGATTCTTTCCACCAAGACCTGCGCCGGGCTTTGCGAGCTGCCCGATTCCGAAAAAGTCCCCTTCTCCTACACCTACTGGGGGGAGCACCACACGGTGAACGTGTCCCATCCGGACGCGATGCCCTTTATCAAGCGGCTGATCGGCGAATATATGCCCCACTTCCGCAGCAAGAAATTCAATATCTGCTGCGACGAGACCTTTGACCTGGGCAAGGGCCGCAGCAAGCCCCTGGCCGACGCGGAAGGGGCGCAGACCCTGTACGTGCGCCACGTAGCCGAACTGTGCCGCTGGCTGCTGAATCAGGGCGTCACCCCCATGTTCTGGGGGGACATCATGTGGCGGCACCCCGAAACCTATGCGGATATTCCGGAGGGCACCATCTGCCTCAACTGGGGATACCTGCCCAATCAGCGGGAAAACGAGATCCGCGACCTGGCGGCCATGGGCGCGGTGCAGTACGCCTGCCCCGGGGTGTGCACCTGGAACCGGTGGATTCCGCTGTTTGAAAATTCCTACAACAACATCAAAAATATGTGCCGTCACGCCCACAAGTACGGGGCCATCGGCCTGCTCAATACCGATTGGGGCGATTACGGCCACATCTGCCACCCCTTCCTTTCCCTGCCCGGCATCCTTTACGGCGCGGCCTTTGCCTGGAACGCGTCGGGCGCGGCCTGGGACGAGGTGAACGACGCCATATCCTTCCTGGCCTATGGCGACCGGACGGGCGATTTCATGCGGGCCATGGCCGCCCTCAGCGACCATGAAATCTTCAATTGGTTCCATATGGTGCGCTGGATCGAGGAAAAGGACCCCGAGAAGCGCCGCCTGATTCTCCACGACGAAAACGAAAAGGACGTGGCGCAGCACGCCCCCGCCGCCATCGAGGCCCTGGAAAAAGGGTTGGAGGCGCTGGACGCCGCCGCGCCGCACATGGATAAGGCCATGCGCCCCGTCCTTCAGGCCCTGCATATCCAGGCCCGGGGCGCCATCCTGTGCAACGAAATCGGCCTGTACGTGGCCGCCCATGAAGAAGGGCAGGATGTGCCGCACCGGCAAGGCCCCGATCTGGCGGCCGCCCTTGAAAACTGGTTCCGGCTGTACATGAACGCCTGGCGCACCGTGTCCAAGGAAAGCGCCGTGCACAGGGTGCGCAGCGTCGTCTGCGCCTGGGCCGATTATCTGCGGGGCAGGTTCGCGTAACGGTACGAGGGTTTCTTGGGGGCCTCTTCGGCCCCCAAACCCCTGAACCAGAGGGCTTTCTGGGGCTCTGCCCCAGACCCCGCCAGGGGGATGATCCCCCTGGACCCGCGGTTGCGGAACGGGGTGGGCGTGTTATTCAAACAATGTGCCGCTGTTGCTTTGGGATGTCGTGATAAGACGCCGGGGCAGCACGAAAGCCAGAAAAAGCCCGTCGAGGTAAGAGCAAGCTCTTGCCTTTTCTGCGCTGTCCTTGTAATTGAAAACAGCCAAGGCTTTAAATTTTCCTTCTACCAATATGACTTTTTCGATATTGGCTGATCCCAGTTGTGCACGCGCTTTCTCATAGGCTGATTCAAGCATACTCTCCCGCTCAGCCATTGCTCTCCGTTCAGCACGGTCCAGTTCCTGGGCGTATTCCTCCCGAAC
>CANQKI010000085.1 GCA_947624355.1 uncultured Clostridia bacterium | reverse complement strand
GGATCGGTTACGAAGATCCGAATCTCCACGTCCATGACGTCAAATAAGTTTTTCCAGCCTTCAAACATGTGCTTGACTTTGGCGGCGTCTTTTATTTCATAGATCATACGTTATCTCCTCAAGCTCCTGATTTGTCTCGCTCTTCGTAAAACAAATACTATCGGAAAAAGTGAAGAAATCTACCATCTACATGAAAAACCCCAATCAGCTAAAAATCTTTCGGTCGTTCCTCTTTGTATTCAGATAAAGGCTTTCTTGATTTTACTGTTTTACGGACACTCGCCTTTATCCGCCCGTTTTCCTTTTTTACAGCCTGGCAACGCCGCTTTTTCTGGCCGCCTGGCTGACGGCGGCGGCTACGGCCGGGCCGACACGTTTGTCAAATGCCCGCGGCAGAATATAATCCGCAGCCAATTCTGCTTCATTTACCAGTCCGGCAATGGCATAGGAAGCGGCCATTTTCATTTCGTCGTTGATTTCTCTTGACCGCACATCCAGCGCACCCCGGAAAATACCGGGGAAGGCAAGCACGTTGTTGATTTGGTTCGTGTGATCGCTGCGCCCTGTTCCGACGACAGCCGCACCGGCAGCCTTTGCGTCCTCCGGTTCAATTTCCGGCACGGGGTTCGCCATGGGGAACACGCAGGCGTTTTTGTTCATAGAGGCAACCATTTCCTTTGTGACAATGTGCGGCGCGGAAACGCCAATGAACACATCGGCCCCTTTCATAGCGTCCGCCAGCGTGCCGCGCAGGTGTTCGCGGTTCGTGATTTTGCTCATTTCGGCTTGAGCGGGATTGAGCTCCTGCGTACCTTCGCAGATTACGCCGAACCGGTCGACCATGGTCAGATGCCTGACGCCTAACCTTAGCAGATGACGCCCGATGGAGATGCCCGCCGCGCCCGCCCCGTTAATGACCACGCGGACGGCGTTCATTTCTTTTCCCACTACCCGCAGTGCGTTCATCATCGCGGCGGCCACCACAATGGCCGTGCCGTGCTGATCATCATGGAAAACGGGAATATCGCAGATTTCTTTCAGCCTGCGCTCGATTTCAAAACACCGCGGCGCGGCAATATCCTCCAGATTGATGCCGCCAAAAGAACCTGAAATCAGGTACACCGTCCGCACGATTTCATCCACGTCCTTGCTTCGGATGCAGATGGGAAATGCGTCCAC
Source organism: uncultured Clostridia bacterium (assembly GCA_947624355.1). Lineage (GTDB taxonomy): Bacteria > Bacillota > Clostridia > Christensenellales > Aristaeellaceae > RUG563. The sequence continues at coordinate 10,509 of CANQKI010000085.1, read as the reverse complement.
GTCGGCAAATTCTTTAAAAAGGCAGCACTTGCCCTCCATCACCGGCATGCCGGCCTCGGGGCCGATATCGCCCAGCCCGAGCACAGCGGTACCGTCCGTTATGACGGCCACCATATTGCTTCGCCGGGTCAGCGCCCAGGAGGCTTCGTAATTTTCCCGGATTGCCAGGCACGGTTCCGCCACGCCGGGGGTATAGGCCAGGGAAAGCTCCCGGGCGTTGGTAACAGGCACTCTGGAAACCACTTCGATTTTGCCCTGCCATTCCCGATGTTTTTGAAGGGCCTCTGCTTTCAGGTCATTCATAGGGGAAACGCCTCCTTACTGCCGTTCCCGTTTATCATACACGATTCGGCTTTGAAAATCAAATTTTTGTTGCGCAATGAAAAAGCTCCGCATTTTGCGGAGCCTGGCGAACCCGGCGCGACTCGAACGCGCGGCCTTCAGAGTCGGAGTCTGACACTCTATCCAACTGAGCTACGGGTCCATTCACCGCCGCTTTTCTGCGATAGCTTAACAATTATACCGCCCCGGATTCGTTCTGTCAAGATTTCAGCGGCAATTTTTCCGAAAAAAATAAACAAACTTTGTCAAGGAAAAAGCCTTGACAAGCTCGAAAATACGAGTATAATATCCTCTGCTGGGTGCACAGCCTGGCAGGAGGTTTCCCATGGAGATGGGTTCAGGCGTGGAGCGAAAGGTGTTTCTTTCCTGGCTGCTGGCCTTTTACGGCGAAATGCTGACGGAAAACCAGAAGAAAATGGCACGTCTCCATTGGGAAGAGGATCTGACCCTGGCGGAAATTGCCGAGCAGTTTTCGGTGAGCCGCCAAAGCGTGCACGACACCGTGTCCCGCACGGAAAAGCAGCTGGAAGGCTATGAGGAAAAGCTGGGGCTGCTGCGCCGTTTCCGCCGTATGGAGGAGGGCCTGCGGGCCTGCAGGGAAGCGCTTTACGCTGTGGAAGCGACGGGGGATACTTTTCCCTATCTTCTCGTTGCCCGGAAGTGGGTGGACGAATTGCTGGATCAGGAGGAGCAGTGATTTATGGCTTTTGAAGGGCTTTCCGAAAGACTGCAAAATGCCTTTAAAAAACTGACCGGCAAGGGCAAGCTCACCGAGCAGAACATCAAGGACGCCATGCGCGAGGTGCGGATGGCCTTGCTGGAAGCTGACGTCAACTATCTGGTGGTCAAGGATTTCATCAAAAAGACCACGGACCGCTGTGTTGGCGCCGAAATCTTGGCGAATCTGAATGCCGGGCAGCAGGTCATCAAGATCGTCAACGAAGAGCTGACGGCGCTCATGGGCGGCAGCAATGCCAAGCTCACCTGGTCGCCCGCCGTTCCCACGATTTTCATGCTCTGCGGCCTCCAGGGCGCCGGCAAAACCACCATGACCGCCAAGCTGGCCGGCTATCTGCAAAAGCAGGGCAAGAAGCCCATGCTGGCCGCCTGCGATATTTATCGCCCAGCCGCCATCCGGCAATTGCAGGTGGTGGGCGAGCAGGTAGGCGTGCCTGTCTTTGAAAAGGGCACCCAGAACCCGGTGCAAACTGCAAAAGAGGCGATTGAGTACGCACGTTATTACGGACGGGATGTGCTCATTGTGGATACAGCCGGTCGCCTGCATATTGACGAAGAACTGATGCAGGAGCTGGCGGATATCAAGGCCGCTGTCCGGCCCCAGGAAATCCTGCTGGTCATTGACGCAATGACGGGCCAGGACGCCGTGAATGTGGCCAAATCTTTCGATGAAAAGCTGTCCATTGACGGCGTAATCATCACAAAGCTGGATTCTGATACCCGCGGCGGCGCGGCCCTGTCCGTTCGTGCAGTAACGGGCAAGCCGATCAAGTTTGCAGGAACCGGGGAAAAGCTGGGGGATATCGAGCCCTTCCATCCTGAACGCATGGCTTCCCGGATTCTGGGCATGGGCGACGTGCTGACCCTCATCGAAAAAGCCGCCGCTGCCGCCGATGAAGAGGCTGCCGCGAAGCTGGCCGCCAAGGGCAAAAAGAATCCTGCCGATTTTGACCTCAACGATTTTCTGGATCAAATGAAGCAGATCAAGAAAATGGGGCCGCTGCAAAACGTGCTTGGCATGCTGCCCGGCATCGGCAGCAAGCTCAAAAACGTGGAAGTGGACGAAAACGCCCTCAAAAAACCCGAGGCCATTATCTGCTCCATGACTATGAAGGAACGCCGCAATCCCAACATCCTCAACGCTTCCCGCCGCAAGCGGATTGCCGCCGGGGCCGGGGTAACGGTGCAGGACGTGAACGCCCTCATGCGCCAGTTTGAGCAGATGCAGAAAATGATGAAGCAGATGCTGGGCAACAAGCGGGCAACCTTGCGCACCATGCGCAACATGAATCTGCGTTGAAAAAACGCGTTCCATTTGAGGTTATCATACTTGCTATGATTACCATAGATCACATTTCATACAGGGAGGAAAACTACCATGGCCGTTAAGATCCGTCTCAAGAGAATGGGTATGAAAAAGCACCCCTTCTATCGCGTTGTCGTCGCTGACGAACGCTCCCCCCGTGATGGCCGTTTCATCGAGGAAATCGGCTATTACGATCCCATGAAGCAGCCCGCCGAAATCAAGGTGGATAATGAAAAGGCTGTTCAGTGGATGAAGAACGGCGCACAGCCCACCGATACCGTTCGCATTCTGCTCAAAAAGACCGGCGCCATCGAGGGCTGATCCGCCCCCTGATTCTGGGCGCAGAAAGGGAAATCCATGCGGGAACTCGTCCTTTTTCTGGCTAAATCGCTGGTAGACAAGCCCGATCAGGTGCAGGTGTTGGAAACGGAAGGGCCAGAGGCCATCATTCTGGAAATCAACGTTGCGCCGGAAGATATGGGCAAGGTCATCGGCAAGCAGGGGCGCATCGCCAAGGCGATCCGCACGGTGGTTCGCGCCGCCACGGATAAGACCAGCAAGCCCGTGTTCGTCGAAATCCAGTAACGCTGAAAACGGATGGCAGGAGAAACCTTGCCATCCGTTTTGCTGTATTCTTGGGAGGAAGAAAGACCGATGCAGGCAGAATATTTATTGATCGGCCAGGTGCTCAGGCCCCAGGGCATCCGCGGGCAGGTAAAGGTGCGCCCGGATACGGACGATCCTGCCCGTTTTCAGGCACTTGATACCGTGTACCTTAAGGATGGTTCGGGTTATCGGCCGGTTCGGGTGGATGATGTAAGCGTCCGGGACGCGGATGTTTTTTTGCGTCTGGATGGCGCCGAAACCCGGGATCAGGCGGAAAAACAGCGGAACCTGATGCTGTATATCGACCGGGCCCATGCCGTGCCCCTGGAAGAAAACGAAAGCTTCATCTGCGACCTGATCGGTTGCGAAGTGCGGGACACAAATGGAAATGTGCTGGGCATAATCACCGACGTGCTCCAGCCGGGCGGGAACGACGTTTACGTTGTCAAAACGCCGAAGGGCGAAATGCTGCTTCCGGCGCTGCTTCATATTATTCCGTCTGTTCATACAAAGGAAGGGTATATCACGGTGGATGAGAACCGGCTGCATGAAGCGGCTGTATGCGACTGGGAAACGTGAGGGCCGGACACATGACCATCGATATTCTGACAGTTTTTCCTGAAATGTTTGAAAATGTGCTGAACACCAGCATATTGGGCCGGGCGCGGGAGCAGGGACTGATCACCATCGAGGTAACAGATATCCGCCCGTTTTCCGACATGAAACACAAAAATACGGACGACTACCCCTTCGGCGGCGGCGCGGGGATGCTGATGATGGCGCAGCCCATTGCCGACGCAATCCGCGCCGTTTGCAAAAAACGGAATGTGGTCTGTACTGATAACACGTTCAAAAAACAAGGCGAAGTTTACAATTTGGAAACCGACGTTTCTCTTTCGAACCAAACGGATGAAAAAGCAGACTTCGGTACAAATGTCAAAAGAATCTATCTTTCACCCCGCGGTGTGCCTTTCAGTCAGCGGTTAGCCGAAGAATTGGCAAATGAAGATCATTTGCTGCTTCTTTGCGGCCATTACGAAGGTGTGGACCAGCGGGTGCTTGATAAATACATTGACCTGGAAGTTTCCATCGGGGACTATGTGCTGACCGGCGGGGAGCTGGGGGCAATGGTGATGACGGACTGCATTGCCAGGCTGCTTCCCGGCGTATTGGGATGCGAAGAAAGCTCCCGGGATGAAAGCTTTTCCCAGGAAGGGCTGCTGGAATATCCCCAGTATACGCGTCCGCGGGTGTTTGAAGAGATGGAAGTGCCCGAAGTGCTGCTGAACGGCGATCATGCCAAAATTGCCGCCTGGCGGCGTGAACAGGCCATTCTTGCAACGGCGGAAAGGCGGCCCGACTTGCTTCGCACCGCGCCGCTTACGGATCGTGAACGGACAAAATATCTGAAAAAAGACAAATGAAACGCATCCTGTCGGAGGTGAAAGCATGATTGTCGTGGTGGCCGAAAAGCCCAGCGTGGGGCGGGACCTGGCCCGTGTTTTGGGCTGCAGGGACAAAGGGGAGGGTTGCCTCAAGAATGACGCATATACCGTTACCTGGGCCATCGGGCACCTGGTATCCCTCTGCGAGCCGGATGAAGTGGATGAGAAATACAAGAAGTGGCGCATGGAGGATTTGCCCATTCTGCCGGAGCATATTCCGACAAAAGTGCTTCCCAAGACAAAATCCCAGTTTTCCATCGTCAAAAAGCTGATCAACGCGCCGGAAACAGAACGCCTGATCTGCGCTACAGACGCCGGTCGGGAAGGGGAATTGATTTTCCGGCTGATTTACAATCAGGCAAAGTGCAAAAAACCGGTAGACAGGCTGTGGATTTCCTCCATGACGGATGAAGCCATCCGCGAAGGTTTTGCCGCCCTTCGACCCGCCGCCGAATACGACGGCCTGTTTCGCAGCGCAGAATGCCGCTCCCAGGCCGATTGGTTGGTGGGCATGAACGCCAGCCGTGCCTTTACGCTGCGCTTTGACGCGCTGCTGTCCATTGGCCGGGTGCAGACGCCCACGCTGGCCATTCTGGTGAAGCGATATCACGAGATTGCTGATTTCAAACCGGAGGAATATTATACCGTCACTGCCGATTTCGGGGACTACACGGGACAATGGTTTGATGAAAAACAGGAGGACGAAAAGAAAGCTTCCCGTATTCCCGCCAAAGAAAAAGCCGATGATATTGCCAAAGCTGTTAAAGGAAAGGCAGCTCAGGTCCGGTCCGTTACGGTAGAGGCAAAGAAGGAGTTGCCGCCCCAACTGTACGATTTAACCTCCCTCCAGAGGGAGGCCAACCGAAAACTGGGGTTCACCGCCGATAAAACGCTGAAGATTGCCCAGAACTTATACGAAAAATGGAAAGCCATTACCTATCCGCGCACGGACAGCCGGTATCTGCCCATGGACATGATCGGCCGCGCCAAGCTGACGCTGCAGAAACTGCCGGGCGAATACAAGCCATTTGTAACGAACATTCCGTGGGGCGATGGGGGAAAGCTGCCGTTTTCCAAACGGATTTTTGACAATGCCAAGGTCAGCGACCATCATGCCATCATTCCAACACCTCAGACCGCGCCTATGGACAAGCTGCCGCCGGACGACGCAAAGCTCTTCGATATGATTGCCCGGCGCACCATTGCCGCATTTTATCCGGCTCACGAATACGACGCCGTAAAAGTGGTCACACTGGCAACAGAAAATGCTTTTAAATCCGTTGGCCGCACGGTACGGAAAAACGGATGGAAGGACGTATATCCCGCAGAAGAGAAGACGGAGGAGGAGCTACCAGCCCTGCAGGAAGGGGACGCGCGCACGGTGAAGAAGACCACTGTTAAAAAAGAAACAACGAAGCCGCCCGCTCCGCACACCGACGCGTCGCTGCTGGCCGCCATGGAAAACGCCGGGCGCGAAATTGAAGACGAGCGGATTCGGGAGCAGATGAAAGGCTCCGGCCTCGGCACGCCTGCTACCCGGGCAGCAATTATTGAACGATTGATTCAGGTGGGGTACGCCAGCCGCCGGGGCAGGGCGCTGAACGCCACCGAAAAGGGTGTGGCGCTGATTGCCATTGCGCCTCCCGAAATCGCTTCCCCCGAGACTACTGGCAAATGGGAGCTGGCGCTCGATGAAATTGCCCATAACCGGCGGGATACCGAACGGTTTATGCAGGGAATCCGGAACCTGACCTGCTTCCTGATCGATTATGCCAAGGGCGCAAACACCGATGTCCAGTTTCCGGAAGAAATGCGCCGGGGCAAAGGGAGCAGGCGAAAGGCAGCGCCAGCAAAAGGAATCCCGGAAACAAAGTGCCCGCTTTGCGGGAAACCCATCCAGGAAAATGATCGGGCTTTCGGCTGCTCCGGCTGGCGGGACGGATGCCATTTCACCTTGTGGAAGAATTGCCTGATAAAAGGCGGCGGCCCGGAACTCAATGAAAAGCTGGTCAAGCTGCTTCTGGAAAACGGGACGGTGCGGGGCTCCACAGGCACAATCGATATGAAGGATCAGGTGCTTTCCTTTACGCCCACGGGAGCGGAAAGGCCGTCCGTGTCCCTTTCCGTGATCTATCAGAAGAAATAAGAGTCAGCGGTACTTCCTCGTATATTCCTCCAGACACAGGTTTTCCCGTACCATCACGGCGGCGGCTTCCTTTCCCACGTAGCGCACATGCCAGGGCTCTGCGGTGATGCCGGTCAGCGCTTCTTTTTCCGCCTGATACCGGATAATGAAGCCGTATTCGTAGCAATGCTCGTTGAGCCATTCCGCCTGGGGCGTGCCCGCAAAGGATTTTCCGGGCACGGTCAAATCAAACGCCAGGCCGGTGTGGTGCTCACTGCATCCGGGGAATGCCACCCGGCGCTTCACGGCCTGTATCGCCTTTTCTTCCGATAATCCGTTGACCGTCCGGTATTTTTCGTACTTTTCATCCCAGATTTTTTGCTGTGCTTCAACAGAACGGTATGCCTCGCTGATCTGCCAAGGACTGATGCCGTCTGCCAGCGCGGCGGTCAACATTTCCGTCAGCGCGTCTACAGCCCGGCTGTCTGCGTAGGTATCCGGCTCTTTGACGGTGAACAGGTCGGTTTCCATTGCATTGAGCAGAACAAAGCCTGAAACGTCGTAATCCGCCGGAAGCGGATGGCTTTCGTTGACAAGCAGCGAGAAATCGAACGGTTGTTCGGTCGCCTGGGGGACAGGGGTAAACGTTGGGACGGGAATGGATATACTGGTTAGTTTTATATGATCAGAAATTTCATTTGAAACATCTTCGGGAAAAACCGGATCATCATCGACTGTCAGATAAGGAAAAACATACCAGGACGCAATCAGCAGAACTGCAAACAAAACTGCCAGCAGAAGGCCGGGGGAAAGCTGCCTCTTTTTCCGGACCGGTGTGCCCGAGTACTCCTGAAAGGTTACACGCTTTTTACGCATTGGGAAATCACCTCACTTTTGTTCAAGGAATGAAGCCGTCCATATATTTAGACGTAATAAGTGGGTGATTTGTTCCGCATATTCGAAAATTTTTTCATTTTGTGGAGAAAATTTCCCATAAACCAGGCAAAATTACCGTAAAATTTGTCTTTCAATCACTTCCGGGGGAGGGATTGTCATTTTGCAGCCGGTTGTGGTATCCATCTTTAAAACTATTCGCAAAAGAAAACTTTTACGAAGAAATATTGACAAAAAAGCGGTCAAAAGCTATAATATCAGCGTCGGCAAGGCCATTTAACGATGACTGCCGCCTATCCGGCCCATTCCCGCATTCGTTTTTCAGAAGAAAACAGTTTTCTTTTGAAAGACAAATAAAATAATAACCAAGCTCACGATCAAAGAAAATCTTTTCAGGAGTGCGATTTCAATGGCTGAACCTTTGAGTTACCGTGCACAGGTGGACGCGCAGCGAATGGATCGCCTGCGTCAATTGCAGAAGGAACTTCCAATTGTCTGCACGGATTTTTTCCGTTCCATCGCACAGACCACGTCTACCCTGACCCGGCTCGCCTATGCGTACGATTTCCGGCTCTTTTTCCAGTATCTTATTGCCGAGAACCCGTTATTCGGAGATTGCGAGCCAAGGCTTATGGACGACGACGACCTCAAGAAAATCAAAATGCGGGATATTGATGGCTATCAGGAATACCTGAGCCAGTATTACGTGACGGACGAAGAAAGCGGCGAATCCCATTTGGTGCAGAACCACGATTTAGGCATCATGCGGAAACTGTGCTCGCTGCGGTCGTTGTTTGAATATCTTTTCAAAAACGGGCACATCGACGCCAATATCGCCACGCTGGTCACGCTGCCCAAGCTGCACGACAAGCCTATTTTGCGGCTGGAACCTCAGGAAATGCAGAAAATGCTGGATACGGTGGCCACCGGCGAGGGCCTGACGGCGCGGCAGCAGAAGCTGCTGGAATTCACCCGCGTGCGGGATACGGCCATGCTGCTGCTGTTTCTGGGCACGGGCATCCGCGTGAGCGAATGCGTGGGCCTCAATATTGAAGATCTGGATCTGGAACTGAACGCCTTCCTGGTTACGCGCAAAGGCGGCAATCAAAGCATCCTTTATTATCCAGATCAGGTGGCCGACGCATTGAAAGAATATCTGGCGCAGCGGGAAACAATCACGCCTCAGGAGGGCCATGAGCACGCTCTGTTTCTGTCCATGCAGAAGCGGCGGATTACCCAGCGTGCCGTGCAAAACCTGGTCAAAAAGTACGCGCTGGTGGCCGCGCCCCTCAAAAAGCGCATCAGCCCCCATAAACTGCGCAGCACCTTCGGCACCAATCTTTACAATGAAACAGGCGATATTTACCTGGTGGCCGATGTGCTGGGGCATTCCGACGTGAACACTACCCGGCGGCATTACGCCGATATGACGGACGCCCATAAGCGGGAGGCCGCCCGGCGGATTGCCCTGCCAACCGTGGATAAAACTTCGGAAGAATAGTAGTTGTCAGTTCGGTTTTTGCCCGGCTTCAGGCGCTTCCACCTTGTCGATCAGGATGGCGCGGTAATCCCCTTCGCCTTTGACGCAACGCATGCAGTTATCGCAGATTTTGTCCGGGTCCAGGTCGCACCGGTCGCATTCGCCGCAGTCGATGCACGCCCGGTCATACAGCACGCATTTTTTCAAAGCAGGTCTCCCCTTTCAGTTTCAACCAATCAAAAACTTGCGATTCCGCCCTTGCCAAACAAGCGTTTGCCTGTTATAATTGAAACAGTATTTCATGCAGGAGAAAGCGAGAGTGGTTGCCGCTATGCCGAGAGGGCCTCACGGAGACACGCAGCAACGCATACTTGATTATATCGAAAATTACATCGAAGTCAATGGTTATTCTCCGTCCGTCCGGGATATCGGCCAGGCGGTCGGCCTGAAATCCACCTCCACTGTTCATGGCCACCTGACGCGGCTGGAGAAAAAAGGTCTGCTGCACAGGGCGTCCATGAAGCCGCGCACCATCGACGTAACGCGGGATGATAAACCCCAGACCATGAAGCTGCCCATTCTCGGTAAGGTGGCCGCCGGTACGCCGATCCTGGCCGAAGAAGACGCCGACGGATACGTGCTCCTGCCCGATACGATCATCGGCAACGGCGACCATTTTGTGCTGGAAATCCGGGGAGAAAGCATGATCAGTGCCGGCATCATGAACGGCGATTATGTGGTGGTTCGGCGGCAGCGGGTGGTGCAGAACGGCGATATCATCATCGCCATGATCGACGGCGAAGCCACCTGCAAGCGCTTCTTCAAGGAGCCCGACCGTTTCCGCCTGCAGCCGGAAAACCCACGGATGCGCCCCATCTATACCGACGTTGTGGATATCGTCGGCAAGGTGGTGGCGGTTTACCGGTCTTATGTCAATGCCGCCAAGTAAGCGCATATTATTAAAAAAGGAACGCCGATGCTTTTTCACCGGCGTTCCTTTTTCGTTGTGATCAGGCGCGGCCTGTAAGCCGGGTTCTGTTGAAAATGGCCATCTATCTGTGGCGCAAAGTCGCCAATGCGCTCAAGCGATACTGCGGGAACAGGACGGGCCGCCCTGTGCGTTCCCTACATCTTGCACCGAATGGGGTTTACATGACGGCACAGTCGCCAGGCCGCCGGTGCGCTCTTGCCGCACCTTTCCACCCTTACCGCGATAAACGCGGCGGTATCTCTCTGTTGCACTTGCCTTGGAGTCGCCTCCACCAGCCGTTAGCTGGCATTCTGCCCTGCGGTGCCCGGACTTTCCTCATGCCTTGCGGCACGCGGCCATTCAGCCGCCTTAATCACGTAGTTATTATAGCGTTTCCGGAGCCTGAAGTCAAGCAGGGGCCTCTCCCCCATTAAGCCGGATTTTCTCACGGGAGAACAATCTCTAAAAAGCCGTCATAGCCGTGCACGGTATGCGCATCGCCGAAGAACAGCACTTCCCCTGTCTGCGCGTCGATGGCAATATGCCTGCCGTTGGTGGTAAAGCGCCATTCAGGGCGATCCGGATTCGTAACGACATAGAAGG
>CANQKI010000084.1 GCA_947624355.1 uncultured Clostridia bacterium | reverse complement strand
ACCAATCCGTATTAAGGAGATTTCTTGCCATGTATTTCCAACGCATCCGGGATCTGCGGGAGGACGCCGATTTGACGCAGACGCAGGTGGCGGAAATACTGGGCATCCGGCAAACGGTATACAGCCGCTATGAGCGCGGATTCCAGACCATCCCGCTGGAGCATCTGATTCGATTGGCGGATTATTATCGCGTGTCCGTGGATTATCTGCTGGGCCGGACGAACAACCCGGAAATCAACCCCCGCATCCGGAAATAGCTTTCGCGAACCGCATTGCCGTTTCCGTTTTTTGGATTACCTTTCTTTATGCATTTCTGCATTAAAATAAGATATCACCATCGGCGGCTCACAGCCCTTCCTCCTCTTCCTTTCCGCAGCGGCAGGCGGCGGCAAGGAACGCGCACGTAAGGCCGGGCAGGGCGTAACAAAGGAGGCCGGTGGCCAGGTAGAGCCCCAGCAGCAATCCGCCGTACAGGGCGTAGCGCCTGGCCTTGCGCCGGTCCAGAACGCGGCGGAGCCAGCGCCGGAGGGGCGTTCTTTTTTGTTTCCGCCGGCCCAGGGCTACCAATTGATCGTTGGTGACCGGGGCCTGTGCCCCGAAAAGAGCGATCATCCGCTCCCGGGAAAGGAAGGTGACCCGGGGCCCGGCGGCGGCCTGTTCCCGGGCGTCCTCCCGGATGCCGCAGGGCAGGCACAGAATCGCCCGCTCCGCCCCCAGGGCCCGGGCGGCCCGCTGGCAGGAAAGCACCTGGGCGGGAGTGACGGCATCCTTCCGCGGCAATTGCACAAAGCTGACCAGGGCTTTTTCCCCCCGCAAATCGCAAAGAACACCGGTCTCCTCCATCCGAAGCAACGTCAGCGGATAGCGAAGGCTCAGGGTTACGGCGGCCTCGAAATGCGCCTTTTCGGGGGAAGTAAGCAGCAGCCGCTCCAGGGCCATTTCCCCGCCCAGCTGCCTTCTCAGGCGCTGCTCCTTCCGTTTCAGGCGGCTGTCCCGGCCCTTTTGCAGGATCACGGCCAGCAGGCCGTACAGCGCGCCCCCCGCCAGCAAGGCCGTGAGCCGCAGCCCCCACAGCAGCACAAACCAGCCCACGCTCAGCATCACCAGCAGAAAATGCAGTCCCAGGGCGTCCAGCCGCTGGCTCAGGCGGGTTTTTTGCAAATATTCCTCCATTCTGTGCCCCTCCCCCTCTTTTCAGAATGCCCAAAATGCGCTATAATATGGATAAGAGATCACAGGAGTTGATTTTCGTTGCGGCGTATCGGCGTACTGGGCGGCACATTCGATCCGATCCACCTGGGCCACATTCTCCTCGGCAAACAGATGCTGACGCAGGCGCAGCTGGATCTGGTGCTGTTCGTGCCCATGGCCCGGCCCTCCCACCGCAAGCCCGAAGCCGATATTACCCACCGCCTGGCCATGTGCCGCCTGGCGCTGATGAACGAAAAAGGCATGGCCCTGTCCGAAGCCGGGATTCAGGGCTCGGTGCGCTATACGGCGGATACGCTGCCCTATCTGCGCAAGGAATATCCCGGTGCGCGTTTTTCCCTGATTCTGGGGGCGGATAAACTGCCTTCCCTGCCCTACTGGCACGAGGCGGACAGGCTCTTTGCCGCCTGCGACGTGCTGTGCTGCCCCCGTCCCGGCATTTCCACGGACGAGGCCCTGGCAAAGGCCCGGGAGGCGGGCATCCATGTGACGCTTGTGCAGGGCGAGCCCCTGCCCTATTCCTCCACCCTCATCCGGGATATGACCGCCCAGTACCTGGACGCCCCGGGGCTTCCCCCGGACGTGCTTTGCTATATGGCCGAAAACGGCCTTTACCAGCCCGATTTTCTCCCCCGGCTGCGGCACATGATGAACCCGCGGCGCTTCCGGCACACCCTGGGCGTGCGGAAGGAAGCCGTGCGGCTGAGCAGCCTCCACGGCCTGCCCATTCAGAAGGCTGCCCTGGCGGGGCTGCTGCACGACTGCGCCAAGGGCATGCCCGTGCCCGTGATGGCCAAAATCGCGGAGGAAAACGGGCTGATGGCCGATACGTCCCTCCTGTCCTCCGGGGCCATGATGCACGGCCCGGTGGGCGCGTACCTGGCGAAGGAGCAGTTCGGCGTCCGGGACGAAGAAGTGCTGGACGCCATCCGCAGCCACACGGTGGGCCGCCCGGGCATGACGCCCCTGGAAATGTGCATTTTCGTGGCCGACGCCACGGAGGAAAACCGGGAGGATTACGACGGATTGAAAGAAATCCGCGCCCTGAGCGAATATTCCCTGGCCGCCGCCGCCGCCCGTTCATTGCAGTTGACGGAAGAATACCTTGAAAAAAGCGGCCGGCCCTTCTATTCCGTATCCAGGCAGACCCTTGATTGGCTGCTTCAATCCCTCACCCCGGCGGAAAGCGCCCGTCTCAGATCCATAAGGAGGTCCCGATGATGGAACAAACCACCCTGGCCCAACGTATCGCAAAAATCCTGTATGACAAGAAGGCCCTGGACATTACCGTGCTGCATGTGGCGCACCTTACCGTGATTACCGACTATATGGTCATCGCCTCGGGGCGTTCCGCCCTGCAGGTAAAGGCCCTGGCGGACGACGTGGACGACGCCCTGGCCATGGAGGGCGTGCAGCTGCGCGCCAAGGAGGGCACGGGGGAAGGCCGGTGGATCGTGCTGGATTACGGCACGGTGCTTGTGCACATCTTCCACCCGGAAGACAGGCAGTTCTATCACCTGGAACGCCTGTGGGAAGACGGGCAGAACCGGGTGCCCCTGCCCTTCCTGGAGGAAAAGGCCCCGGATGAACAGGCATGAACATTCAAATCTACTGCCTCAAGCGGAATTTTGACGTGCAGAAAGCCGAGCGGTTTTTCAAGGAACGCCGGGTTCCCTACCAGCTGGTGGACCTGAAAAAGCACGCTCTGGGACAAAAGGAGCTGGCGCTGTTCGCGCGGGCGGCGGGCTCGGCGGCGGCGCTGCTGAACGACGCTCCCGAAACCCGCTCCCACCCCGCCGCGTATACGGACGACGAAGGCTATATCCTGGACGCTATCCGGGAACATCCCCAGTTTCTGCGCACCCCCGTGGTGCGAAACGGCGACCGGGCGGCTTTCGGCGCGGACGAAGGGGCATGGAGTAAATGGCTCGGCAGCGAAAAATAAACTTTTGATTTTTTGCCAGGAGATGAATTCCCATGGACAACTGCGCCCTGAACGGCTTTCTGGCCCCGGCCCAGCGGGCGCGCCTGCTGGAAGCGGTAAACAAGCGCTGCAGCGTCCGCGCCTTTTCGGAGGGGCCAAACGTGGCCGCCAAAAGCGCCCTGCAATACGCCGCGGGGCGGCTGACGCTGCCCGGCGTGCGCATTCTGGTGGAAGAGGCCGCGCCCGAAAAGCTCTACCGCGCCCTGCCCATGGTGGGCCGCATAAAGGGCACGAAGACCTACGCCGCCCTTATCGTGGACGACAGCATATCCCGCGCCCCGCTTTACGCCGGCATCTGCGGCGAAGCCTTTGTGCTGGAAGCGGTGTCCCTGGGGCTGGGCACATGCTGGGTAGGCTCCTTCAAGGAAAGCGGCGTGGAGCACCTGCTGCTGAAGGAAGGGGAGCGGGTGGCCGCGGTGATCGCCCTGGGCATGCCCGCCCAGGAATACCAGCGGCGCAAGCGCAAACCTCTTTCCAAAATCTGCGTGGGCGACCCGGCCTCCTGGCCTCTGTGGGCCTATCACGCCGCCGAATGTGTGCGTTACGCTCCCTCCGCCCTGAACCGCCAGCCCTGGCGGCTGGGGTACGCCGGGCGGACGCTGGTGCTGGAAAAGGCGGGCATGGGCAGCGGCATCGACCTGGGCATCGCCCTGCTGCATATGAGCCTGGGCGTCGGCGACAAGCCTCACGTAATCCGCTGGGGTCAGGGAAAGGAAATTGCCTCCATCCTGGCCGAAGACCGGTCGCTGTAAGCGGGCCGACTGATGTCGAAGTTTTTTTCGAAAAATAATGAACGACCGTTTCCCGCATAATGGAAACGGCCGTTTTTCATTTACTGTCAAACAGGGACGATTTATGTCCCACCGTCCTGTTTGCCCGAAGCAGTTTTCTTTTGCAATTCGATAACCTCGCGGCAAAGCGTCAGGGGTTCCCCGGCGGCGATCCGGTTCTCCGCCAGCTGCCGGATTTTATTGCACAGGCGGGCCGTGGACGGAATGTCGGCGCACAGGTCCCGGAGAATCGCGTCTGCCTCCAGCAGGGCGGCGTCATACTGGGCTTTGGAAATGTCCCCCGCCCGGTACGCCGCGTCCAGCTCGTCCCGGTCGTCCACCTTGACGTCTCCTTCGGGGGTGAAGATCATGTCCAGATACGCGTCGGTATACACAGCGACGCCGTATTCGTCATAGCCGATGCCGTCCGCCGCGTCCACGTACCACACGGACGGCGCATACCGCCCTTCCGCCCAGGCAGGGTAACAGGGCCGCTCGGGGCCGGGGCCGCCTTCCGGAAAGTATTTCACCGTGATCACCCGGCGGCCGCCGTCCGGAACCAGCTCCAGCCACGTCATGCCCGCGCCGGTGACGCGGACTTTGCCCGCATTGGGCATTTCCCAATGGTTTTCCGCCCCGTCCGTCAGCCGGATCAGGCAGACGAGACCGTGAAAATCCTCGTCTTCAATCCGCATCTGATAATAAGGATAGTACTGGAACCCCCAGCCGTCCCGGTTCAGCCGCTTGCGCTTCATTGTCTTTCCGCTCCGTTCTTTTTCCGCACAGCCGAATTATATTTTCGCCAGGCGGGAGAGCAGGGGCTCAAAGTCCACGCCGTGGTGCATGTCCACATGATGGGCGGTGCTCAGGGCCACGCAGTCCCGGGTGAAATCGCAGGCGGCGCGGCAGGCGGCGGGAAGTTTCTTTCCCCGCATCAGGGCCCCCAGCAGGACGGAAGCAAACACGTCCCCCGTGCCGTCGTACTGGGCGGGCACCCGCCGGGGGGCGTACAGGGAAAACCCGTTTTCCGTCAGGCAGGCAGCCCCCACGCTCCCCTGCCGGGGCATAACGCCGGTAAGCACGGCGCTTTTCGCCCCCAGGGCCAGCAGCCGCCCGCAAATCTCCCGGGCGTCGGCGGCAGAGCATTTTCCTTCCTTATACGGCGTGTCCGTCAGGAAGGCGGCCTCGGTCATGTTGGGCACGATCACGTCGGCCCGGGCGCACAGGGCCCGGATGCCCGATACCATTTCGTCCGTAAAGCGGCTGTACAGCCTGCCGTGATCCCCCATGACGGGGTCCACCAGCACCAGGGTGTTTTCCCCCCGGAAAGTATCAATGAAGTCCCGCACCACGGCAATCTGCTCCACGCTGCCAAGGTACCCCACGTACAGGGCGTCAAAGGCAAAGCCCTCCTTCTTCCAGTGGGTGAAGAAGGGGCGCATGTCACCCGTCAGGTCCCGGAAGGTATATCCCGTAAAGCCCCCGGTGTGGGTGGAAAGCACGGCGGTGGGCAGGCAGCTGGTCTGCACCCCCATGACGGACAGGATGGGCAGCGCCACCGTCAGGGAGCACCGGCCGAACCCGGATAAATCCATTACCGCCGCCGCCCGCCGAAGAGGCGGCAACTTCGCAAAATCGGTCACTTGAGCACCAGCCTTTTTAAGACTTCCACCATTTTTTCCATATCGTTCACCGACACGTATTCATACACCCCGTGGCCGTTGCAGCCGCCCGTGCCCAGGTTCGGGCACACCAGGCCCATGTAGGAAAGCCGCGCCCCGTCCGTGCCCCCGCGGATGGGAATGGACCTGGGCGTCAGGCCGCACCGGCGCAGGGCGTCTTCCGCCTTATGAAGCACCTCGGGCCGCTCCAGCACCTTTTCCTTCATGTTGTAGTAGCTGTCCCGGATGTGAAGCTCGAAGGTGCCATCGCCGTATTCCCCGTTCAGGTAATCGGCAATTTTGCGCATCCGCGCCTTCTTTTCCTCGAATTTCTGCCGGTCGTGATCCCGGATGATATAGGTCAGCTCCGCCTCCTGCTCGGCCCCCTTCATATCGCACAGGTGGAAAAAGCCCTCGTACCCTTCGGTGCACTCGGGAATCTGGTGGACGGGCAGCATCTCATGAAAGCGGATGGCCAGCCGGGCGGCGTTTTTCATGCGGTTCTTGGCCGCGCCCGGGTGAATGGAAAACCCGTGCACCAGCACCTTCGCCGCCGCCGCGTTGAAGTTTTCGTACTCGATTTCGTCCGGCGCGCCGCCGTCCACGGTATAGGCAAAATCCGCCCCGAAGCCGGCCACGTCGAACAGGTCCGCGCCCCGGCCGATTTCCTCGTCCGGGGTGAAGCCCACGCAGATTTTGCCGTGCTTTTCGTCCGGGTGCGCAAGCACGTATTCGCAAAGCGTCATGATTTCGGCTACGCCCGCCTTGTCGTCGCCCCCAAGCAATGTTGTGCCGTCGGTGACAATGAGGTCATGCCCCAGGTGCCGCTGTTCCGGGGTCATACGGATGTTCTTTTCTTCGTTCAGCACAATTTCCCCGCCCGTGTAACGCACCTTTTTCGGGTGAATGGGCGAGCCCGGCACGGCGTCCACCGTGTCCATATGGGCAATGAGGCCGATGGCGGGCAGGGAAACGTCGTTGGCCGGGATAAAGCCGTACACATAGCCGTGCCCGTCCGCCCGGACGTTTTCCATGCCCAGGCCCTTCATTTCCTTTTCCAGCAGCCGGATTAATGCCCACTGCCCTTCCGTGGAGGGGCAGGTGGGGGAGTTTTCGTCGCTGGTGGTGTCCAGGGCGATATATTGCAGGAATCTTTCTTCCGCCGTCATTTCCGTTTCCTCCTCTTTGGGATTTTCCCGTAAAAGTATAAAAGAAAAACGGCCCGGGCGCAACTGTTTTTTGCCGGGCCGCGTGAATTTTTACAGGCTATCAAAAGCAGTATTCAATCCCTGGGGTTGCATGAAGGGGCCGCAGCCCCTTCATATATAATCCGCACCGCCGGCTTTGCCGGCGGGAGGAGGAGTCAGAATGACTCCTTCCTATATCATTTTCTGGCCGTGCGGCGCAGCCGCACAAGAAAATGATGCAACCGATGCAGGAACGCGTAAGCGTTCCTGCATCGTCATTCGCTCATGCCCCGGAAGCCTTTGCCGATAATCTCACTGGAAGAAGTGATGGTAATGAAAGAATGCGGGTCGGTCTGCCGCACGAAGGCCTGCAGCTTGAGGGCCTGGGAGCGGCTCACCACCGTCATTACCACCCGGTGTTTGGTGTGGCTGAAGGAGCCGATGGCGTCCGTCACGGTGGCGCTGTGGTTGAGCTTGTTCATGATGAAATCACAGATGGGCTCGGGCTGATCGGTGACGATCTGGAAGACTTTGTAGGTGCGCAGGTTGTCCATCACCACGTCCACCAGCACGGACTTGGTGAAGAGCCCGAAGAGGGAAAAGAGCCCCGTTTCCATGCCGAACACGAAGCACGCGCCCACGGCCACCAGAATATCCGCCAGGGCCAGCCCCGTGCCGATATTGACCCTGGTGTACTTTTTGAGCAGCATGGCGATAATATCCGTGCCCCCCGAGGAAGCGTCCACATTGAACAGAATGGCCGAACCCACGGCGGGCAGCCCCACGGCGAACAGCAGCTCCAGCAGGGGCTGGTTGGTCATGGGGGCGGACATGGGGCAGATTCTTTCCAGCAGCCACGTAATCACGGAGGACAGCACGGTGGCGTACGCCGTGCGCACCCCGAAGGAACGGCCCAGGAACACCACGCCTACTGCCAGCAGCACGATGTTGAGAATCAGGTTCAGCGTGGCGGTGGAAATGCCGGGCATCCAGTGGTCCAGCAGGATGGAAATGCCGCTGACACCGCCAGTAGTGAAGTGGTTGGGGAATTTGAAGAAATAAATACCCAGGGCCGTCAAGAACGTACCCAGGTTCAGAAGCAGCATCTGCTGCACCCAGGTGGGGTTAAATACGCGCCTGTTCTGCGGAATGCCGTTCACTTGCCGAATCCCCTTTCCAGCAGCCAGCGGCAGAGTGCGCCGCTCCAGGCGGCGGCCGCGTGTTCGGGGGCCAGGCCCAGGCCGTGATGACCCTTTTCGTAAATGTGCAGTTCAAAGGGCACATGATGATCGGCCAACGCTTTGGCCAGATTCAGGCTGTTCTGGCAGGGCACCAGCCCGTCCTCCGCCGTATGCCAGAGGAACGCGGGCGGCGTACGATCCGTCACGTTTTCCTCGGCGGAAAAGCGGCGGATGAGGGCGGGGTCGTCCTTCTGTTCCCCCAGCAGGGCGTCCCGGCTGCCCCCGTGGGTATAGGGGCCGAAGGAAACCACGGCATAGCAGGGAACGAACACGTCCGGCCGGCTGGACAGCCGCTCAATCGGATCGTCGGCGTCGGGGTTCCCTTCATCATATAAGGTGGCGGCGGCACAGCAAAGGTGTCCCCCCGCCGAAAAGCCCAGCACGCCCACCTTCTCGTACCCCATGCTCCGCACCAGGCGCACGGCGCGCTTGGCGTCCGCAAGGGGCGCTTCCCGGTGGCAGGGGTGCACCCGGTAATCCAGCACATAGGCCGCGATCCCCGCCCCGTTCAGCATCCGGGCGATGGGCGCGCCCTCGTGATCGGCCTTCATAACGTATCCCCCGCCGGGAATAACGATCACCGCACCCCGGGCGTTTTCTGCGGGAAAGGCCGTCAGGGAGGGCGCGGCCTGGCCGGGGCTCTGCTCCGCATAGGGCGCGGCCCCCGGCCACAAAAATATTTTTTCTTCCATTTGAAAACGGTCTCCTTTCCTGATTCCGCCCTTACTTTACACCATCTTGCCCCGCCTTGCAAGGCGTTTATGCAAATTTCCCTGCAAAAAAGCGACAATTCGGACGTAATTTTGTATGATTCGTCAATTTTCTATGGCGTATCCCCGGATTTATGCTATACTGTTCCCGTACCGTGCGAAACAACCGATTGCCGAACCGACCGATGAAAGGAAGACATACCATGAGCAACAAAGCGAAAAAATATCTGATTCTGTCCGTCCCCGTGGTCGTTGTGCTGATCCTGATTGCCGCCACATGCTTCTGCCAGGTGTCCACGGGCTACACCGCCATCGTGACCACCTTCGGCAAGGTGGAGGACTACACCCTGGAGGCCGGCTTCCACATGAAGGCTCCCTACCAGCGCATCATCCTCATGGACAACCGGGAGCAGAAAACCCCCTTCTCCACCCAGGCTTTCTCTTCGGACATCCAGCAGGTGGATATCGTGGGCTCCATCAACTACGCCATCAACAAGTCCACCGCCATGACCCTCTTTAAGGAAGTGGGCACGGATTACTTCCAGAAGCTCATCAACCCCCGCATGCTGGAAAACACCAAGGCCGTATTTTCCAAATATACCGCCGAAAACCTGGTGTCCGCCCGGGAGGAATTGTCCGTGCAGATTCGGGACAACTTAAGCCAGGAGATGGAGAAGTACGGCATCAACATCATTTCCGTCTCCATTGAAAACCTGGATTTCACCGATGCTTTCACCGACGCCGTGGAGGCCAAGCAGGTGGCCGCCCAGAAGAAGCTCCAGGCCGAAATCGAGCAGGAGCAGAAGACCATGGAAACCCAGCAGCAGGCCGAACGCCAGAAGATCGAAGCCCAGGCGAAGGCCGACGTGCTGAAAGTAAACGCGGACGCCGAGGCCTATTCCACCCGGACCAAGGCGGAAGCCGAGGCAGAGGCCAACAAAAAAATCGCCGAATCCCTGACCTCCGAACTGATTGAATTCACCCAGGTGCAGCAATGGAACGGCGAACTGCCCGCCTATGTGTCCGGCGCCGCCGCCGAAGCGCTGCCCGTTCTTTCCCTGAACGCCCTGAACAGCGCGGACGAAGACGCGAATTGAGGTGACCCTTCATGAAGAAAACCCTGGTGCTGGCGGGCGACCGATGGCATTCCCCCGAATCCGTCGCGTCCCTCCTGCCGCTGCTCTTTTCCTCCCCTGAAAAATACCTGTTTTCCACCGATCCGGCGGACTTCCTGAAGGAGGATTACGCGGCCCTGATCACCTTCAAGGACCCCCTGGAGGACAGCCGCACCTCCGCCCTCGCCTGGTGCGACGAAAAATGGACCGTCCGCCTGCTGACCCGCGTCGAAAACGGCATGGGTTACATCGCCGTCCACGCCGCCCTGACCGACCTGCCCCAGGAACACTGGATTCCCAACGCCCTCCACGAGGGCGTGTTCCTGCGTCATCCGGCCCAGTGCACCGTGGCCTTCGAGCCCGTGGAGGACCACCCCATCCTCAAGGGGATCGACACCTTCGTTTTCCCCGCCCCGGACGAACAGTACGAAATGTCCATGCTGCCCGAGGCCCGGTCCATTCTGCTGGCCAACACCGTCACCGAGCACGGCCGCCAGCCCGCCCTGTGGATCAACCTGTACGGTAAAGGCAGAACGTGCATGCTCACCCTGGCCCACAACACCGAAAACCTCACCTGCTCCCGTTACGTGCATTTAATGAAGAACATGCTGCGGTGGGTCACGGGGCAATAAACGGGAAGGGGCCCCCGGCCCTGACAGCGGGGCCGCATCAGATACTATTGGAAGAACTGCGCCGCATCAGGAGACGCAGCGATAGGAGACGTGAAAAATGTCCGTTGAAAAAGTCAAAACATATTTTCAGAAATACGGAATGGAAAGCCGGATACAGGAATTTGACGTTTCCAGCGCGACGGTGGGCCTCGCCGCCCAAGCGCTGCATTGCGAACCCTGCCGGATTGCCAAATCCCTTTCATTCATGGTAAACGGCAGCCCTGTCCTCATTGTCGCGGCGGGGGACGCCCGGATTGATAACCCAAAGTACAAGGCCCAGTTCGGAACCAAGGCAAAAATGCTGTCTCCGGACGAAACGGCGGCCCTGATCGGTCATGCCGTCGGCGGCGTCTGCCCCTTTGCGGTCAACGACGGCGTTACGGTATATCTTGACGTATCGCTGAAAAGATTTCAGACCGTGTTTCCGGCCTGCGGAAGCGGCAACAGCGCAATCGAAATGACCATCGCCGAGCTTGAAAAATACTCTGGATTTACCGCATGGGTCGATGTCTGCAAAGAATGGAACTAATGAAACAATTGAAATGCGAGGGTGCCGAAAACTTGTTTTTCGTCGCCCTGTTTTTTATATTTCTCAAACAATTCATAAAAACTTCGCAAACATTCATGCGTTACAATACAGCCGTCAAGTGAGCAGTCACTGAAAAATTATGGAGGTGCATTTTGAATGAAAAAGAAAAACTTCGTGACCCTGATTCTGAGCGTGGCGGGCGGCATCCTCTTTGCCCTGGGGATATGCATGGGGCTCATCCCGGAATGGAACGCGCTGAAGCCGGGCATCGTGATCGGCGCGGCAGGCGTCTTGATTCTGCTGGCCATGGCGCTTGTCCGCAGGCGGATGGACGGCAAGCCCATAATCGTCCTGAACGGCAGGGCCGTCGGGGCAACGCTGCTGGGCGTCCTGGGCGCGATCGTTCTGGGCGTCGGGATGTGCATGGTGATGGTGTGGGATATGCTGGCCTGGGGCATTGTGGTGGGCATCGCGGGGATCATCCTGCTGCTCTGCCTGATTCCCGTCGTCAAGGGGCTGAAATAAGGAGGCGCAACGTATGGCAAAGTCAAAGTTCGTCAAGGCAAACGAAAAAATCGCCGACGCGGTGGTGGGCGGATACAGGAAAATCGAAAAAGGCGTCGTGGACGGT
>CANQKI010000083.1 GCA_947624355.1 uncultured Clostridia bacterium | reverse complement strand
CCCTCCCGGACGAAAACGCCGATTCCGAGGCCCGGCTGCTGCGGGCGGAGGAAACGCGCCTTCTGCGCCGGGAGCTAGCCCTCATTTCCGCCGATTACCGGCAGATTCTGGCAGCCTATTACTTCGACCGCAAGCGCGTCGGCGAAATTGCAAAAACCCTGGGCTGCCCCCAAGGCACGGTGCTTTCCAAGCTGCACCGGGCGCGGAACATCCTGAAAGAAGGTATGAATATGGCACGCGAATTCGGAAAAAGAAGCTATCAGCCCGAGGAGGTTTCCTTCATATCTTCGGGCAACCAGTCCTGCGGCCTGCCCTGGAAGGCCATCGGCAGGAAAATCCCCGACAACATCCTCTGCGCGGCCCACAATAACCCCTCCACCGCCCAGGAGCTGGCCCTGGAGCTGGGAGTGGCGCTGCCCTACATGGAGGAGGAAATCCGTTTGCTCCAGGACGCCGAGCTGCTGCTGGAAACGGAGGGCGGCAGGTACCTGACCAATTTCATGATTCTCTCCCGGGAAACGCAGACGGCGGTGAACGAAATCTGCTGCGCATACACGAAGGCCCACGCGGCCGACCTCTGGACCGTTGCGAAAGCCGCCTTGAAAAAGGCCGGGGAGCTGGGCGTCACCTGGGGAGATTACAGCGAAAACGACGGGGAAATGTACTTCGCTCTCTACCTGGAGCAGCAGATCGAGTGGGCCGCCCAGCCCAAGGACCTGTATACCGCGACCTTCCGCCGGGCAAACGGGGATACCTGGGGCCTGGTGGGCTTCGAGCAGGGCGGGGAATGCCCGCTTCCCCAGGATTTCTTCAACAACAACTGCTGCTGTACGGACGACTTGGAATGGAACGGCTTTCAGGCCCATTCCTGGAACAGGGAATTCCCCGTGCGCCGGTATGCCGGCGATTACCCGGATCCCGGATTGCTGCCCGCCATGAAGCGGGTGGCGGAGGGCGCGGCGGACGGTTCCCCCGCCGGGCGGGAAAACCTGAACCGATTGACCCAGGGCGGCTTCTGCGGCCGGCGGCCGGACGGCAGCGCGTATGTGAACGCCTTCGTCTTCCTGCCCGGCGTGCTGCCAAAAATTCTGGATTTCTGCGACACCCTGCCGCTTTTCGCCGCGCTGAAAAGCGATATGGCGGAAAACGTGCGGCAGGTCCGGAAGATCGTGGCCGCGGCCGCCCATAAGCGGCTCCGGGAGCATGTGGATTACTACGCCGGCATGGCCGCGACGGCCCGGCGCGCCACCATGGCCCGGGCCTGGAAGGACCAGGGTTTCTACACCGGCGACCAGGGCCAGTTCTGCGCCGTCTTCCCTGGAAAATAATCCTGACCGTTTTCTGAATCCACCCAAAAAGGCTCCGGCGGAGACAACACCGTCGGGGCATTTTCGTTGTCTTAACAGGTGGATTTCTCTTCGTTCGCATGATATAATAATGTTTAGGCGACCGGCCCGAAGGGCGGTCGGCCGGGTCGCCGGGCCGCGTACGCGTGCACGGCGACAAACATGATATAATGAGTTTAGGATTTTTTGCGAAGCAAAAATCCGGGTCGCCGGGCCGCGTATGCGTGCACGGCGACAAACATGGAGTAGTAACGATGAAATACGAAATCAGAAGATTTCAGGAAAAGGACGCGGCGGAGGTTTCCGCGCTGATTGCCACGACGCTTCGGACGACGAACAGCCGGGACTATTCCCCGGAATACATTGAAAACGACGTCCGGGCCCTGCAGCCCGAAAGTATTCTGGAAAGGGCTGGATGGACGCATTTCTATGTTGTCTGCGACGGCGAAAAAATCGTCGGTTGCGGGGCAATCGGCCCTTTCTGGGGAAAAACGGACGAGAGCAGCCTGTTTACGGTTTTTGTCCTGCCGGATTATCAGGGGCAGGGAATCGGCCGGAAAATCATCCAGGCCCTCGAAAAGGACGCATACTTTCTCAGGGCAAAGCGGATCGAAATTCCCGCCTCCATTACCGCCGCGCCCTTCTACCGCAAAATGGGCTACGGTTACAAAAACGGCGTCGATACGCCGGACGCCGAAGGGCTGCTGCGGATGGAGAAATTCCGCTGAGGAAAGGAAAAACGGTTGATGCAGGTCATCGATTATTTTGAAAGCGACAGGCAGGAGCACTGGCTGGCCGCCATCGGAGCAGCCGACTGGGGCGCGGGGGCGTTTCTGTGCGAATTGCTGTCCAGGGGGACGTTCTTTGACGCGGTGGGCGAGGGCTCCCGGGTGCTGCTGCTGACGGAGGGCGACGAGCTGATTTCCTTTTGCACCTATGCAAAAAAGGACGATATCCAGCCGACGGATTTAACCCCTTGGGTGGGTTTTGTCTACACCTTTCCTCCATACCGGGGTCACCGCTTCGCGGGGCTGCTGTTTGCGGAGGTGGAACGCCTGGCAAGGCAGGAGGGCGTTTCCGAAGTGTACATTTCCACGAACCACACGGGGCTCTATGAAAAATACGGCTGCACATTCAAAACGCAGATGCAGGATATGGAAGGAAACCCATCGAATGTATATGTGAAGAAAATCGGGTGACGGCGCGGCGATAGGAACGGAGGCGTTTGCATGGAAGAAAACCTGAATCGGGTCCGGCAGGACACGCTGCTGTTTTTTGACGGGCACGCGGACCTTTTTCCCCTGTACGAAGCGCTGGAGGCCCAGCTGCTGGCGCAATATCCGCAGTTGAACATCCGGGTTCAGAAAACGCAGATTTCTTTCTATAACCGGCATCTCTTCGCCTGCGTCTCCTTCCTGCGGCCCAGGAAAAGGGCGGAGCTTCCGGCGTCGTATTTCGTGCTGACCCTGGGGCTGCCTGCGCCCCTGACTTCACCCCGGGCCGCGGTGCAGACCGAGCCGTACCCCGGAAGGTGGACGGTGCACATCGCCCTCAGCGCGGCGGCCGACCTCGATACAGAATTATTTGACTGGATCAACCAGGCCTATACCTTCGCGGAAGGAAAAAAATAACAAATCATTTTGAAAGGGGTAGGATTATGCGGTTCATCATCACAAAGGTCTCCCGTTTTCTGGCGGCGCTGCTGGGCGTCTGCCTGCTGGCGCTTCCCCTGGGCGCGCTTGCGGACGGCGCGGTGGTGATTCCCCCGGAGCGGGATCAGGAACTGAAAGACCACCTTCAGGCCGCCATCGACGACATTCTGAACACGGAGACCACCATCGTTCACTCCAATGAGTATATCCCCGGTGAAACGTACTCGGGCCGGGCGTTCTACGTGTCCAGCAGCACGGGCAACGACAACAACGACGGTCTCACCCCGGAAACGGCCTGGGCAAGCCTGAACCATGCGTGTTACGGCTCATTCGGCGGCAACGTGCCGGAGTTCGGCGACGCGGTGTTTTTCAAACGCGGCGATATTTTCCGTTTCACGGAAAACGAGCTCGGCATGGAGATGAAGATTCCCGGGGTGACGTATTCCGCTTACGGGGAGGGACCAAAACCGATCATCACCCCCTCCCCGGAAAATGGCACGGGGGCGGAGAAATGGAAGCTCTACTATTCGGACGATACGGGCATGAAAATCTGGGAATTTTACCGCCCCATGCAGGACATGGCGTGCGTCGTGCTGAACAACGAAATCATCGTCCGGCGCGTGTTTGAAACATGGACGCCGGAGACGGGCTACATTTCCTGCACCAATGAGAATTACCTGTTTGAGAGCGACTATGGCGTTACACTGCTGGACCGGCTGTACGCCCCGGAGGAGGCGCTGACCGAGGACAAGACCTTCATTTGCCGCCCCGGGGTGATCGACCCTGCAAACGGCGTTAATCTGGGTGCGCCGGGGTCGCATCTCTATAACCCGGATGGCGTGGGCCCGCTGTACGTCCGCTGTGACGCGGGCAACCCGGGCGAGCTGTTTGCGTCCATTGAGTTTGCCCGGCGCTGGATGCAAAGCAGCGTCTGGCTTCGTGCCAGCGATATTACCCTGGACAACCTGAGCTTCCGTTACAACGGCATTGCAGAAATCAAAAACGGCCTGATGGAAGGCTACGAGATGATGCGCGGCACGGTGATCCAGAACTGCGAATTCGCTTTCGGCGGCGGCGCGGTGGCTTTTTATGAAATACTCTCTCCTTCGGGAGAAAACAAGGTGATCGCGCAGGCTGACGGCATTTATACCGTAGTCAGCGACGCGACCATCCGTCATAACTACTTCCATGACAGGCGGGAGGGCAGCGTGTCTTTTGAGTGCCCGCTGGACAAGCCGACCCGGTTCGGCGGATACTATCATGTGCTGGACAACGTGATGGTCAACACCATGGGCATCCGCATGGATACCACCAGCGAAGCGCTGAAATATCTCGACGAAGCGATTATCGAGGGCAACCAGATTTGGTATACCGGCGCATTGGATGACGGCGGCTATGTTTATACCGAGGGCGGCCTCTTTTTGCAGACGCAGTTCTTTGACAAATTTGCGATCCGCAACAACGTATTCTACTGCACGGAGCACGGTCACCCCAACGCGCTGTTCAATACCTTCTGCTATCGCGGCGACCTTCTAGCGAACGATATTGACTTTGCCAACAACGTCTATGTGCAGCACGACGGCGGAGAATTCGCCTGGTTCCTGGCGCATGGCGAGGGATGGTCCATCAACGACCCGGACCTGAAGGACAAGGCGGCGCTGTTCCTGGGCGACGCCACCAGCGAATTCTACATCCTGCCGGACAGCCCGGCGGAATGATTTCGGCGGAAAAGCAACACAAATAAAGAAAAGCCCCGTATGGAAACGTCTTCCATACGGGACTTCAGCTTGTCAAAAAAGCAATATCCAATCTCTGGGGATGCATGAAGGGGCCGCAGCCCCTTCATTATTAATCCGCAGAACCGGCTTTGCCGGTTCGAGGAGAAGTCAGGATGACTTCTTCCTCTATCATTTTCCGGCCGTGAGCGTAGCGAACTGAGCGTCGCCCGTCAAGGCGACCGAGGGCGTGCAATTCTTGAATTGCCGCCCGATGCCCGCGCTTCCACAAAGTGGAGTAGCGCGGGGCGAAATGAAAATGATGAAAACGATGCAAGAATGCTTTAGCGTTCTTGCATCGCAGGGTGTCAGAACAGCCCGGTAATGCGGCCGTTTTCGTCCACGTCGATTTTTTCGGCGGCGGGCATTTTGGGCAGTCCCGGCATGGTGAGAATGTCTCCTGTCAATACCACGATGAACCCCGCCCCGGCGGACACCTTCACGTTCCGCACCGTAATGAAAAACCCTTCCGGCGCGCCCAGCTTCCCGGGGTCGTCCGAAAAGCTGTACTGGGTCTTGGCAATGCAGACGGGAAGATTCCCGAACCCCAGGGCCGTCAGCCGGTCGATTTCCTTTTGCGTGGCGGGCAGGATCTGAATCCCTGCGCCGCCGTACACCTTCCGCGCCACGGCCTCGATCTTTTGGACGATGGGCAGCTCCGATTCATAAGCAAAGGTGAACTTTTCCTTTTCCCCCTCGCACAGGGCCACCACCGCCCGGGCCAGGGCCGCGCCCCCCGCGCCGCCGTCCGCCCACACGGTGGATTCCACGGCCTGCACCCCCAGCGCCGCGCACTTTTCCTTTACCAGGGCGATTTCCGCGTCCGTATCGGTAGGGAAGCGGTTGATGGCCGCCACGCAGGGCAGGTGATACACGTTTTTCATGTTGGATACGTGGCGGAGCAGGTTGGGCAGCCCCTTTTCCAGGGCTTCCAGATTTTCCGCCGCCAGGTCGTTTTTGCTCACGCCCCCGTGCATTTTCAGCGCCCGCACCGTGGCCACCACCACCGCCGCGTCCGGGACGAACCCCGCCATGCGGCACTTGATATCCAGGAATTTTTCGGCCCCCAGGTCGGCGCCGAAGCCGGCCTCGGTGACGGCGTAATCCGCCGTTTTCAGGGCCATGCGGGTGGCCATGACGGAATTGCAGCCGTGGGCGATATTGGCAAAGGGCCCGCCGTGCACAAAGGCGGGGGAGCCCTCCAGCGTCTGCACCAGGTTGGGCTTGACGGCGTCTTTCAATAGCGCCGCCATGGCCCCGGCGGCTTTCAGGTCCCGGCAGGTGACGGGCCGGTCGTCATAGGTATAGCCCACGATCATGCGGCCCAGGCGGTCCTTGAGGTCGCTCAGGGAATCCGCCAGGCACAGCACGGCCATCACTTCGCTGGCCACCGTGATATCAAACCCGTCCTCCCGGGGCACGCCGTTCATGCGGCCCCCCAGGCCGTCCACGATATTGCGCAGCTGCCGGTCGTTCATATCCATGCAGCGTTTCCAGGTGATTTTCTTGGGATCGATACCGAGGGAATTTCCCTGCTGGATATGGTTGTCCAGCATGGCGGCCAGCAGGTTATTGGCCGCGCCAATGGCGTGGAAATCCCCGGTAAAATGCAGATTGATATCCTCCATGGGCACCACCTGGGCATGTCCGCCCCCGGCGGCCCCGCCCTTGATGCCGAACACCGGGCCCAGGGACGGTTCCCGCAGGGCGGCCACGGCGTCCTTGCCGATAAAACGCAGGGCGTCCGTCAGGCCGATGGTGGTGGTGGTCTTGCCCTCCCCGGCGGGGGTGGGGGTCATGGCCGTGACCAGGATCAGTTTGCCCGTGCCGCGCTTGCTTTCCTTCAAAAGCGCCGGGTCCACCTTGGCCTTGTACCGGCCGTACTGCTCCAGGTATTTTTCGTCCACATGGGCCTTTTTTGCGATTTCGGCGATGGGCCGCATTTCGCATTGCTGGGCGATTTCGATATCGGTCAGGTATGCCATGGGCGGGCCTCCTTTTTCAGTTGAACTGCATTATTTTTTCCGGGACAGCACGGCCTGGCTCAGCCCCACCAGCAGAAACACGGCCCCCAGCATCACGGCGCACAGGGCGTTGACCTGGGTGGACACGCCGTAGCGCACGGAGGAATAGATTTTGAGGGGCAACGTGGTGGAGCCCGCGCCGGACACGAAGAAGCTGATCACAAAATCGTCCAGGGACATGGCCAGCGCCATCAGCGCCCCGGACAGCACGGCGGGGGCGGCCAGGGGCAGCGTCACCGTGCGCAGGGCCTGAAAGGGCGTGGCCCCCAGGTCCCGCGCCGCGTTTTCCACCGCCTCGTCCAAAGTGGCCAGGCGGCTTTTCACCAGCAGGTACACATAGGGCACGCAGAAGGTGGTGTGGGCGATGACCAGGGTGCCCATGCCGCTTTTCAGGCCCATGGCCGAAAAGAGCAGCAGAAAGGCCACCCCCAGGATGATTTCGGGCAGCATGACGGGCAGCACGGTGATGTTTTCCATAAAGCCGTTCAGCCCGTTCAGCAATTTGTTTTTCTTCACCCGCCGCCGCACCTGGCCCACGGCCCCCAGCGTGCCCAGCACGGTGGACAGGCCCACGCTCCAGGCCGCGATGATCAGGCTGTTTTTCAGCGCCTCGCCAAAGCCCCTTTGGTCGTCAAACAGGGCTTCGTAGGCCCGCAGGGTGAAGCCCGTGAACACCGTGGGCGTGCGGGCCGTGCTGGCGTTGAAGGAATAGAGGATCACGGTCACGACGGGCAGATACAGAAAAAGAAGCGCCAGGGCCAGATAGATTTTCGCCGCGAGGCCGGGCTTTTTCATGGCGCTTCCTCCTTCTCATTTTCCGTACCGGGCCGACGCGCACCGGGGCCTGCCCGAAAGATCGTGAATCAGGGTGATTTCGGAAAAATCCTTTTCCAGCAGGGCGGAAACGGGGGCAAACTGGTCGTCCCCGATTTCGAGGACGAGATACCCCCCGGCATTCAGGTGCTCCGGCGCTTCCCGGACGATCCGGCGGTAAAAGCGCAAACCGTCGGGCCCGGCGAAAAGGGCCGCTTCGGGCTCCCTTCGTACTTCTTCCTGGAGCGTTTCCCGGAGGCCCTCCGGAATGTAGGGCGGGTTGCACACGATCAGGTCAAAGCGCGTTTCCGGGAAGGGGGCGAACAGGTCGCCCTGGGCAAAAGTGATTTCCGCTCCCAGCCGGCGGGCGTTTTCCCGGGCCAGGGAAAGGGCGTCAGGGCTGATGTCGGATGCGTACACCGCTGCCCCGGGGCACATTTTCCGGATGGCCGCGGCCAGGGCCCCCGAGCCGGTGCAAAGATCCAGCACGGTCATGCCGGGGCGGATGTGCCGCAGCGCTTCCTCGCAGACGCACTCCGTGTCGTTCCTTGGGATCAGGGCCCGGGGGTCGCACTTGAAATCCAGGCCCATGAAGGGCTGGGTGCCCAGGATATACTGCAATGGCTCCCGCCCTTCCCGCCGCTTCAGCAGGGAAAGAAACCGGGTTTCCTCCGCCTCCGTCAGCGTTCTTTCCTTCTCCAGGCGCAGAGAAAGCCGGGGCGCGCCCAGCGCCTCGGCCAGCAGATATTCGCCGTCCAGCCGGGGGTCGGGCACGCCGTTTTCCCGCAGCCGGGTTTCGGCCAGGGCCAGCGCGTCCCCCGCCGTCACGGATTTTCCCGCTCCGCCGGATGCAGAATCACCCAGCCCTCGGGAGTGGTTTCGCCCTCGGGCAGGCCGTGCAGGGCCGCGTTCATGGAAACGATAGCTACTTCGCACATTTCGTCCGTGGGCTGGCGGGTGGTGAGCCGCTGCATCTGCATGCCCGGCCACCGAAGGGCGCGCACCACCCGGCCGTCCGCGTGGGCCAGGCCCTTGAGGGCCTCGTACCCAACCCCCATGATGCAGGGCAGCAGAATGACCCGGGACAAGAGGCGGATAAAGTAATTGGCGCCCATGTTCACGCCGAAAATTTCCAGCATCAGCCAGTCGAAAATCGTGCACACCAGGATGGACAAAATAAACGTCAGCACCAGGAACGAGGTGCCGCACCGGGGGTGCAGGGTGGAAAACTGCTGGGCGTTTTGCGGGGTCAGGGGCAGATCGTGCTCGTGGCAATAAACCGTTTTATGCTCCGAGCCGTGATACTGAAAGGTCTTGCGCATTTCGGGAATCCTGCCGCAAAAGCCGATATAGGCAATCAGCAGCACGATGCGGATCAGGCCCGTCACCAGGTTCTTGGCCAGCAGCATGCCTCCCGTGGCGTTTTTGGGGAAAAGCAGCACCGCCAGGTTGGGCAGCGCCACAAACAGCCCCAGGCTCAGGCACACGGCCAGTACCGCCGCCGTGCCCATGATTACCTTGTCCACGTTCTTGCCCAGCTTTTCAGCCAGCCAGGTATCGAACTTGGATGGCGCTTCCGTCTCCCCCTCGCCAGCCATATTGGCGCTGTCCGTCAGGGTTTTCATGCCGATGGAAAGCATCTGCACCATATTGACCGTGCCCCGGATGAAGGGCAGGCCCTTCCATTTATGCTTCTTGGCGGGGGATTCGTAAGGATCCCGCTTCACCACGATATCGCCGTTCGGCCGCCGGACCGCCACCGCGATGGCGTCCGGGCCCTTCATCATCACGCCATCCAGCACCGCCTGGCCGCCGATATCCACCCGGGGGGCGTTTTTTTCGCTTCTTCTTGCCATAGCCGCTCCTTTCGCAGAGAAATATAACCGATAATCCGCATAAATCCGCACAGAAAATCAACAATGCCCGAGAAAGCAAAAAGCAACACGCCGGGAAAGGCTGTGCTGCTTTTTGAGGCTTACATGCCGAAGCGCTTCTTGAACCGGTCGACGCGGCCGCCGCTGTCTACCAGCTTCTGCTTGCCGGTAAAGAAAGGATGGCACTTCGAGCAGATTTCGACCCGCAGCTCCTTCTTGGTGGAACCGGTTTCAAAGGTCTCGCCGCAGACGCAGCGCACAATCGCCTTTTCGTACTTGGGATGGATGTTTTCCTTCATGCCAATTTCACCTCTTTTTCCCATGGTTGGCGGATTCATAGGTGGCTTCCTATGAGCCGCAGAAGTCATTATAGCATGATCCCGGCCGGATTGCAAGCAATTTTTGCAAAAATCAAATGAAAATTGCCGCGCCGGCGGGCAAAACGCACGCTTTCTGGTTGCGTTCAAACGGAAAGTGTGCTATAATGTGCAAAGTTTTATTTCAATGGGAGGGAATTTCCTTGGACGACCCGGTTGGACGATGGTTTTTACTGATCCTGCTGCTGCTTTTGAGCGCGCTGCTGGCCGTTCTGGAGGCCGCGCTTACCTGTGCAAACGAGAATAGAATCAGCGAAACGGCGGGCAATAGCGGCCGCAGCCGGAAAATGCTGGATTTGCTTTCGCGCCCCAAGCCCGCGCTGACATCCCTGCGGGGCCTGCGGACGCTGTTTTTGCTGCTGACGGCGGCCCTGGCGGCGGTCATGTTCGGGGGCACGCTGCTGTCCGCCCTGGTCGCCTGCCTGATCCTGGCCCCCGTCGTGATGGTTTTCTGCAAGCTGGTGCCTGAAAAACTGGGCAAGCTCCACGCGGACGGCTGGTATCCCCGGCTGTATCCGCTGATTGCCGGGATTCATGTCATCATGTTCCCCTTTACCTGGCTGGAAAGGATGCTGGGCCAGGGGCTGCTGACGCTCTTTGGCGTCGCGCCCCAGACAAAGGAAGAAGAAGTGACCCAGGAGGATATCCTCTCCCTGGTGGACAAGAGCGAGGAGGCCGGGGCCATTGAAAGCGAAGAAAGCGAAATGATCAAGAACGTCTTCGATTTCAGCGATCTCACCGCCGCCGACTGCATGACCCACCGCACCGCCGTTACCGCCATCTGGGCGGAGGACGACGCCGCCACCATCCTGCGAACCATCGAGGAAAGCGGCCTGTCCCGCTTCCCCGTCTATGAAGAACGCATCGACGACGTGATCGGCGTGCTGGCCACGCGCGATTTCCTGCTGAACCTGGAAAGCGAAAAACCGAAACCCCTGCGGGCGCTGCTCCGGGAGCCGTATTTCGTGCCCGAAACAGTGCCCTCCGACGTGCTGCTGCGCAATATGCAGCGGGCCAAGACGCACCTGGCCGTGGTGGTGGACGAGTACGGCGGCATGAGCGGCATTATCACCATGGAGGACCTGCTGGAAGAAATCGTGGGCAATATTTACGACGAATTCGACCCCACCGCCGAAAACGAAATTCAGCCCCTGGGCGAAAACGAATGGAAGGTCAGCGGCGCGGCCGAGCTGGAAAACCTTGCCGAGGAAATGGACGTTACCCTCCCCGAGGGCGAGGATTTCGATACCCTGGGCGGCCTGATCTTCAGCCGCTTCAGCACCATTCCCGAGGACGGCTCCACCCCCGAGCTTACCTTTTTCTGCACCAAGGACGGCGAGGCCCCCGAAGAGGACGCCGATCCCGTGCCTCAGGTGCGGGTGCAGGTCCTCTCCATTGCCGACCGCCGGGTGGAATGGGCCAAGGTAACCCTGCTTCCTGTAGGCGCGGAAAACGAGTCGCCTAAGGAAGAGGCGTAAAACGCTCGGGGCCCCCGGGGGCTTGTTCAGCCCCAGACCCTTCTTGGGGCCTCCGCGGCCCCAATTCCTCAATTCGGCATAGTCGTGCGGCCACGCTGCCGCTCGCCGCGCTCCTTGCCTCATTGGGCCTTCTCCCGCCTTTATCCGCCACAGGCGGCGGCGGGATACGGCCCCCCGCGCCAGGGGGATGATCCCCCTGGACCCCACTTTTGCGGAACATTGTTGGCGATTACTTCCGTATTGTGTGCCGCTGTTGCGTTTGAGTGTCGCAGAAAGACGCCGGAGCAGCACGAAAGCCAAAAGCCCGACCGAGAAGCGTGCAAGCACGCCCTACGGATCGGGCATTTTGTCTTTCTCCGGAGGGCAAGCCCTCCGGTTGGCGGCCCATGGCCGCCCTGCCCCGGCGAACGGGTTGCGATAAAATATCCTGTCGTGCCAAGCACCGTACCGAAACGGAACGCGTTTTCCGCTGCGTTCGTAAAGTGTTTCGTTGAATCTGTTGCTTGAAATAAAGAATTCGCTTGCTGCGTGCAAGCATTGTTGCAAAGCGTAACTTATTTTCCGCTGTGTCCGCAAAGCGTTTCGGATAACGGATACGAAGCAGCTTTCCGCGTGCAAAACATGGTGGCGATCAAGCTGCGCAATACAA
>CANQKI010000082.1 GCA_947624355.1 uncultured Clostridia bacterium | reverse complement strand
CCAGAAAAAGCCCATCGGATGAAGAGCAAGCTCTTCCCCGAATGGGCATTTTTCTGCCTTTCTCCGGAGGGCAAGCCCTCCGGTTGGCGGCCCATGGCCGCCCTGCCCCGGCGTGTGGCGGCGTACGTTTCCGTATGGCTGCTTTATCGTACCGGGGTAACGTTAGCCATGTTTCGCAGGTCGAAAATACAAGGGCGGCCGTGGGTTTTCCGCAGCCGCTCTTTGATATAAAACCGGTATTAGCCCAAGCTATTCAACCAGCTCGTCCAGCTTCCGCATGATTCGCGCGTGAACCTCCAGGTAATAAGCCCAATCGGCAGCGGACAGGTCGTCCTCCTCGATTTCGTCCAACGCTTCCATCATGTCCACGTATTTTGCCATGAAATCAAGGTAATCGGCAAGCATGCTGAGGGGCGCATCCGCTTCCTCGTATTTTTTCATGAAAGAAACGTAATCGCTAAAAAACGCTTCGTAGCTGTCCATCACGGCCCTGAACGATTGATCCGTGCCGTCATTCGGAGCCGGTTTTTCCGTGGGCGCCGCTGTCGGTTCGGATGTCGGAATGGCAGTGGGAACCGCTGCAGGCATATTTGTGGGCCGGGCAGTCGGCGCGGCGGTTTGCGAAATTGCGGCGGCGGGCCGGGGAGTTGGGAAGAGTACGGGCTGCGCTGTGATGCGGGCTGTGGTTACAGACGGGGAAAGGGAATCCGGGTCAACCGTTTCCATGGCTGTCCGGAATCTTTCAAAAAGCAGGCCAAAGGCCCCGGAACCGGCGAGAATAATGATCAAAACAATTGCGATGACCAACCAGCACCAGTACGACCGGGCAAAATTCCGGCGGTTGATGTTGCTTTTGTCAAAGGAAAACACAATCAGAAAAATCAGCCCCAGCACCGGCAGAGCGAATAAGATGCCGTACCCCACATGGGCCCAGGGAGAGAGAGGAGTATATTGCTCGGAATCGGCGTAATGAATGCGTCTTGGCATGGTCAGCGCTTCCTTTCCTTATTTACTGGATGACGGATAACTGCCCCAGAATTGGCAAAATCTTTATGCCGCAGACGGCGGCCAGAAAAACGGCGACAAGAAAAAGAAGGACCAGAAGTGCGAGGATCAGACACAGAATACACCAATAGGAGCGGGCAAAATTCCGGCGGTTATAATTCGAGCTGTTGAGGGAAAAAACAATCAGCAGAACAAAGCCGATCACCGGGACGGCAAACAGAATCGAATACAGGAAATACGCCCAGGGGGATAGGGGCTTGTACTGCCTGTCTTCATAATCAGACATGGAAAATTCACCCTTTCGATACATTTGGATTTCCTTGTCAGTATATAACAAAATATTCTTGTTGTCAACAATGAATAATATTTTCCGTCGACCGTGTTTGCTTGTTAAACTGAAAATGACGGAGGTGATGGATGTGCTGCCCAATCTGAAAGCCCTGCGAAAGGAAACGGGAATCAGCCAGCAGCGGCTGGCGGAGGCGCTGGGGATCAGCCAGCAGTCCGTCAACCAGTACGAAAACCATAAAATCGAGCCGGATATTGCCACCCTTTCCCGGCTGGCCGATTACTTCCACACCACGGTGGATTACATCATCGGCCGCACGGACAACCGCTGGCCCGGGGACAGCGCCCGGGACGCCCGGCTGAACCCTGACGAAACGGAAATTATCCGCCTGTACCGCCAATTGGGGCAAAGCGGAAAGGACTGCGCCGCCCATGTGCTGCGGGCGCTGAACGACAAATAATTTTTGTAAACAAAAAGAAGCCGCAAAGGCTTCTTTTATATAGTATTCAGTTTTTTACACCGTTTCCAGGCCGGCCTGCCCTTCCACGATACGGAGCAGCTCCTCCTGCCGGCCCGTTTCGGCGTTGATGTAGCAAAGATAGGCGTCTCCCCGGGAATCGCCCGAAAATTCATAGCAGAGCTTTTCCCCCGCGTCCGTGGGAATGAGGCAGAGGCGGCAGCCCGTGATCTGCAGCCGGCTGCTGACGGCCCCCTGCGCTTCCTCCTGGGAAAGGGCGGGCAGCAGAGCCCCCCGGGCCGTGTGGTTCATCAGGTAATTCCGGGCTTCAATGCCCACCACCTCGGCGGTATCCATGCGAAGCTGCACCTTGATCTGGTCGGGGTACAGAATCGTTTCCCCTTGGGATGCGGCGAAGGACAGCACCGCCACTCCCTCGTACACCTGAAAGAATGTAGGCAGCATGTTCTCGTACCCCCGGGCGGCCAGGAACGATTGCGCGGCCTCCCGGCATTCCTCCACACTGCGGTCCTGGGAAAAGCTGCCGCTGTCCGGCGAGAGCCAGAGCACCTTTCCCCCCTGCCGCGTCACGGCGGCTTCCAGGGTCAGACCGTCCCGCAGGGTCAGGGTGAAGCCGTAGCAGGGGATATCACCCCCCGTGTCCGCCCCGTCGGCTACGGACTGTACCCGTTCGTCCCCCACAAAATGCAGGATCATCTGCCCCGCTTCCTCCCGCGTCACTTCCCGCTGGCCCAGGCCTTTCGCGGCCCCCGTTTCCCGGGCGTCCGAAAAGGGGCCGTCGTAAATGAGGGTGGGGTAGGCGACCGCGCTGTCAAAGGATGCCTCTTCGTCCCCGGCGGCATAAAAATCCTCCTTCGCCGCCAGGGCCCGGGCGGGCAGGGCGTCCCGGGCGGCGTACAGGGCGGCGACGCACTGGCCGCAGGCGTCGATGAGGGTATCCAGCCGGTCCGCGTCCTCCTCGGTCATTTGAGGGGCGGCCAGCAGGATGCCGGCATAATCCCCCAATTGGTTGGCGAATTTGGCGGCCCGCTGAGCGGCGGCGTGGGACAGAGGCAGCAGGGAAAGGCTGCTTTGTACCTGGGCGGCCCCGCTGCTGACGGCGCTTAAGTATTGCCGGCTCCCGCTTTCGTCCCCCGATAGCAGCGCCTTGTTCAGGGAAAGCTCCATGTCCTCCATCTGACGCAGGGCGGAAAGCACGGCCCCGTCGTACACTTCCCGCAGCCGGGCCTCCAGGCGGTTTGCCCGCACGGTCTCCGCCGCGCCGAAGGCAACGGCCCCGGCCAGCAGCGCGGCCAGGGCAGCGCAAGTCCATAAACCTTTTCTTTTCATGATCCGTTTCCTTTAATATGCAAGATTCATACTGCGAAGCAGTGGGCCCCGATGGTCAGGCGCACCTCCCGGCTCCAGATCCAGGCGCTGGTGGCCGTGGCGGGGTTGTAGTAATAGATGCAGCCGCCGGTGGGGTCCCAGCCGTTCATGGCGTCCCGGGCGGCGCGGATGGCGTCGCTGTCCGGGGTCTTGTTGATTTGCCCGTCTGATACGCAGTCAAAGGCCCCGGCCTGGTAAATGACGCCGCTGATGGTGTTGGGGAAAGAGGCGCTTTTCACCCGGTTCAGCACCACCGCCGCCACCGCCACCTTGCCCACGTACGGTTCCCCTCGGGCCTCGCCATACACCAGCCGGGCCAGGGTGTACACTTCACTGTCGTTGTAGGAGGCCGCCTGGGCGGAATCCCCCAACGTGATTCCCAGGGCCGCCGCCGTGGCGCTGCCCACCACGCCATCCGCCCGCAGCCCGTTTTTCTGCTGGAACCAGATCACCGCGTCGTAGGTTTCCTGGCCGAAGATGCCGTCCGCCGGGCCGTCCATGTAGCCGTACTGCCGGAGGCGCTGCTGCACCCGCGTCACGTCACTGCCCCGGGAGCCCCAGGCCACCGCGCCCTGGGCGCTGTCCGCCGTCATCAGCCACAGGATGGCCGCCAAAATCACCGCCGCTGCCCGTTTTTTCATGCTTTCACGCTCCTTTTCCCCTATTATGCGCGAAAAAATCCTGCGGTTTCGGCGTAAATATTACAATTTTATGAAAATTTTGTCTTGACACTGTTACAAAAACATAATAAAATAAATTGATACATTCTGCAGATGTACGGAGCGGAGGTCTTGGTATGCGTTTCTGGAAACGGTTTGCGGCGGCGCTGATGGTTGCCGCGATGCTGCTGGCGGACGGGGCCGCGGGGGCGGAGGAATATCCCTTCACCGCGTTTGCGACGGCGGAAGTGCGGATACGCCAGCGTCCCACGGATACCGCGCCCCTGGTGACCAGCGTGCCCGAAGGGGACGCCGTGCTGGTGACGGGGGTTACGGGGGATTACTATATCGTTGTTTATGAAGGGCAGACGGGCTACGCGCTGTGGCGGTATTTTTCCACAACGGGCGGCGACGTCGTGCTGCCCGAAGGGGGAAACAATAATCCCGCCATTCCCGACTCCCCCTACCTGCTGCTCTATGCGGGCAGCACGGGGGATCATGTGACCGCCCTGCAGGAGGCCCTGAAGGAGCTGGGCTTCTATTCGGGCGCCGTGGACGGCAAATTCGGCACGGGCACCAAGAACGCCGTGCTGGCTTTCCAGGAGAAGAACGGCCTGTATGAAACGGGCACGGCGGACGCCGCCACCCAGACCCTCCTGTTTGAAGGCAAGCCCAAGAACAGCAAGGGAAAGGCCGCCGCGGTCAAAACCGTGTCCGCCGTGGAAGGCGCGGTCATTTCCTCAGGCAGTCAGGGCACGGCGGTGAAAAAGCTGCAGGAGCGGCTGAAGACCCTGGGCTATTACAAGGGCAGCGTGGACGGAAGCTGCGGCAGCGCCACGGTGTCGGCCATCAAGGCGTTTCAGAAAAAGGCCGGCATGAAGCAGACGGGAAAGGCGGACGCCGATACCCAGGCCCTGCTGTACGCCCTGAACGCGCCCTCCTCCAACGCGACCGCCACCCCCAAGCCCACCAAAACGCCCACCCTGGCCCCGGCCGCAACCGAGGCCCCCAAGGCGGCGGATTATCCTTTTGTCACGTACACCCTGGCCTCCGTGAACATGCGCAGCCGCGCGGATATTAACAGCACCCGCATCCTCACCGTGCCCCAGGGAGACGAAGTGACCGTACTGGCCATGGAAGGGGATTTCGTGCAGGTCAATTACGGTAGCCGCACGGGCTACCTGATGGCCCAGTATGTGAATATTCCCAGCCAGTATCTCCCCGGCAGCAATCTGGCGGCCGACGCCGAAGCCCGGCAAAATTACGCGTATCTGCAGTTCGGTTCCACCGGCACGCTGGTGACCTCCCTGCAGGAAGCGCTGCAGGAGCTGGGCTTCTACACCGGCAATCTGGACAGCAATTTCGGCACGGGCACGGTGTCCGCGCTCAAGAGCTTCCAGAAGCAGAACGGCCTGAAGCAGGACGGCGTCGCCAGCCCCGAACTGCAGCAGCTGCTGTATGAGGGCAGGCCCAAGAACAGCAAGGGCAAAAAAGCCGATGTGAAGACCCTGCCGCCCATCGAGGGCTTCTCCATGGCCCGGGACGACAAGGGCGAGGCCGTGCGGACCCTTCAGACGAAGCTGAAAAACCTGGGCTATTACACCGGCGTGCTGGGCACCCTCTATGACGCTGCCACGGAAAAAGCCGTCAAGGCCTTCCAACGGGATCACAGCCTGACCGTGGACGGCATCGCGGGAGAAAAGACCCAGCGGCTGCTGAACGCCCTTACGGCCACGGCCACGCCCGCCCCCTCCGTGACCCCCGGCCCGGTCACGCCCCAGCCTGTGGCGACTCCTCTGACCCCGAATAACATCATCGTCATGCAGAACGGTACCCGGGGCTTGGCCGTCACCCGCCTGCAGGAACGCCTCATGGCCCTCGGCTATTATACCTGCGCCGCCGACGGCATTTATGACAGCGACGATATCGCCGCCGTCCGGGATTTTCAGGGCAGGAACGGCCTGAAGGTGGACGGCATCGCGGGTTACGATACCCAGGTGATTCTTTACAGCGATTCGGCGGTGGCCGCGGGCGACACGGTTTCCCAGCCCACCGGCGGCGGATTGCAGCCCAACCAGCCCGCGCCCACGCCCAATACGGCCCTGACCCTCAAAATCGGCAGCCAGGGCACGGAGGTAAGGTACCTGCAGGAGCGGCTGGTGGTGCTGGGCTTCTATGCCAGCGCGGTGGACGGCATTTTCGGCACGGGCACGGCCGTCGCCGTGACCAGCTTCCAGCGGGCCAACAGCCTTACGGCGGACGGCGTGGCCGGCCCCAAGACCCTGACCCAGCTTTACAGCGCCAATGCCAAGGGGATAGCCGCTTCGGCCACGCAGGCTCCGGCCGCCGCTGTTTTGTCCACCGCCACCCTAAAATCGGGGGACAAGGGCGACGCGGTCAAGGCCATGCAGCAGCGGCTGGTATCCTTGGGTTACCTGGCCGCGGCAGACGGCATTTACGGCCCCCGCACCTACTCCGCCGTTGTGAATTTCCAGAAGCGCAACGGCCTTACGGCGGACGGCATCGCGGGCAAAATGACCCTGACCCGCCTCAATTCCGCCCAGGCCATCGCCGCTTCGGGGGTCACTGTGTCCACCCAGACCACGACGCCCTCTGCAGGCACGAATACCGACAGCACCTTCAAGGCCCCGGACGCTTCCGAGGTCCGCTATGCCAACTGGTATTCCGAAATCCGCTCCCGGGCCAAGCTGATGCCCGACGTAATCGTGTACGACCCGGATTCCGGGCTGCACTATAACCTGCATATGTTCTCCTTCGGCAAGCATGTGGACTGCGAGCCTCCCACCGCCGCCGATACGGCCATCATGAACCAGGTCTGCGGCGAAAATAACTGGACGCCCAAGTACGTCTGGGTCATCTTCAGCGACGGCCGGGTGTACATTGCCTCCACCCACAGCCACGGCCACGAGGTGGACCATACTTCGGGCAACGACCTGACGGGCCATATCTGCGTCCACTTCCCCCGGATCATGAGCGAAGCGGAGGCCACCGGCCCCTACGCCGTGAGCCATCAGAAGGAAATCCTCTGGGGCTGGGAGCTGACCCAGGCCATGATCAGGTAAACCTGCGATGCAGGAACGCGAAAGCGTTCCTGCATCGGTCACATCATTTTCCTGTGATGCTTCGCATCACGGCCGGAAAATGATATAGGAAGGAGTCATTCTGACTCCTCCTCGGACCGGGGGACCCGGTCCTGCGGATTCAAAATGAAGGGGCTGTGGCCCCTTCATGCATCCCCAAAGCTATGATGCTGCTTTTTTGACAGCCTGAGGGGCCGTTTCCGCGGCCTCTTTTCAATGAAAGGAAGCGTCGTTTATGAATCCCATTTCCGTTGCCATTATCGGCCTGGGCTCCCGGGGGCTGGATACCTATGCCCGCTGCATGGAAAAGCTCCCGGAGCGGGCAAAAATCGTCGCCGTGGCCGATATCGACCCAGAAAAGGTGGAAATCGCCGCCAAACGGTATCATGTGCCCGCGGACCGCTGTTTTGACAGCGGCGAAGCGCTGCTGCGGCAGCCCAAATTAGCCGACGCCGCCGTCATCGCCACCCCGGACGCCTGCCATTATACCCAGGCCATGGCCGCCCTGAACCTGGGCTATCATCTGCTGCTGGAAAAGCCCGCCGCCCGCACGGCTTCCGAGTGCCTGGATATCGCGGCCCTGGCGGAGGAAAAGGGCCTGCATGTGGCCATCTGCCATGTGCTGCGGTACACGGTGTTTTATCAGACGCTGAAAAAGCTCATCGACGAGGGGCGCGCGGGGGACGTGGTCAGCGTACAGGCCATCGAACGGGTGGCCTACTGGCACCAGGCCCACAGCTTTGTCCGGGGCAACTGGCACAACAAGGAACAGAGCACCCCCATGATTCTGCAGAAGTGCTGCCATGACCTGGATATGCTTCTGTGGCTCATGGGCGGCCATTGCCGGACCGTTTCTTCCTTCGGCAGCCTGACCCACTTTACCCGGGATCACATGCCGGAGGGCGCGCCCCTTCGCTGCGTGGACGGCTGCCCCGCGGGGGATCATTGCCTGTACAACGCCGAGCGGTATTACCTGGAGGGCTTCCGCAAATGGGGCGATGCCTGGC
Organism: uncultured Clostridia bacterium; assembly: GCA_947624355.1. Taxonomy (GTDB): domain Bacteria; phylum Bacillota; class Clostridia; order Christensenellales; family Aristaeellaceae; genus RUG563. The sequence continues at coordinate 4,285 of CANQKI010000082.1, read as the reverse complement.
CCGTCAACGTGCTGTGCCCCGAGCCCACGGAGGAAAAGGTGAAAAAGGCCCTGCGGGAAACGGATTACGGCAAGTGCGTTTACCAGATGGATAACGACGTGGTGGACCACCAGGTGGTCAACCTGGAAATGGAAAACGGGGCCACGGCGGCCCTGACCATGTGCGCTTTTACGGCCACGGGGGGCCGGCACATCCGCATCATGGGCACGGCGGGGGAAATCGAAGGGGATGGGGAAAAGAACGTCATCCGCGTCCGGCCTTTCGGCGGCGAAGCGGAGGAAATCGACGTAACCCGCCTGACCGACGATTTCAGCGGCCACGGCGGCGGCGATTTTCGTCTGGCGCAGGATTTCTTCGCCCTCCTGAGCGGGGAGGGAAAAGGCCTGCTGACGGGGATCCGGGATTCGGTGGAAAGCCACCTCATCGCCCTGGCCGCCGAGGAATCCCGCCTCCATGGGGGCCAAAGCGTGGGAATGAAAGCCTTCACCGGCTGTCCGTGACCGCTGCCCGACGAATGGTTTTATCGGAACAGAAAAGAGCGTGCCGCAGGGTACTTTGCGGCACGCTCTTTTTAAAACTGCCTGTCAGACTTCGTCCCAGATGCGCCGGGCGTTTGAAAGACTCACGGCAGTGGCGTAGCGGGCCTCCTCCAGGCCCTCGAACTCGATGGCGACATCCCCGTCGTAGCCGCTGCCCTTGAGGGCGCCCAGAACGGCGTACACGTCCAGGTCCCCCTGGCCCAGGATCGCCCCTCGCAGGTATTTGCCGCCCCGGGAGCGGAACCAGCTCCCCGCGCAGTCAAACTGGGTGCTGTCGCCGGGGTCACGGGTGCGGATATAGAAATCCTTGAGGTGCACCATTTTCGTGCGGGACGCCAGGGCTTTCGCCGCCGCCGGGGCGTCCTCGTCCACGCAGACCACGTTGCCCGTGTCCAGCAGCAGCCCGTAATTTTCCCGGTTCACCGCCCGCAGCACCCGGTCCACCCGGTCGCTGCCGTTGGCGAAGAAGCCGTGGTTCTCGATCAGGGTCATGACCCCGCGTGCCTTCCCATGGTCGCACACCCGGGCCGCCGCTTCCGCCATGACGGGCAGCCAGCGGTCAAAATCCGCCTGGGTGTTGGTGTTCTGGGGCCGGCGGAAGCCGCTCACGTCGTGGCGCATTTTGGAAAGCCCCAGCTCGGCGGCAATGTCCACCTCGTGGCATACCCGGGCGATTTCCTTTTCCAGTTCCTCGCCCTCCCTGCAAAAATCCGCCAGCACAGAATAATTGCACAGCCGCACCCCGGCGTCCCGGGCCTGGCGGCGCACCTTTGCAATGGCCGCCGCGTCGGTTTTACCCGTCTCCACGTCGTCAAACCGGAAGGCGAAGGGCACCAGCTCCAGGCATTCCGCCCCCTGCCTCGCGGCAAACTCGATCACGTCCCCCAGCGTCATCTCCCCCGATTCCATCAGCCTGTCCAGGCAGTAGGAGCTGATTCCAAGCTTCATAGGCGTCCTCCTCTTTTTTTGTGTTTGTCGCCGTGCACGCGTTCGCGGCCCGGCGACCCGGATTTTTGCGCCGCAAAAATCCTAAACCATTTTCCCGTGTTTGTCGCCGTGCATGCGTTCGCGGCCCGGCGCCCCGGATTTTTACACCGCAAAAATTCAAAATCTATTATACCGCATTTTTCCCCGTTTGCGAACCCCATTTTTCTGCCGGGAAAGGCCGGAAATACCGCTGCCTGAATTTTTTTGATTTTCTGTGCGTTTTCCTCTTGCTTTTTTTCTGCCGGAGTGATAAAATATCTTCACGTCCTGAAAGGACGGGGCATAGGCCGCGAAAGGGGTGCCAAATCCTTCTCCGGTTTGCGCCGGAAAAATTTGGGGCATTAGCACAGTTGGTAGCGCGCTACATTCGCATTGTAGAGGTCAGCGGTTCGAATCCGCTATGCTCCACCATCCATGAAAAAAACCGAACCTCCTCCCCAACCGGGAAGGGGTTCGGTTTTTTCATGTCCTTTGGAATACCGAAATGCCGGGGTCTCGGCTGATCGCGCTGCCCGCACGGATTCCTCATGCGGGCGAGGCATGCCGGTCAGATCCGCGTATGCACGGTTTCGTTGCTTTCGGCCGAGCGCATGAGCGCCTCCATCAGGCGCATGACCCGCATCATCTGGGGATGGGTGACGAGCTGGTTTTCCTTCCCTTCCATTGTGGCGAGGACGTTGCGGTAAAAATCGCGCACGTCGCTTTCCACCCGGGGCAGGGGGTAGGTTTTGATGGTTTCGTCCGTGCGGGGGGCCATGGTTTTGGTCAGACCCGCGGCGGTGACCACGGGCACGGCGTCGCGCTTTTCCCAATCGCTGACCATAACGATTTTGCCGTCCAGATTCCAGTTTTCGATGACGGCGCTGCCGTTCTGGCCCAGCATATACCACCGGGGCAGGTTAATGAAATTGCTGGTGCCCACCTCCACCAGGGCGTCCAGGCCGTTTTCAAAGGTCAGGATGGCGCGGAAGCCGTCGTCCACTTCGTCGTTGGTCACATGGCTGACGGTGCAGGAAACGGACACCACGTCCATGGGCACCAGCTGCAGCATCTGGTCCAGCATATGCACGCCCCAATCCAGGATCATGCCGCCGCCGTGGCGCTTTTTGTTGCGCCAGTCCCCGGGCACGCCCCGGGAGCCGTGCACCCGGGATTCGATGCAGTGCACCTTGCCCAGGATGTTTTCGTCATAGAGCTTCTTCATAATGAGGAAATCCTCGTCCCAGCGGCGATTCTGGTGCACGGTAAAGAGCCGGCCAGTCTCCTGGGATGCGTCGATCATCTGCTGCAATTCGTCTGCGGAATCGGCCACGGGCTTTTCGGAAATCACGTTTTTGCCCGCCCGCATGCAGGCGATGGCGATGGGCATGTGCAGGTCGTTGGGCACGGCAAGGGTGACCAATTGCACCTTCCGGTCGTCCAGCAGTTCTTCCAGGGATGCGTATGCACGATAGCCCTTTTGCCGGGCCTCTTCCTGCCTCCCGGGGTCGATATCGTAAATGCCGCTGATATGAATATCGGGCAGCGTGCTTACCTTTTCAATGTGCCAATGGCCCATGCCGCCGTAACCGATCAATGCAAAATTGACCTTGCTCATTTCTCCGATTCCTTTCTCCCGCGTGTTTCGCCCCGCTTCGCGGAACGCCCCTCCATTATAAGCGGCGCGGCCCTGTATTTCAAGGGATTTTTTCGGCTTGACGCAAAAAAAGGTTTCCGTTTATAATAACGGAAGCGAAAGGGGGCGGAAAGATTGGATTTCAAACGGCTGGACGAAATTGCCCAAAGGGCCATGAAGCGCCGCAAGTCCCACATGGAACGGGAGATGGGCGCGGCATATTTCCACGGTCAGCGGGTGGCAAACGGCGCGGTGGCCCTGCGCAGACGCCTGACGGAGGATGCGTCCATGGACGATATCCTGCGGGTCGCGGGCATGTTTCACGACGTGGGCAAAGGTATCGAGCCCCACGACGAAACGGGCGCCGCGCTGACGGAATTGCTGCTCCGCGACGAACTGGCCGGGGACGAGTTGCGTTTGGTCTGCCGCCTTATCCGGGAGCATGACCGCCGCCGCCCCGGAACGAACGAAAACACGATCTGGGAAAAAATCCTCCAGGACGCCGATATCCTCGATCACTACGGCGGCCAGGGCATCTGGATGAGCTGTACCTGGTATGCGTACAACGGCCAGCAGGAAATGGCGCAGCTGCCCGTCTTTTATGAAACGGATTGGCCCGGACAGATCGAAAAACACCGGGCATTGCTCAATTTTCCCGAATCCCAGAAAATCTTTGACGAAAAATGCGCCTTTGAGCGCAGTGTCGCCCGCCGTATGGCGGCGGAAGCTCAGGGCCGCTATATGGACTAAACCGGTAATCACGTTTCGGTGCCCCGGGAGGTTCTGCGCCTCCCGTCGTGCGGCAGCGCTGCCGCACGGCCATGACGGATGGAGGACGAAGGGGCAAAGTCCGCAGAAGTTCCCAAGGGTTTCCTGAATTGTATTCCTTTTGTATTTTATCTGTATTATCAAAAAGCCGGTCGGCTGTACACGGCCGCATTTCCGGCGCGGTTTATCCCAAAATTTCAAGGCAGGCGGCGAATGATTCCGATTTTGGGAGAATTTTCGACGTGTAAGTTTGTCAAACAAATAGGACAGTAAAGTAATTCCGGAGGAAAGAACGAGGGGATAACCAGCCAAGCGGTCTGGAGGGGAGGGAGTTGGCGTAGTATTGGTGAGCAGCGAGCTGCTCACCAAAGTCGGC
>CANQKI010000081.1 GCA_947624355.1 uncultured Clostridia bacterium | reverse complement strand
GACCACTTGGCTGGTTATCTCCGCGTTCTTTCCTCCGGAATTACTTTACTGTCCTATTTGTTTGACAAACTTACATTCCATGGGAAAAAATTCAAAAAATCCAAAAATTTCCTGGCAGGTTGCCCGCGGCCGGCCTTTTTATTGTGGCCCCCTGGCAGATTTTTCATACCGGGGGCCGTCTATCGCAGTCAGTGCGCAGTCATTTTCTCGGGAAGGGACATAATGATAAAAATTTTCAAGGGAGGCGTTCAGACATGGCAAAAAAGGGAGAAAACATTTTCAGGCGCATGGACGGCCGGTGGGAGGCACGGTATGTGAAGGGGCGCGAGGCATCGGGCAAAATCCGGTACGGCTTCTGCTACGGCAAAACCTATGGGGAGGCCAGGGAAAAGGCCGCCCGGTGCCGCGCGGCGGCCCAGACCCCGCCGTTCCCGCCGGGGGACGGCCGCCCCTTCGGCGAGTGCTGCACGGAATGGCTGCGGGCGGAAAAAGGGCGGGTGAAGCCCTCCACCTATGCCAAGTATGAAACGGCGCTGCGAAAGCACATCCTGCCCGTGCTGGGAAACCGCGCCCCCTGGGAAATGGGCACGGAGGCGGCGGACGGGCTGCGGCAGGAGCTGCTGGGAAAGGGCCTGGCCCCCAAAACGGTGCGGGATATTCTGGCAGTGCTGCACGGCGTGCTGAAATACGCGGCCAAGCGCAGCCCGGGGGCGTATCCCGCCGTGGAAATCACCTATCCCCGCATGCAGAAAAAGGAGGCGCGGGTGCTGGACCTGGAGGAGCAGCAACGGCTGGTTGCCTTCCTGCGGTCGGGCACGGACCCGTGCCGGTTCGGCGTGCTGCTGGCATTGCTGACGGGGCTGAGAATCGGGGAGCTGTGCGCCCTGCAGTGGCGGAATGTGTCCCTGAAAAACAGGGAAATCCGGGTGGAGGCCACGCTGCAGCGAATCCGGGACTACGAAAGCCCGGACAGGAAAACAAAGGTCGTTCTGGGCAGCCCCAAGAGCGATACCTCCGTCCGGACGATTCCCCTGACGGACAGCGCGGTCCGGCTTTGCAGGCAATACGATCCGCACTGCCCGGCCGCTTTTGTTCTGACGGGGACGGAGCGGTTCATGGAGCCCCGCCAGGTGCAAAGGCGGCTGGCGGTTTACACCCGGGCCTGTGGCCTGGAGGGCGTGCATTTTCACACCATCCGCCATACCTTCGCCACCCGGTGCGTGGAGGTGGGCTTCGATATCAAGAGCCTCTCGGAAATCCTGGGCCACGCCAACACCGCCATCACCCTGAACCGGTATGTGCATTCCTCCATGGCCCTGAAACGCATGAACATGGAAAAGCTGGCGGCGGTGGAAATGTGACAGAGAAAATCCGCAGTAGTCGCCGAAAAAAGTAAAAACGCGCCCGCCCTTTCCGCCGCGAAGGGCGGGCATTTTTTTCCGTTTCCCGCCGCTGTCCGGCCAAAATCGCAGAGGGGTAAACTCTGCGACCGTGCTGGAAATAAAACGCGGTTTTGCAAAAAAACATCCGTCCCCCTGGGATGGAAAAGCGGAGGGAAATCACGATGATGAACAGTGCAGCGCGGCGGAAAGGAACCTTTTGGGCCATTCGTCTGACGGCGGCCCTGCTTTGCCTGTGCCTGGGGATGCCGGCCATGGGCGGCTTCGGGCCGTTTATGGCGACGGCGCTGGCGACGGAGGCGCCCGGTGCGTCGGTGCGGAAAACGGGTGAAGCGACGCAGTATATCGTGGCGGGCAGCCGCGTGGCCGACCCGGACACCATGGACGATTATCTGAACCGCCTGCTGACGATGGATTCCGGCTCCCGATATGCCGGCCGCGTCTGGACGGACAAGACCGTGTTTGCCTATGGCGGCGGAAAGAATGGGAGCACCGAAGTAACGAAGGCGGGCGGCGAGAGCCACTTTGACGGAAATAAAACAATAACCCTGAGCATGGACACCGACGGCTATACCGGCAGCGTGGAATTCAACGCGGATTTCGCCCATGTGTTCTCCGCCCTTGCCAGCTCTCAGGTGGTGAACGAATATCCGCCGTCCCCTGTGGACCTGGTGATTGTTTTTGATATGTCCGGCTCCATGGGCCAGGATACGCGGTACGGCATCGATACGGGCGGCAACTACTATGTTGCACACGATAAGAATAACGACCTGGACGAGAATGGCGAGCACTTGGAGGGGGATAAGGCGTGGCCGGATGCGGGCGTGCTTATGGCCGACCGTATTGCCAATTCCCGTATCCAGACGACGCTGAACGCCATCAACCAGACCATCGACAGCCTGATGGCCCAGAACCCCCAGAACCGGGTGGCGGTATGCGGCTACGGCGCCAACGCCGTGGTGCTGATGCCCCTGGGCCACTACAAGAGGGCGGACGGTGGTTCGCCCTACCTCTCCGTGGGCGGCATGGAGACACTCTACCACCCCAGCGACCTGGTGTACAGATCAGTGGGAGATGATTTAAAAAAGAACAACGTAGCGCTTCCTCCGGTTTCCGAACCGGGCTGGTACTGGATGAACAACCGCGACACCTGCTACACGGTCGTGGTCAACGCCCAGTACAATACATATACGGGCATACTTGACGATGACGGAGACGCCCCCAATACCGTTAATGATGAAAATGAAAAAACATATCATTGGACGAAAATCACAAAAACCGTCAGCAACAACGTGCTTTCGGATGACGGAGAACCGGTCAAGGCTTTCCCGGGCGCGTGGGGGGACGATGGAAAACCGAAGTCGGATTATGGGGAACTGAGCCGGAATATCTATGACAGATCAAGCGCGAATCAATTGCCAGGCGGCTTGGCCCACGCAATGGACAAAGATGGACTTCATTCGATATTTCTTGAGAACAACGGTGTCTCCGGCCTCAAAGCTGACGACTATGTGGGTTACTTCACCAACACCCAGGGCGGCATCTACCTGGCCTATAAGCAGCTGGCGGATTCCACGGCGACGACGTATGCCGAGCGGCTCTCCAACGGTGTGCTGTCCACGGTGGCCCGCATCCCGGCGGCCATCATCATGTCCGACGGCGGTGCGAACTTTGCCTTTAACGAGATGGGATACAATAGTGAAACCCCCTATACGGTCGCTGACTGGAATGTTCGCTACGGACAGAGAGCAAAAGGGGACGATGGCAACCCGGCATATGGTTATATAGAGGACAACAGCTATACAGAGACCGCTTCTAGCAAATGGGAATCAGGAAAAGTTGACGGTCGCTATATTGACTACAAGCATCGCCTCAATGAAAATACGGGCGACGAATGGTATAACGTTTTTCTGCCCGGAGAAGATACGCTCGGGGAGGGGTGGAACGGTCTGCACGGCCTATTCAACCAGGGTGCGGATATATGTATAGACGGCACGTTGTCGAGTCAACCGGCCTGGAACCATGCAGGCGTGTTTTACAGCAGCGACAACAATGTGACGGGCACGGCGGGCACGGTCATGCAGGTGCTGCTCACCGCGTCCTATATGAACCAGGTCGTCTCGGAGCACTATGCCAACGGCTGGACGAAAAACGCCGCCACGCCGGAGAGCAAGAGCAAGCTCTTCACCTATACGATGAACGTGGACACGGACCATGTGCCCCTGTGGGGTAAAATGCGCCTGTATCCCACGCTGGATCCGAAGGAATATAACCTCAACAATATTGACGCATGGGTTAACGATCCGGAGAATGACGGCAAATTCGGCGCGAATGATAAAGAGATACAGGCTACGCTCTACGAGGGTTACGGTGATGTAAAAAATAAGATCACAAAGGACGTCCTTTTCAAAGGCGGCAAAGTGGAAAGCTACGAGATCAAAGGTCTTGCAAAGGTATGGGAGGACTTTAAGAACAGTACGGAGACGAATGGACCGAACCAAATCAACGAAAACGGAGAACCTGTCAATATCATCATCAAACCGATCCCTTCTGAAGGGTCTACCTACTCCGCCGGCGGCGAGGATCCGGTCCAGATCACGAACGATGAAGTGGTGGCCAACATCGCCTACAATGACGGCTTCTTCGACGTGACGTCCGAAAATTTGGGCAGCACCTTTAAAGAAATCCTGGCCCTGATTCTGGGCAAGGTGTTTGTTCCCGTGTCCGGCGACAACGACGCGGGCGTGAGCAACTCCATCACCTACCAGGACCCCCTGGGCGAGTATATGGAGATCAAGAACGAGTCCATCGTGGCCACGCCGTACCATATTGACGGCGGCGCGACTCATCAAAACGAAAAAACCACCTACGACATGGCCCTGCTGGTCTTCGGCGAAATGCACGGCCTGGTGCGCGCCGGCGTGTACGACTGGAACTGGAACGACCAGTGGATGAGCGAACACAAAGCATCTGAACAGGGTTTGACTGCGTTCCCGCAGGGATGGTACAAAGGCACGCCGAAGGAAGCGGCTGGTGCACCGCTGGCAGGTACTTATTTGACCACCGATGCGGCAGGAAGCTGGCCGAATGAAGACCCCGATACCCACAAAAAATACGCCAGCGCGCAGGAGGCGCGGGACGACGGCTGGGTCATGCGCTTTAGCTTCCAGACCCTCGTGAACTTCGTCCCCATCACGGGCGTTGAAGACCCAACCATCCACCCGAGCGACCTTCCCGCTCAGGTGAAGAACACGGTCTATACCTGCTACCGCTTTGCGGGCGATGCGGCCGACCGCAATGCCCTGCACCGCAACCCCATTTACGGCGAGGTGTCGGACGAACTCAAGACTCAATGGGAAGCGGCGCACCAGGCGCTCGGCGGCGGCAACAGCTACCCGCAGGACAACAAAATCTACGCCGATACCCCCGGCGTGTACCGCCTCTCCGACATCCGCGTGTGGGTGGAGGACACGGGCGACTTTGTGGACACGACCGGGGTCATCGCCCCCAACACCGGCTACGACCGGTCGCTGTACGTGGACATCCCTGCGGCGGCGATTCCCACCGAGCTGGCCACCGTCACCCTGGGCAAGGACGGCGTGCTGTCCTACAAGACTAACCTGGGCAGCGACCATAAGGTGGATACCTATGATACGGTCGAAGACAAAACAGGGAATCAGACCTCCCAAAAAGTCACGCAACAAATGTATCAGGCGTACTGCTACCAGTCCACCCCCTTCAGGCTGTTCTATGCGGTGGGCCTGGAGGACGATCTGATCCTCCGGGACGATGAAGGAAACCAGGCTGGCGTGGATTTCAACAAGATCTCCCCCGAGTACATGTCCACCCATACCATTGAGGGTCAGGATTATATCTGGTTCATTTCCAACTTCTATTCCGCCATCCGGTACGGGGATTATGCCACCGACGAGACGTCCCGGACCCGAGGCGACCCCACGGTGACCTTCTCGCCCGGTTCGGACAACCGCTATTACGTGTTCCAGAAGCCCCTGGCCCTGTATGCCCATGCCTACCGGGCGAATGCAAACGGCACGCTGCAGCCCGTGGACGCGCAAACGAACCATTCCTGGCCCGGCGACGGGCACGGCAACGGCAATACGGAGTGGGAGGACGGCAATACCGGCGGCGCGAGCTGGCAGGGCGGCCAGTATATGGGCGTGTATGACAGCGAGAGCGCATTTGCAAGCGCCGTTAATACCATGCATGATGCGGGCGGCAATGAAATCACCGACAGCAACGGGATCAAGTATCCGTATGAGGACAACGGCATCGTCTTCCTGAAGGGCGACCTGCTGGATCATGTGACCTCCAGCGGAAACGGCTATGCCGCAGGTTCCAAGTCCTTCTCCTCCGACGATTATTTCTTCATCCTGGTGGAGTTCTATGTGCCGGAGGGCACGGTCGGCGAAGACAACATGGGCAATGAACTTCCCGGCACCTATGAGGGGCAGATGGTGCAGTACGCCCTGGCCCGCAAGGGCAGCGAGTTCGGCTCCGGCTTTGCCTCCGACAGGATCGGCAACGGCGATATGCTCTGCTGGTCGGACACCGCAAGCCACCTGAACGTGGAGTTTGCCTATGTTTCCCGCACGGAGACCGGCGACGATACCCGGGGCGAGCCCACGTTCGAGAAGCTGACGCTGAAGGAAAGCGGTCTGGAAAACTATCTCACGGGCCTCGGCATCAGCAACGATAAGAAGGTGCCCAACCCGGACTACAACCCGGACGACGAGGCCTCCCCGGAGATGATTGGCGCGCTGATACAGCAGGTGAATTACTGGACAAAGATGCAGGCGGACCCGATGGTCAAGGCCGCGCTGGTCGCGGCGAACAGCGGCAATGAGGATTTAACCAGTTTAACGGAGCCAACGTTTAAGGCCTACTTCCACTTCGCCGTGTCGACCCGTCCGGGCGGCGTCCGCTCAGGCGACATGAGCAACAACCTGCAGTACAAGGGTGACCAGTACATCGACGGGTACTACGACGACAACGTGACCAAGACGTCCAACACCTACTACCTGCCCACCATTTCGGGCGATTCGGGCACGGACGATAACGTCATCATCAATAACTATCTGGGCAACAACGGCTATCTGGAGATCGCCAACCAGATGCTGCACATCACCAAGCAGCTGGAGATTCCCGAGGGCGTTACGGTGGATGAAGAAAACGAAGTCTTCAACTACCAGATTTTCGTCCAGGGGGTCACCGGTACCCGTACCGCCGCGCTGACCGAGTACAACCCGTACAGCGGCAGCTGGGAGCGCCGCCTGGCCTATATCGACGTCTTGACCGACAACAGCGACCTGGTGCAGACCAACAACTCCACCCGCGCGCTGTTCGCGCTGGTAGATGAGGGCGCTCAAAAGACCGCCAGGCAGGTCGTGGAAAGCACGGACAGCGAGGGCAACACGATCTACGTCTATGCCAACGACGACGGCACAGCCGGTACGCAGCCTTATACGGGCGCTCTCTATTACCTCTATCTGCCTGCCAACGGCAGCGGTGCCGTTGAGAGTGCAACTGCGCATACCCGCCGGTTGTATCAGGACAGCACCTATGACGGGACTGCCGACGGATATGATGCAGGCAGGGACTTTGCGCAAAACGGCCGCACCACCTTCTTTAAGGAAGGACAGCGGCAGGAGACCCCCGGAGAACCCGGAGCGGCAAACCGCGACAGTTACCGCCAGGAGCTTGCGGACGGCAGCCGTCCCGCCGGCACGATAACCTATTGGGCCACGGATGCAGAGCTGATCCCCGTTTCGACGGTCCAGGGGGACGAAAATAGCAAAGGTTCTTGGACGCATGACACGACCGGAACGAAGCTGACCTACTTTACCTTCGTCATCCGCAAACCCAGTGGAGAGACCAGCGCGACGAATTTCTCGTCCCCGTACCTGACCAGAAGCCAGTACATGACAACGGAGCTGAACTTCGGCGCGGTAGACGAGCTCTATGATACCATTGTCCCCAGCGGAGACCGGCCGGACCTGTTCAATGACGTGGAGGCGCTGGGGGGAGCTGACATTGATAACGACTATATCATGAAGCATACCGCCCAGTTCACCCTGAAGCACGGCCAGGGCCTGCTGTTGACAGGCCTGGATAACCGCATTGCCTACCGCTTCACGGAAAAGCTGACGGATGAGCAGAAAAATAAAGGCTATGTGCTGAAAGAGGTTAGCCATGTCCAGCAGCGCGGCTCCGAAAGTATCTACCGCCTGGGCAAACAGGAGATTCCCATCTATACCCAGAAAAACGCTACCTACGGCAGTACGTATGGCAGCAAGGCCGAGAATAAGAAAACCGAAAACGACCTGACCTGGGCAGTGGACGAATACGGCAGGACGAATCCCAATGCGACGATGTCTTACGAGCCCTTCGCCCACACCAACGCCGTCATGTGGGAATACTATGCCACCATGGACAAGAATGCATCCGGCAACCACCATCAGCCCGTAGGTGTTGACGCTGAGTCGGATGCGGTGCAGGTGTGGACAGGGAACCACAACGAATATACAAGTACGGGCAAAACCCGCAAGGTGACGAATAACCCTAACTGCAAAGTTGCAAAAGATAATAATGTAGAAAATCTTGATGTCGGGCAGTGCGACATTCAGCTGGACGACGGCTCTTACCTCCACTACATGTACTACCAGGGCCAGCTGGTTGACCCGCACTATTACGGCGAAGCGTCCACGTATCTGCGGAACATGGCCCGTTACGGCGTCAGCCCCACGGTGCATTTCGCCGTGGAGAACGAACCGGATCAGGATACCGTTTCCGCACCGACGAGCGAAGAGCCTACGTATACCGGCGTGTATTCCGTGTACGGCAATACGGGCTGGTTCGAAGAACAGGCGAACTTTGTCAACACCATCGTCAAGAGCGACCTGTCCATCGAGAAGAAGCTGGAGATCGTCGGCGGCGCAACGTCCACCGAAGACGAGCTGAACCAGGAATTTGAATTCACCCTGACCCTGAAACAGGATGATGCTCCCGCCGAAGGGCCCTTCGATTACGGCTTATACGCCGCGCTCGGAAACGGCCTCCTGAAGACGGGCAAGCTGCTGGTATATGTCGCCCCCGGCGCTTCCACCCCAGGCGAAACGGAAACGGATATTGCGGCCACCGCGACGGGCGAATGGCATTTCACCCTGAAGGCCGGCGAGATCATGCGCGTCAGCGGCCTGGACCGCAACGTCATATATACCTACACCGTCCAGGAAACAGCGGCGTCCGGCTATACCGTGAAAAGCACGGTCGACGGCGTAGAGCAAACGACCGGCGATCCCACCACCGTTACCGGCACGGTGAACGGCGTGAACGTGAATGAATCGGTGGTCTTCACCAACGTCAAGAATCCCGTTTCCCTGACCATCGAGAAGCGGATTGTGAACGGCGACGGCACAGCGGTCACGGAGGAAAGCCAGCTGAACCAGGAATTCAACTTTACCCTGACGCTGGAGCTGCCCGCGACCGTGCCCACGGACAAACCCGTGACCTACCCGGTGACCCGTGGGACGGTGGCTGCTGCCGCCGCGGCAATCCTTTCGGAGCCCGCGCCCGAAGACGCGCCCGAAGCGACGCCGGCAGGGAACGGCGAACCCGCGCCCGTCCCGGCGCCCGCAGCGCCCGAAACCGCCCCCGCTGGGGAGACGGAAAACGAGGATGAGCCCGAAATTTCCATGGTGAGCGCGCCCGTGCCCGCGGCAAACGACGATCCCGTGACGGGCGGCGATTCCGCCCCCGACGGCGAGCCCGACCCGCTGGCCGATCCGCCTGCCGAAACCATCACCCTGACCTGGGACTCGGAGATCAGCAAGTGGGAGGGGACCTTTACCCTGAAACACGGGGAAACCCTGACCGTTACTGGCCTGCCCGGAGACGCGGCCATCCCCTTCACCCTCACGGAAGACGCGGTGACGCCCTATGTCGTTTCCGCCGTGGTGGAGCCGGCGACGGCCGGAACATTTGCGGAGGGCAAGGTAACGGGTACGATTCCCAAGCCCGGCGAGGGCATCGTTACCCAGGTAGTGGTTTCCGTGGATAACACCGTGCCCGTGCCCGGTGTCGTGTCGCTGGCGAAGCGGGTGCAGGTGACGGATCCGGAGAACGACAAATATACCCTGAAATCGGGCACTTTCACATTCACGGTGTGGGCCGCAAAGGACAACCCCAAAAACGACCCGTTGCCGGTGTATTATGCGGACAGTATCCAGACGGAAGACGGCAGGGATTATTGGACGGTCATGAGCGGCGCGCCCGTGAACGGCACGGCACTGACCACCGTTATCCCGGAGGCCGCGAAGTATGAAGCGGCCGGAAAATATGTGTACTTTGTCCAGGAAACCGCAAACGACATTCCGGGCGTCAGCATCGATTCCAGCGTGTTCAGAATCACGGTGAACGTGCTGCAGACGGTTGGGACGTCCACGCTGGTTCCCGAGGTGACGGTTGAAAAGCTGAACAATGAGGACGACCTGACCGGCCCCGGCACGGTGATTCCGACCACAACCGCCACGCCCGAACCCGGGACCGGCGATACGAAAACCGCCCCTGTGGAATTCACCTTTGTCAACGTATACGACCATCTCCAGATTAAGGAACCCATCCGTGCGCACAAGACCCTGAACGGCGGGAAGCTGACGAAGGATCAGTTCACCTTCACCCTGAAAGCCAAAGAATCGTCCCTCAAGGACGAAACGACGGGGGATGCCCTGATTTCCCCCATGCCGAAGGAACTGACGAAGGAGGAAGTGGCGAACGGGGCGGAATGGCTGGCGGACGGTTCCCTGGCCATGAAGAACCTGGACGGCGGTGCGGTGGTGTTCCCGGGCATCGTGTACGAGGAGCCCGGCACATACAAGTACACCCTGGAAGAGCGGAAAGCGGAAGAAAACGGAAACATCGTGTACGACACGACGAGCTATGAAGTGGTCGTTGAGGTCACAAAGGACCCGACAAAGGACGCCCTTTTCACCGTCGTTACGTATAACGGTGAGCGCCATGACAAGCAGGGCGCGCCGTTTGTGAACACAACCTTCGAGGAACAGGAAAAGAAGGAAACGGACCCCGGCGACGGGAAGCTTGTGGCCATCGGCGACAAAGTGACCTACAGCGTACAGTGGAATAACTACCAGAGCGAAAAAGCGAAGGTGGTCATTACGGATAAGCTGGACCCGGGGGCGGACTTCGCTTTGGCCGCCCTGCCCTTCCCGGAGGGGGAGACGGCGGCCCAGCTGACGCTGGAATTGAATGGCGAAAACGTACAAAAGCAGACAACGGAGCACAATTACTATTATTACAGCATAACGGGGCCGGTCACCGTCGGCACGGAGACGGTCAACGCGGAAATCCGTTACTATCCGCTGGACTATAAGCAGCATACAATTCCCGACGGGGAAGGGGGCCAGAAACTGGATCCCGATGACCCCGGGCGGCCGCATGCGGTGGTGTGGATTCTGGAGAAAACGCCCGCGGGGGCCCAGGGCAAGGTGCAGCTGCAGACCGTGGTGAACGGGAACGCGGCGAAGGCCTGGGGCTACGGCACGGGCACGAATAAGGACACATGGGACCGGACCGGCTGGGAGAACACGGACCCGAACACCTGGCCCGCCGGCAATCCCGACCAGAAGATCTATAACCGCGCCGGAGTGAAGGTGGGCAACGACGTGGAGCAGCTCACCAACATTCCGGAGAACCCGGTGGAAGGCAAGGTAGAGACCGCAATAAACGGGAATACGGACCTGAAGCTGGAAATGAACGCGGACGGGAGCCAGGTGGAAGGGCCCACGGTGCAGACGAACGACAACGTAAGCTACCGCATCTACTGGGTGAACGACGCAGTGGACGTGAAGCAGAACGCGGCGGGCGAGGATATGGAAGTACCGATCCCGGCCGTGGTGCGGGTACTGGATAAGCTGGATCCGGGCGTGGACTTTGTGCAGGCGACGTATAAGCTGCCGGACGGCACGGAAGTGAAGCTGGATACCGATGCGGAAGAAAAGGACCATGTGCGGACGGCGGAAGGCGGAATCGAAAAAACGGTAACCATGCCGGACGGCACGGAACAGACGGTAACAATTCCGGTCATCATCCGGTACTATTCCTCCGAATACACGCCCACGGAAACGATGGAAGCGAACCCGGCGACCAACGCGCCGCAGCCGCACTCCATTGAATGGGTGCTGGGCGAAAAGACGGAGGACGGAACGAAGCTGCTGCCTGCGGGGACGGAAGGATACGTGGACTTCACGGTGAAGGTCAACGGCAGCGCGCGGAAGACGTATAACTATCCGGACGGCACAGCGCCCGATCCCGAAGCGCCGGAGAACGACTGGCAGATCGTTAACCGTGGCCGCATCGTGGTGAACGAAGCGGGGCGGAACACCGAAACCGTCACGAACCCGACGGGCGGGCCGAAGAAGACCGAGACGAACCCCGGGGACGGGGTAATGGTGGACGTGGGGAAGGAAATCACCTACGAAGTCACCTGGGAGAACTACAAGGAAGAAACAGCGGACATCACCGTCCGGGATAAGCTGGACCCGGGGGTGGACTTCACAAAGGCATCGTACAAAGAAGTGACGCTGGACATGAAGGCCGAGCCCGCGCCTGCCCTGACAGAAAATGGGTATTACGAAGCCGCGGGCCAGGTGGACAGCAAGGACGTGATTGTGCGCTACTACCCGGCGGACTATACGCAGAAGACAAAGACGGACGAAACGGGCGCGGAAGTGCCGGACCCGGAGGACCCCGGCCGGCCGCATACGGTGGTGTGGATCCTGAAGGAACAGGGGGCGCGCACGGACGG
>CANQKI010000080.1 GCA_947624355.1 uncultured Clostridia bacterium | reverse complement strand
TCTGTTCATCAAGCGTGCGAGTACCTGGAGCGTGTTAGAGTGAGTCAATGCTTTGTTCCTTCAGGAGCGGTGACAGAGTGGCGGGACTATTTGAAGGCTTGTCAGACAATTGACGTAGACTTGACAGATAAAACAGTACGGTATCCCTCAAGCCTTAAAAGAGAGCACGACCGAGCTGTTTTTAAACAGAAGATCATTATGGATGAGAAAAAGGAGAGGATGTTCGGGGAAATATGCAGGGACTACGGAGATAAGTACACATTTTCTGATGAGAAATATCAGATTATAGTTCCACATAGCATGCAGGATTTGTTTGAAGAGGGACGTAAGCTGAACCACTGCGTCGGGCAGTATGCCGACCGCGTAGTGGATGGATGCAGCTGTATCTGCTTTATTCGGAAAAAGGAGAAACCGGATTTGCCGTATTTTACGGTTGAGATTTTTCCGTCCCAAGACCGGATTACGCAGATTCACGGACTATCCAACAGGGATGTTGACGAAAAAAGGGATGTTGGACTAAAAGACTTTCTGAAAAAATGGGCTAAGACAAAGCAACTGAAATTATCATACTTCTAAAGGAGAAGGCGGCTCGCAAGAGTCGCCTTTGTTTTCTTGAAACGGCAATTCTCTTTTGCACATATTAGAAGTACTATATTTTTGATTAAAGAAGGAGAGCTTAAAATGGAATGGAAACAGAGCAATTTGCCGAATGAATACACAATGTTTCTTGAGCACGGATACGATGATTATACAGCGATCGCTCTGTGTAAGGCGGGTATCCGAACGCTTGATGACGCAGAGGAGTATTTGCATGGAGACGAGTTGATCGATCCCGGAAAAATTCGCGGCATACGGCTTGCAGCCGATATTATCTGGAAGCATATCTGCGCCGGAAATAAAATTTGTGTTTTCGGCGACTACGACGCAGACGGAATTACTGCGTCGGCCGTGATGTTTCTCGCACTGAAAAAGCTTGGGGCAAAAGTCACAGTTCGTCTGCCGGACAGAATCGAAGAAGGATACGGGATCAGCGTCAAGGCAATCGAAGAGCAGCTTGCTCTTGGGGTCTGTCTGTTTGTTACCGTAGATAACGGCGTTAGGGCGATCCGGGAAGTAAGGTACATTAAGGAGCATGGCGCGGATATTGTCGTTTTAGATCACCATGAACCCGGAGATATCCTTCCGGAAGCGGACGCTTTGATTGATCTGCATATCCCCGGTGAAAGCTATCCGTATGTTGAACTTACTGGATCGGCTCTTTCATGGAAGGTCGCTCACTATATGCTGGAGCAGATGAACGAACATGAGTATGCCATGTCGCTCGTGGATCTTGCCGCTATCGGAACTGTGGGTGACGTGGCGCCGCTGAACGGAGAGAACCGAGTTATCGTCAAGAGAGCAATTCGTAGAATGACGGATCCGGGATACGACAGAGTCGGCGTAAAAGCGCTTATGCACGGAATTGAATCCTTAACAGCGGAAGACATTGCTTTTCGGATTGCACCGTGTTTGAACGCGCCGGGTCGTCTTGATTTCCGTGGCGCGGAGCTTCCGTTGATTCTCCTGCTTGAAAATGACGAACGAATGGCTTTGAGGCTTGCAATGCAGGTGATCGAGGTAAATGAACGTAGAAAAAGCATTCAGCAGACTTGCTATCAAGCTATTAGAGCAGCCGCAGAAGAGCGAATTGCTGCGGGTGATAAAGTGCTTGTTTTGAAATCAATGGAAGCTCCGGTAGGCATAGTAGGACTATTAGCGGGAAATCTGAAGGAAGACTTTGGCCGTCCGGCGATTGTGTTCGGCGCAAAATCGGATGAAAACGGGGAACTGCATTGGGTCGGAAGCGCAAGATCCATCGACGCCTTTCATATGTTGGGTGCAATTGAGTCCTGCAAACCTCTGCTTGAACGCTATGGCGGTCATCGTCTTGCCGCAGGTCTTACGGTCTGCTCGGATGACGATGTCTTTGAGGAATTTCGAAGGAGAATGAATGCATACGCAGACTGCCTGACGGAGAGCGATCTGAACCCTGTCGGTGAATGGGACATAGATTTGCCATCAGAGAGAATAACGGACGAACTTTTTTCTCAAATCGGCAGTCTTGAACCGTTTGGCGCAGGGGCGCCTCGTCCTGTGGTAAAGGTTTGCGTTGAGCTGTCAAATGAATCTCACAGGTTCATGGGAGACGCCGATCAACATGTAAAGCTGTTTGCGAACGGCTTTTCATTGGTAGGCTTTTCTTTGGCGGAGAAATATGTGGAATTAGGCTTGCCAAACAAGCTGTCTGCATACGGGTATCTGAAAGCGAACTGCTTTCGGGGAAAGAAATATAAGGAAATTGCATTGCTGGATATAGGCGCAGGGTGAAATTATTGAGAAGGAAGCGAGGTGAGGCTGCGTGGCCGGCAAAACGAACACAAAGCAGATTTGCGTTTTTAAGACGAAAAAGGCGCTGCTTGAATTTATGGATGATACTCGGTATGAGAAAGACGCGATGGCATGGCCCCACACTCCCATGTCGAGGATTCGAATCAATGCGAAGGACTACAGCAAGGGAACAGGCGATCTTGCGACGGACGCATTTTACAATCTATCGCCGGATGAGTTTCAGAGACTTTCGGCGGCGATCACGAAAGCGAAGACTGCAACAATCAGCGACTATAATCGGTGCAGCAAGCATTTGGAGCGACTGCAGAGGGCGCAAGGTGAGGGATCGGCACAAAATCAAGGAACAGTGGATTTGACGGAGATTACGGAAATTGCGGAACTGTTTGCAGGAAGTTCAAATGAGATTTTCAGCGAAGCCGGAGAAAAGCTGCTTGCCGCTGTCTCAAAAATCTCGGCGCCGAAGAGTTCGACTTCTTCGGCTTCCATTGAGCAGTTGATTGCGGAAACAACGGCGGAGCTCGAGGAAATCAAAACCGCAAGAGAGCTATTCTCCGACGTCAAGATTCTGAACTATGACAAGTATATCAATCCCGAAAACGAGGCGGAGCGCCGCGTCACGATGCTTAAAGTCGCCTACCATCCGAAAATGAATTATCCGTATGCGTTTACGGTTTCAAACGGTTGGGGCGTGCCGCTTATCACGAAACAAAAGGGTGTGATGATCAAGGAAGGCAGCACGCGTTTTGTTGATACAGTAAACATCCTGCTGGACGAGAAAGGACTTTTTCCGATGTTAAAACGGGTTGAGATGTTTTTGCAGGCAATGACCGCGCATGGACTGGCGCAATATTTTGAGGCGGTGACAAATCCGGTATTGTTCAGCGAAATGGAAGACATCGACAATTAAACTTGACCGAGCTATCTGTGTCTCAGACAGCTCGGTTGTTCTTTTCTTGAAACGTGAATGAAAAACTATGTATTACTGATCCAAAGAACATCGTGAAAGGAATGTTTTAATGGATCAAATGCAATCTCCCAAACGCATGGAAATATATATGACGAATTTACCGCATATCGAAGGCTCGATTCAGCATGGCTATCGACCGGTGTTAGTTATTCAAAATGATACCGGTAACATAAATTCATCTACGACTATCGTTGTGGCGCTTACTTCTAAAGTGAAACGATGGCTGCCCACGCACGTCGTAATTCGTCCGGCTTCCTCGGGCCTGCCGCGAACCTCACTGGCTCTATGCGAACAGATCATTACAATACCGCAGGAGGCGCTTGAAAACAAGGTGGGCGAGGTGAAGGATGAAGAATGCATTCAGAGAATACATGAGGCCTTACGGATTTCTATCGGAATCTGACGTTTGAATATAGTTTTCTTGAAATCGTGCGGAAACCTCCTTCATATTAGAATTGCTGCAAAGCAATTTCAATTTATGAAGGAGATTTTTTATGCTCAAAAGCAAAACGATCACATCGAAGGTTTTTCCTTTACTGGAGGGATTGCCGAAGAAAGTCATTGAGGACATTAAAGTCAAGGAGAACGACAAGGCTTTCCTTTTCGAACCATCGAAATCTATTATGGATACGGAATCGAAGTATTATTGCCTTGCCTGTGGACGGCACGGTACAAAAAATGACAGTGAGCCGGTATGTCCTCATTGCGGGAATCATCAATCCAGACCGTTTCGAACAGATGAATACAGTATGCACGAAGCTTTGATCTATCGTTATGTGCATACTGTCGGAGACGGTTATCTTTTCATCAGAGAATTCGCCTGTACTCCTAAAGAGGATGCTGAAAACGGCATTACCTTGGAACCCCGTGAAACAACACGAATCTGCATCAAGGATGGTGAAATGATCACATTCCTGGGCGAAAGAAGATATGTCGGAGGTGTGACCGAATCGTACTGGAGAAAGAGAGACAGTGTTTTTAACTGGGGAAACAATGAAGTTCACTTAATCAGCACCGTGGAAACAGAGCATGATCCTGTTCTCAGTAAAGTCAGCCAATTCTTGACGAAGCCCATGTCAAAACTCTTTGATGAGCTGAAACTGACGGTTGCAGGAAATCAATCAAAAGACGTCAATGTTTTGCCCAATGTAAGTTTTTCATCGGTGGATTATCCTTCCGAGCCTGTTGAGGCGAATTGGAAAGCTCATTCAATAGATACTCCGGTTGATCACACAGACGGATTTGTTTATCGACACAGTTGGTGTACAAATTGCGGAAAGTATCACATGAAAATGGTTGCGGTGGACAGGTACCATTCGAGTTATGAATCGTTATGCCTAAAATGCGGGAACAGCAGTTACAATAGAGCCCTTCCGTATGTCCTGGTCGACGCTAAATCTTTGGATGACGGACAGATTGTGCTTCGCGTCACCTGCGGAGAAAAAATATTGGATTTTGGCGCTCCGACTGTGCTTGCGCAGGATCCTGTTGTGGAAGAAAAATATAAGACCATTTTCACCAATTACATTTTAATTGCACCGAATGGGGATATTTCCTTTTTCAACGGCGATAAGCAAAGTATTGAGAAGCTTCAGGTGCAGTTATACCAACAGAGAAGGTTCAAAGAATATTACTATACGGAAGAGGCGAAGAGGATAATTTCAAAGAGCGCGGCAATCGCTCGGACCGGCTTTAACAGCTATTTTGAAAAGAATGCCTCTGCAAGTCCGAAATACTTTGAGTATCTCAAGCAATTGCCCTGTCTGGAGCTCTTCTCAAAATTCGGCTTCAACACACTGGTGGATGATATTCTCGGAAAGGAGATTGCAGATTTGCCGGCGTACTTTCGAAAAGAGTTCAAGGGTTCACGGTTCAGTAAGCTGACAAAACCGCAGATCAAATCAATGCAGAATTCTGTTGTCACTCTCAAGGTATTGATTGCATATATGCAGGTGTTGAATAAGGACAGCGGAGCACTTTACGGAGAACTTTACGATATCGCCTCGCACGCGCATGAGCGTCATGTGTTGGATATTCTGCGCGTCGGAATTCCGGGAATGACGGTGAGCAAGATTGCCGAGTATATTTGGAATGTTGACGATTTTCAGTGCTGTCCGCCGAGCGAAAGTATGCAGCTGTGGTCGGACTACCTTCGAATGCTCCGAGACAGCGAGTGTGACCTGACTGATCATAAGCTTGTGTTTACGAATTCGTTGAAGAGGGAGCACGACAAGATGAGCCGAAAGATCACGCAGATTCAGGATGAGAAGCTGAGCAAAGATTTTGCGGATCGTGCGATAGATAACGAGTGGCTCGAATATAGGGGCACGCGATTGTCCGCCATCATTCCGAGGGAGTTAAGTGAGATCTACGAGGAAGGAAGAAAGCTCCACCACTGTGTCGGCAGTTATGCAAAGCGAATTGTTGACGGAGAAACAGTTATTGCTTTTTTACGTGAAAATGACAAGGCGGATCGTCCTTACTGTACTGTCGAAATTCGTAATCATAGGATTATTCAAGCACGGGGCTTCAGCAATCGAGAGGGCAAGTACATTCCCGGCGTCTCAGAGTTTTTGAGGGTATGGGCGAAAGAAAAGAACCTCATCGTGGACGTTGCGTAAAGATAAAAAAGGGGATGATTAAAGGAGAATGCAAAATGATTCATTACAATGATGCCGCGATACAAAGAACCCAAGAATGGCTTGTCGAAAAAGCCATGAAACCGTCAACATCTCCGCGTCTCGCGGGGCATCTGTTTGAAGCCGCAGAAACGATCGCACAATTGAAAAAAGAATTGAACGAAGAAAAAGCGGCGACTGCGGAGCTTCACGAACGGATTGAACGACTTGAAAAAGAGGAGACGCAGGCGATGATGGACGGTGATAAAGTTCTAAATGACCTGGAAAATGCCTTCGATGAAATTTGGAAACAAAAAGCAAAATTATATGATGCCAACAGTGAGGATTATATTCGTGGGCAAATGAATCTTATTCAGTCTATTCACAAGGTAATAGCGGGTATCAGAAGAAAAAACGAACCGCCGGAGGATCCGTGGGAATGGGTAAAACTGTTAGAAGAAGAACTGAAAGAAGTATAATTCGGAAAGCCTCTATCGTGTGGTGGATTGTGACACAAAAACAATTCTAAACTAATGAAAACAGCGAGTCAACCTGTAAATCAGGCGGCTCGCTGTTTTCGTTATGCGCAGTGAAGCTTTTCTCTGATTTTTTAATTCTCTTCATCAGCGCCCCATCTGCAATTCGGACAGTTTGGCAGTCTTCTGTTTACCCGGTTTGCAATACGGCAGGTGTACTCTTTACCGCAGACAGAGCAGATAAACCAAGCGATATGCTGCGAATTTGACGAATAATCAAAGGGCGTTTTCTCTCCGTTTTTAGTCGGATGCCACTCTGCGATGATATCCTGCCGCTTGTATCCGGCGGATGCGCAGACGGGACAGCGTACCAAGCGACGCATAAGCCTTTCCGGCGATGATTTATAGGAGTGCCCGTTGGGACAAATCCAAAAATACATTTGATGCGAATAGGCAAACACATCGTAGGGATTCGTAGTTCCGTTTCTGTCGTAATCCCATTGATCGAGCATTTCCGGATGAATTGAAAAGAAACGACGTTCATCCGTAGAGCAATACGGGCAGGTGCGAAGCTTGGCCTGCGTTTTAATCGATCTGCTCCAGGTGTGACCGTGATTGCACTTCCAAAGAATCGGCTTGCTGTATGTAGGGGGAATTGCGTATGGATCAACGGTGTTGTCCTCGCTCCACGAATCCAGCAGATCGGGATAATTTTGAGCAAATGATCCGTGCCGCAGTTTCCCGCAGATTGAGCAGTATCCTCTGCGAGTGCGCGCATAGGGGGATTCTATCTCTTCGTGACCGTATGCGCAAATCCATTTTGCCGGAGCTTTGGATAGATAGCCTATTTCATCCGGCGGAAGAGTATTGTCGGATGAATACTCCGCAAGCAGATGCTCCGCATTGTTTTCACCGGCGAATTCCTTTAGACTTTTTGTGAACGGGCGCATTGGCCTGCCTCCCTCCATCCAAAAATACAATCATGCCGCAGCAGAATACCATTATGAAGAGCAAAATATAAGTGCGGGAAATTTCTCCAATGCATCTGTAGCCGAGGTATGCGGCGAGCGCAAATATGATAGCAGAGCATATGTATCTGAACAATTTCATTTTCGTCATCTCCTTTGCACTCTTATTATATCACAAAAAAATTAAAGTGTCAATAAACTAATTCAAAAAATATGTAGCGGGCATCGTTTTTTTGATGCCCTTGTTTTATGCCGATTCCTTTTTCTCGAAAAGAGATTCATACAGCATCTCGTTTCGGAGCCTTAATTCACCTCTGTACAGACTCTTGTTTATCAGAGCCTTGCGAAGTAAATAAGTTGTTTTGGCCATTATGCTCTGAATCGCTTCCTCAAGCAGCGCGTATCCGTTGTCCTGGCAGAACACCGCCATTTCGGCATATCTGAGCCAGTTTTTTCTTGATACCGTGCAGATGACCCAATCATGAAACTCCGGATCCTTGACTGCCAGCGTCCGATAGTATACATGGGTGTATTCAACCGGTACATAATCGATTTCTCCTTCTTCGTATTCGACCTCCTCAAAGCGGCAGGGGACGGAATAGTGGTCCGATTGGAGAAGCTCGGTGTATTCCTCGGGAGATAATCTCTCGGGAGGCTTCGCCGGTTTTGTTCGGGAGAACGACGGTTCAACTTGAACGGAATCTCGCGAAATTCCGAATTCCTTTGTCAAGCCTTCAAGCAGGTCGTTCATCCTGCTTAGCGGAATATCTAAATACCCGGATGCAAGCTTCAGCATATCTCCGTGTGCTCCGCACGCCTCACACTTAAAGGTGTTAGTTGAGGGATAGACTCTGCAGGAACCAAGATTATGATCATCATGGAACGGGCAGATGATTAGTGGCAGCTTCGCTTTCTCACTCACCTTTGGCGAATACTTACGTGCCACGTCCATAATGGGGATCAGGTCCTTGATTTTATCTTTGGATATCGGAATTACGGCATTTTTCCTTTCGGCAGTTTTCATTGCAATACTCCTTCCTTTTTAGAATTTACTTGTTTATATAATGGCGAAAACTTCGCTGCATTTTCAAGAAAACTGTCCTATTCTTTTGATTTGAAGAGAAATATATTATCAAGCTGTCGATTGAACATAATTTCGTAAAATGCGGAAAGGGAAAAAAGCGGGGAAGCATCCGTGACGAGAAATGGGGAAAAGGAAGGGGTATAAGATTTTCGTCCGGAAGGGGAAAAAGGCGGGATATACGTCATGACGAAATTTGGGGAACAAGACGGGGTGTGTTGTTTTCGTCACGGAGGGGAAAAGGGCGGGGACTTGCTCGTGACGAAAAACGGGGAAAAACAAGGGAACAAAATTATTCGTCCTGAAGGGGAAAAAGGCGGGGTGATCTTCAAGACTAAAATTGGGGAAAAAGACGGGATATGTTATTTTCGTCATGGAGGGGAAAGAAGCGGGGGAACGCGATTTTCATCGCAAAGGGGAAAAATGCGGGTTGTGCAGCATAATTAGAAAATGGGAAAAACAAGGGGAATGCTTTTATGAAAACGAGGCGGGGAAGGAAGGGGGAACAAAGCGGGAACGCGGTTTTTCATGAACGATTTTGAATTTCGTCTGGCCCCTTAAAGGTTAATTATTGGAAATCGTTCTTTTTATTCCGAAATCGTTCTGAATGAACGGAAAGTTGACTCGTAAACGATTCTAAAGCTCCGTAAATCGTCCGTAAGGATGATAATCCTTTCTAAAATGACTCAATAGAATTTATCTTTAAAAATCGACTGTCCGTTTGAGATGATAAAGTTTTGAGAGTTTTTTGCGGTGATTTTCGTTTTGAGAGTGCCTTTCATTTGCAAAAAATGAACGGTCTTTTCAAGATGAATTTTCTTTTATAAATGAGTTAGAAGAGCGTTCATAGTAGCGTTGTGAAATGAAAGGAAAATGACTTTCCGTTTGAACGTAAGCGGGAGGGTGGAAAATCCCCGATCTCAAAGAGATAAATCCTCATCATTTCAAAGAGAGAATCTCTCTCTCATATCAAAGCGAAAGCGGCGAACTTACTATCAAAACGAGAGTCCCGGTTCATTTCAAAATGAGAGGGCAATTCTTTCATTTCAAAATGATTGTTTTGCCTTTGATTAATCTAAAAAAATCTATAAGGAATCTGTACGAATCATTTCAAAGAGAAAGCCCTCTCTGTAATGAATCTGTAATAGACCTGTCTGTCATCATTTCAAAATGAAAATCCGGTCTGTCATTTTGAGATGACTGTCATCTGTCATTTCAAAGAGAGAGGAAATCTGTCATTTCGAAATGAATGCAGACCGTCATTTCAAAACGAGGACTGTAATTGCTCTGCAATTCCTCTGAAATTAATCTGAGAGGGCGTCATTTCAAAACGAAAGTTTTGCCGACATTAATCTGAGAAAATCTGTCATTACCCTATATGACTTTCATTTCAAAATGACGGGCATTTTTCATTCTGAAATGACACGCATATAAAAACCGAGCGGGCGCTATGAAATGATTATCATTTTGAAATGAGGGCGCCCGCTTATTCCATTAAGAACGGAAGGTGCCCCTCCTGCCACCGTAGTTTTCTTGAAACCGATGCCCTGTGTTTTGTATTTATAATACAAAACCAAGCAAGGAGAGGGATATATGACATACGACAACATCCTTTTAGAAACCTATACCGAGAATATTCAAGAGTTGGAGCTTGAGCAAGCGGGCTTGACCTACTATCCCGGCTACGACGGCGAAATTGTGGAAAAGTTCGTCACCTGCAACAGACCCACCTGTCCGTGCCACCGTGGCTACCCGCACGGGCCGAATAAATATTTTCGTCACCGAGAGGGCGGGAGGTGGAAAGAACTGTACCTCGGCAAGAAGATTATCGGCGACTATCTGCCAAAGGTTGAGAGCAATAACCGTATTCGAGAAATTGACCGAGAACTTACCGACCTGCGTTCAAAGTTATCTGCAGTAAAACGCCGGCTTGGACTTCGTGACAAGAATGACGCTCCCGTGCAGATGAGGAATGATGAGCTTGATTAGGTCCTGCTGTCCCCCAGAACGGTGTGGCTGAACCTGTTCTCGTGACAAAAAAAGATTTTCGTCAACTTCGTTCCCTGAGGCTAAGAACCTTCGAGTTCTCGGAAGGTCCTGCTGCAGTCAAACCTTGTTTCGTGACGAAAATACGATCGTGCATCGGCGCTGATCCGGAGTGATCATTGTTACCTGCAAAGAGAGCCCCGTAAGCTTGTCGTCACACATTCATGACGAAAAAGAGAGGTTGATAGTATAACGGTTCAGCTCGCAGCGCGCGTGCGACTTCCGGGTGAGTCGGCCCAGAGGTGTGAACATCGAAATGATTCGTGACGAAAATTGCAGAGGCAGCAAAACCAACAGTCAGCGTTGTGATGGTACCGAGTATCTCGCCCAAGATGGACGTACAGAACTGTGCAGCTCAAACTGGCATTCTAAACCCGGACCACATTTTGCCGTTGTGTTGAAATGATTTTCGTCAGGAAAATTTCCTGCGGCGTCGATCGAACCGACGGACAGCGGCCGGCTCCAGGCTATTATCTGCCCGCTTTCTGTACGAAAATTTTGTGAACGCTATGCCAGCCGGATGAGAGGAGTAAGTAACCGGGAGAGGCGCTCGAAATTTAAAACCGTACCATTTCATAGCGAAAAGAGATTTATCACAGAAGTTCTCTCGAATATCGCTTCAGCTTCGACAGATGTTGTCGATTAAAAATCAGCGGTTGAACTTCAAAATAACTCCTAATACTTTACCATCTGGGAAGTGCCATCCCATTGGAAATTATGTCCGTCATTTTCGTCACGAGACTGGATTCAGCTCAGGTGTATCCGCCGAGGAGACGCGTGAAGAGATTCAGAACTCGAATTCTTTATTTTCGTCAATAAAAGATTTGCACAACTTCCCTGGAGTCAGGATCCTGTCGCCGAGTTCAAGCCAGATGCGGGGAAGTTCGTGACGAAAAAGAATATAAGAAGACCGGCCGACGCTGCGAGATGATCCTGAAGAACTTTTTCGTATAGAAATGCTCCGGTTCGTGAGCTTGAGTGCGATAGGATCTACTCCGAAGGCAAACCGTCATTTTCGTACAGAATTTTGCCCAGAAAAGCAGATCCGGCAGCATGATCATCGTCCGAAGCTGAAAAAGATTTTCGTACAGAGATAGTTTTCTTGAAACGCACAAGAAAATCCTTGTAGATTCTACATACTTAAATTCAAATCAAGGAAGGAGCGTTTCAAAATGAAACAAAGAAAAGTGTCGCTTGAGAAAGTGGTATTGAACTGCGAGAATGAATACTCCCATTGTGAGGAAATTCACAGGAGCGGTTGCAGAGACCCCTGCCGGAATGACGGTTGCAACCTGAATCTCGTTCGGAATCACATTATCAGCTGAAAAAGCAAATCGAATCGTACTGCGCAGAAAGGTCTGTCGAAAGATCACCCTTTCTTTTAAGGGAATGCCTTCGCGCAGCAAAAAAATCAGTTGGTGACGATGAGACAAATGATGCGGCAGACGGATGAAATACTTGCCTGTATACTCGATGTATTGGCGAAAGCCAATACGCTACCTCAGGAAATCTACCAGCTGACCTCATTCGATACAGCGTGATTTCGTGACGAAAAAAGAAGAATGACCCATTCATGCGCCCGCAGTGACTCCTGCTTGGGCAGACATGAATGCTTGCCAACATTCATGCATCTGATCCGAATGAGGACTGAGCGGCGGGGGCGAATTTCATGACGAAAGGGAAAGTAAATGGATTGTTATGGATGGCGAGTTCTTCGA